>JBGTNM010000245.1:0-32723 GCA_041743025.1 Microcystaceae cyanobacterium
CCAACACCTGAAGGGTAGGACTTGCCTGTTGGCTCACCTACACGGATATACAGTTGTCGTGGTTCTTGTGCCATTACTGGCTATATTCCACGCTAATCGTCCTTAAGTATTTCTACTTATTTAGATTAAACGAGTCGCACAATAGGAAATGGGTTATTGGACATTGAAAAAGTGATAGGATTGACGAAGTCAGAGGAAGCTCCGCCTTTAAAAGGCGAGGACGCGATGTTGGAGGCTCCCTCCAACATTTCAGCGTCCGTCGGAGTCTCTCTGACAACAGACCTCAATCCTTAGCACTCTACTATGCCCAGAAGCCAGCGTAACGATAACTTCATTGACAAGTCATTTACCGTCATGGCAGATATCTTGTTAAAGGTGTTTCCTGCCAGTCAAAAAGAAAAAGAAGCGTTTCTTTACTACCGCGACGGGATGTCAGCGCAAGCGGATGGGGAATACGCTGAAGCCTTGGATAATTACTATGAGGCTTTAAAATTAGAAGAAGACACCATCGATCGCAGCTACGTCCTCTACAATATTGGTCTCATTCATGCCAGCAACGGCGAACACGAAAGAGCATTAGGTTACTATTTCCAAGCGATCGACCTTAACCCAAGGATGTCTTCTACCCTCAATAATATTGCGGTAATCTATCACTATCAAGGAGAAAAAGCCAAAGAAGCGGGAAAAAGCGAAGAAGCTGAAACGTTATTCGATAAAGCAGCAGAATACTGGAAGCAAGCGATTCGTTTAGCTCCCAACAACTACATTGAAGCGCAAAACTGGCTCAAAACCACCGGACGCTCGGAAATAGATGTCTATTTCTAACTGATAGAGATAACCGATTATGACCCTTGATCGCCAACAAGTCCAGAAAATCGCCCATCTTGCACGATTAGAGATTACACCCGCCGAGGAAGAACAGTTTGCCAATCAATTGAGCAGCATTTTAGACTATTTTGAACAGTTGAGCGAGTTAGATACCTCTGACGTGCCGCCAACCACTCGCGCTATTGAAATTAATAACGTGACACGTTCTGATACCCAAATCAGTTATAGCGATCGCCAAGCACTATTGCAAGAAGCTCCCCAAGCGGAAGGCGATTTTTTCCGGGTTCCCCAGATTCTCAACACTGATGAAGACTGACATTTTTTTTCTCTAATTTAGGCAGGGGAGAAAGAGCGATCGCCTTTGAGGGTATGTTATACTAGATATCGACTCGGCCCCACGCGATTACAACGCCCAAACTTTGTCAGAACCGGAAGGTAGCAGCAATACGGGATGCTTGTGATAGGCGTGGAAGCCGGGTCTTTTAACTATTAACTTTTATTCCCTTTCTCGCCAAAAAACAATCGATTCGCTGAGAGGTTGAATTTTCGTTCCCGGATAGTAAAACGAGAGAATTTGTTCAGCACTCCAGCCTAGATTAGCTAAATGATAAGATCCGTACTGACTCATGCCCACGCCATGACCGAAACCACCTCCGACAAAGGCGAACCCCTTAAGCTGTTTTTGCGCTGTGTAAATGGGTTCAAGATAAAATAGGGTACTGCGCGGCGCTCCAAGGGCACTGCGGACTTCATTTTTATATAATTCGAGAATGCCCTTATCGGTCTGGATTTTGAGGGTGAGAATGCGACCAGAGGGCGATCGCTGAGTCACTTCCATCCATTGAATCGTCTGGAAATTTGCTAGAGGATGCTTGCGTTTTGTGAAATATTCTTTTAAATCCTTGTTTATTTGCTCGATGCTTGCCTCTTTGCGCCAACGAAAGACATTTCTTCCCGTTTCGTTAAATCCTTCCTTCAAACTAATAAAGCGTCGAAAAGCCGTCTCATCAGACAGCGATTGAGAGGAGAGATCCCAGATTTTTTGCGAAGAATCAATTACCGCCCGCAGATAAGGGCGTTCTTCCCCATTCCAAACATCGCCAAAGGTAGCAGTAATGCCGCCAGTGGTCGAAGAATAGAGGGCATCGACCAGTTCATTTTGATAGGTTAACACTAATCCTTTGGTCGAAGCGATCGCCTGGTCAACCCTGGGAGTCGTCCCCGTCAGTCCGTAATAGACTTGACAGTGAACCGTAGCGCACAATTCGTAGCCATCAGCTTGAAAGCGGCGTAAATTGCGGAGGGCGTAAGTTCTAGCAATAATCGTTTGCGCTCTGGTAGCATTATCAGGTGCGCCTGGCCCGATTTCGTGAGGAACCACTCCGCGCAGATAAGTTTCAACAGGAACACTGTTGACGAGTGTGTAAGTTCCGTAAGCGTTGGGTTGTAGCTGCAAACTCCCGCCGTAGAGATGGGTTTTGCCGTTGTCTTTTTGGACTTGTACGCGCTGAGTTTGAGCGGCAATGATCAAATAGTCGCTGCTGTAGCGATTGTTAAGTACGGTAAACGTCGCTTGCGGCTTGCTAGCGAGGATAGACGATTCTAAATAGGATTGAGTGTAACCCTTAGTGTGGAGACTTTGCAGGAGCAAACGGCGCACGAGAGGAGTGCTGTAGACATCGCGTTTTGCCCACACCTGCCAGCGTTCGGGTTGGGTTACTTCGACTTTAATGCCTTTGGCTTTCCATTGATTAGCACTATCTTCGGCGGTTTCAAAGGTAGCCTGATCGCTCAAAACCACTCGTTCTTGCAACACAGGAGGAGAGAGGGGTTGCTTGAGGATTTCTAGGGTGATTTTAGGGACGCTGAGGGTTTGAACTTGTCCAGTGCGATCGCGCCAGCGTAAGGTTAATGTATCGCCTTGGGTGCTAGTTACTGTTAGTTTATCGGTTGCCTCTTCGCCAAACCGTTGCACAATGCCGACTCTGAGTTCAACTTCCCTTGCTTGAGTAGGAGCCGTCCAAGCACTTCCTAAAAAGGCAGGAATCGAGATGAATAGCGTGACCAGTAGGTGTTTGACCTGAGTGCGGGAGGGATTGATCGCGATCGGCATGGTTAACGAGAGAAGCATTCCCTTTAATGACAATTTCTTACATTTATAGCAGGGAACAGGCAATAAATAACAGAAAAAAAGCTGAATTGATCGAGGGTTTTGGGCTTAATTAGCTAAAACATTGGGAAAAAACAGCTTAACCACTCCCGCAGCAACCGCCAAGACAAAACCAACAATCACAGAACGATTGATAAATTCCTGATTATCTAGCCGTTTACTAATTCCTTTAACTTCAACTTCCAGCTTAGCTTGCCCTATTTTAATATCTGTAACATCTTTCTGTAGGTTATCTAGTTTCTGATTAATTTGTCCTAAGACTTCCTCTAGCGAATAAGTGATGGTGATAGGTGTTTGAGACATCGATATTCTCCTTCAACTTAGACGAAATTTCCCCATTTTTTCAATTCCTCTCATCATAACAAGTTTTTCGTCGGGAATCAGTCGCCAGCCAAACGCGATCGCTTTATACTTGAGAAAGGTTTTTCTCGCCAAAATTCTCATTTTTGCTCAATGATGCCGTCAACTGTCTCGCCATCATCTTCCTCACCTGAAAATCGCTGTCCTGACTGTCTAGGCATGGAATTGACAGTAAATCCGAATGAAACTGTAAAAAAAGGACGATTTAATCGCAAGAAACCCGATAATAACCCTGAAAGCCTTGAACTCTATTTAACCATTAACTTTAACGAGCAGTGGGAATATTTACTAGGAGGACGGGTTAAATTTGGCTTACGAGGCGGCGAACTGCGATTAATCTTGCAAAATGGCACAATTTCCCTCAATGCGCGAGAATTACACACAACTCTAGAGCTTACGATTCAAAAAGAGCGATCGCAGCAAACCAGTCAAGAGAGTAAAATAGGGATAGAAGCTTCTTTAGGTGAGAAAAGCACCCTTAAAGGCACTGCCGAAGACAAAACCACTGCTGCCACCAGCGATAAATTTACCTTTACCTCGGCACAAGTTAGCACCAAAGGAGACAAAGGTAATCCCGCTTGGGTGTTTGAAATCGCAACAGGAGAATCTGTCTTGAAAGGATTGCTCAAAAACGCCAAATTAGCCACCCTGACAGTCACAGGTCAACCGTGCGAAGTCGTGGCAACTTTTGAGGTGTCCTTGCGGGATGTACGAATCACTGACGGCGAGGGAGCATGGTTAGTTAACCTTGTTCTTGCTTCTGTGTCTTTGTACCTTTGTGGTTAATATAATATTTATGACAACCTATTTAGGATTGCTATAGTTCAAGAAAAGCTTCATAGTTAATGACTTCAGCATCCCAATTCGACTTTCCAATCGCTAAAGCTAACTACCTACTCAACTATACTACCGAAGCTGGTATTGGTGGGGATAAACGTAAGTTTTGGCGCGAAGTCATGGGATTTGACAATCCTGAAGCGATTCGAGACGCTATCTTAGCAGCAGTTTCTCTCAAAATGCTACAAAAACAAGACACGACCGAGTATGGCGATCGCTATCGGGTTTATCTTAAAATAAGAGGAGCTTCTGTCCAATTGTATCGAATTCGTACTGTCTGGATTGTCTTGACAGGTGAAAATATTGTTAGATTTGTTACAGCAGTACCTGATCGCAGAGAGAAATTAAAATGAGTAAATTTCAATTATTTGATAGTGTTCAACTAACAGAAGATATCCCCTTAACCGATGGCGGAATTGCCGCTATCGGTACAACTGGAGCGATTGTGGAAGTGCTTAAAGAGGGGGAAGGCTATTTGGTAGAATTATTTGGCAACTGGGTTAAGTATAACGATCAAGGAAATTTCATCTCAGCAACTCAGGAAGACAAAGAAGCATTTATAGAGACAATTGGCGTGGAATTTGTTTCTCCTCAACAATTACAATCCTTTGCGACTCAATCCATTACAAGGGTGATAGGGATACGGCAATAGAAACCGTAGGGACTTAATAATATTAAGTCCCTACAATGTTTAATGATTTCATAACGATAATACAGGGTCGAACTTTTCCCGTAAAATCAAACTAATTGGTTGACAAGATTACATTATTTATTTAGCCTTGTCTCTGATTCAGCAATTTCTTTAACTTGATCTAAAGGTATTTTATATTTCTCTTCTATTTTAATTGCTAGATCATTCATTTCTTTGGCGTGTCGAAACGCATCTTTTGCTAACTCCAATAATTCATCTAGTGTTTTCTGCTCAGGTAACTTTTTCATGACAACTGCTCCAAACGCTTCAAAATTCCTGCTACCCTTATTCTAGTTTCACCCGCATCAATCATCTAAACCGCTCAACCAATAAAATTCAGAAACTTCTGGATAACAAAGGCATTGGCAATATCGATAAAAAAAGCTCCTACTAAAGGAACGATAATAAACGCCTGCGGTGAAGCCCCAAATCGTTCTGTGACGGCAGTCATGTTGGCGATCGCTGTCGGCGTTGCACCCAACGTTAGTCCCGAATATCCTGCCGAGACGACCGCCGCATTATAGTTTTTGCCCATAACGGGAAACACAACAAAGATTGTATAAAGCGTACTTATCAACAACTGCGCTAACAGCAATATGGCGATCGGCCCGCCCATGCCTGCCAATGTCCACAACTGCAAACTCATTAATGACATCGCTAGGAACAAACCGAGACTGACATCAGAAATTAAAGCCAGAGAAGGCGTATCAGAAGGCCAAGGAAAGCGTTTGAAGATCAAAGGCAGTGTATTAGTCAGGATAATTCCCGCCAATAAACAGGCGACGAAATCAGGCAACCTTAAACCGGTCGCGGCGACGAGAGAATTGAGCCTAATTCCCAAACCAATCGTCAGACCAATCACCAAGAGGGAATTGAGCATGGTGTTGTAGTCAATCTTGACATTCTTCTGTCCGTGCTTGATGCCGACGGTTAGGTCTTGTTCTTGGCAATCCGATTCGAGTCGGTTCCTGACAATCAACCATTTGGCGATCGGCCCACCAATGACTCCCCCCAAGACTAAACCAAAGGTAGCACTAGCAATGCCAATTTCCGACGCATTGGCAACCCCGTAGGTATCCCTAAAAATAGGAGACCAGGCGATCACCGTTCCGTGTCCTCCACTGAGGGAAACCGAGCCTGAGAGCAAGCCAAGGGGTAAATCCAACCCCATCAGTGTAGCAACCGCTACCCCCGTCAAATTTTGCAACAAGAGAAAACTTACAGCAGTCGCCAACAAAATTAACAGAGGTTTCCCCCCTTGTAGGAGGGTTTTCAATTTAGAAGAAAGCCCAATGGTTGTAAAAAAAATAATCAATAGAGCATCGCGGATGTTGAGAGAAAATTCTACCTTAAACTTAAAAACTGCATAACAGATACCAAAAAATAATGAGGCTAGTACACCGCCTGAAACTGCATCGGGGATGTTGAAGTCCTGAAGAAACTTCATTTGTTTGGTTAAGTATTTACCCAGGTACAAAACTAAAATAGCTACAATAAGGGTTTGGCGTAGGTCTAGTTGGAAGATATTCATAGTTTGAAATCTTAGTTCTGGGTTTTATTAATCAGTTTTTGAGCTACTGAGTCCGTCTTGATTTTACATTAGGCTTAACCGAGAAGTATAGCAATACGTAGTAAGTTGATTGCAAGGTCAGCATATTTTTGACCTGTTAATGTTCCTTTCAGTATATCTACTTGAAGATTGTCTAAGTGTTTTCCAGTCTTGGCAAACACCAATTCATCCGCCACACTCAAAGATACCCTGAATATCCATCGTTTTACATCTCTACGTAGTTTCTCTTATTATAATCCGACTTTACCCGACCTTTTCAGACAGACAAGATAAAAGCCTACTTTTTCCGTCTTGATTTTCAAGGATTAGCCAATATAGAAAATTCAGCAATTTTTCGATGTTCACTTCAACTATATTGCTTCACAATAGAAAGTAGTTGTTTCGAGTAAAACTTAAACCAATGACCTCAAGCTCCTTATCTTTAGCACAGGCTAATATAGACTTAACCTTATGGCAAGTCGAAGCTGATTCCATCTTTAGCCATGAATTGTACGTCTGGTTAGTTAATAGTGGATTATCGAATGATATTGCTTGTCGCTTGCATGAACTTATTAGCTTCACTAAACGAGTAGGCAACAAAGTCTTTAATATTGGTAAAATTCTCCTTGTCAAAATCATTGATTTTGTTAAAGCTCACCCATTCTTAGTAACAGGGCTAGGTGTTGGTGTTATTGTTGGAATGGCTATCACAACCTTAATCACATCAATCCCCTTTGTGGGTGTATTATTAGCTTCCATAGCTACTGCTTTAGAAATTACAATTACGATTACAGGCGCAGTCATTGGTCGTTTAATAGCAGATCTGATCAAGTCAAGGAAATAAATACTTAACGATAAATACAGATTTTCAGAGAAATAAACAATAAGGTAACAACAATGGATATGGATGAAGTCGTCAGGAAAATCGTAGCATTAGGATTTCCGGGTGTCATTTTATTAGTCACAATGGCATTTACTGGATTAAGTGGAGCAGCAGCAATAACAGCAGCTTTAGCCTTTTTAGGTCCCGGAGGTATGCTTGGAGGCATTGCTATTCTTTGTATATCAGGATTAATCGCAGATACGTTATCCAAGGATGGATTACAAGAAATTCTGAAAAATGTTTATTTGGAACGTAAACAAAAAGGTGAATCTGTATTTGATCTGCAAAAAGAGATTGAAAAATTACCCGTATCCAGTGATTTAAAACGTTATCTCAAAGATGCAGTAGCTTAATTTTCATCAGTTCACAAAATTAACCAAATTATCGTAGGGACTTAATATTATTAAGTCCTTACAAAGTTACCAAAATAACGATATCTCTTAAGGGAAGTTTTAAAGACAACTTACCCAACTGATACTTAATTTGAATTTCCCAAATGCTAACAATACTTAAAGGTTTAATATTAGACCGATCAGACAATAATTTTAATGCTGTTTGTGATAATTTATTCGGTTCACTATCCCACCAGATAAACGTATGGGTATCAAATAACAACTTCATGTTTCTCCTAACCAAAATTCATCCGGTAAGGGTTTATCAAAATCATCATTCGTTGAAATTGCACCTAAATGTAATCCAGGTTGATCAGGTTTTTGATGCTCACTCACTTCAATGATCGGTGTAATAATAATTTGATAACGTTGATTAGGCGGTAAATCTAATGGTGTTTCAGGATGCAGGGTTTCACCGTCAAATATAGCTGTTATAATTTTACTCATTGCGATCTTCCTAAAAAAAGGCATATCTTTAACATACCATAGGATTATTGAGAATGATATTGAGGCGATCGCCTTAAGTGGTCGTGCAAAATAAATTTCCTAGTGGAGAGAGGCAAGAGGCAAGAGGCAAAAGGCAATAGGGCTATCAAGATGGGTAATTAATTTTGCTTAGGTACTTATCTTCTCATCTGCAAAATCAAACTAATTGGTTGACAAGATTACACTATTTATTTATCCTTGTCTCTGATTCAGTAATTTCTTTAACTTGATCTAAAGGTGTTTTATATTTCTCCTCTATTTTAATTGCTAGATCATTCATTTCTTTGGCGTGTTGAAACGCATCTTTTGCTAACTCCAATAATTCATCTAGTGTTTTCTGATCAGGTAACTTTTTCATGACAACTGCTCCAAACGCTTCAAAATTCCTTCTACCTTTATTCTAGTCTCTAACACCCTTCCTAGCAAGTTACTCAAATCCTCTCCTGCTTCTTGAATGGTTTCAGTCGCAATATTAGCAGTGAGATGTTCTTGAGTTATCTGAATTCTTCTTTCTGAGTCAATCACAAAGAAAAGAACTGTATTAAAATACGCAAAAAATTGATTTAACGTCTCATTGTCTGGAAATAATATCATTAAAGACCTAACTAATGTTAGTCCTTGGGTTGTTTGAGCTTGAATTTGTTTAAGTTCTTGTTGAAGTTGAGTAATGACTACAGTTATCTCAGATGGAATTGACATTTTGAAATATTTAGATAGGTTAATAATAATTACTGATTTTAAACTTACCCCATTGATTTTAGGTTAGGTTTAGTCTTTACTTCCTTTCCTCGAACTCAGGAAGTGTGCCAAGCTTGCGAATCATCACTTTCACTTCCATGCCCAAATAGTCCTGAGTATCCCCAAACCAGGAACCTGACAAGGGGATGACCTGCTCAGGGTGACGGGCGATCGCGACTGGGATCAAATCGAAACCTGCCGTAATCCGATTAGTTGGGTCATAGTTTCGCCAGCTAGCGCCAGGAAGATAGACTTGTAGCCAGGCATGGGTTGCCCCCGAACCCGTCATCCCAATCTCGCCGCCATCGAGTGCCGCATCGTAGAGATAGCCACTGACAAAGCGACAGGCTAAACCCAGCCGTCGCAACGCCTCAATCATTAGCCAAGCATAGTCCCGGCAAGTTCCCGACTGTAAACGCAGGGTTTCGCCCGGAGACTGGGTTCCTTCTGTCTCCCGTGCCTGATAGGTCAAGGTGTTCCAGATGTTATCCATCATCCGTTGCAGCGCATCGAGGGTATCGTCTTGGTCGCCAGCAACGAAGCTTTTGGCCCAAGCAGCAAGACTGCCATCGGCATCTTCAGCATGAGGGCGCATAAATACGGATAGATCGATCCACTCATCCGGTGTGTATTGCACTGGAATATCTATAGCACGCTCATCTAGAGGAAATTCGGTGATCGCCTTGATGCCAAAATGCTCAGCCCTTATCCGGCAAGTGACAATCAGTTCTTTGGCCGGTTCGCTAAATTCGATTGCCGCCACATTATTAGAGAGGGTATCCATCATCCATCGGATTTGGGATGGTACATTGGTCTGCGCCGAGTAACTCAAAATCTGCTCGCCATAACCTGCACTGGGTAAAAAGATGGCACGATGCTCACCAAACGTCACCGGGTTGCGATAGCTGTAGGTGGTGATATGTTCAAGGTCGTAAATGACGGTCATCGCTGCTGTCCCTGATATTTCCTGATGATTGAAGTTTTACCTCATCAGTATTTCCATTGCGAGAGATCCCAAATTTTAACCATTTTATCCTCGCCACCACTGTAGAGGTATTTGCCATCAGGACTGAAGGCAACGGACGAAACCCATCCCTTATGCGCGTCTAGCGTTTTTAGGACTTGGCCTTTGCCGACATTATAGAGAATAATGTTACCGGACTTATCACCCGTAGCAGCTAAGCGACCGTCTGGAGAAAGGGCGAGCATCGTGATATCCAGCCGCGGCCCTCTCATACTGAAAACTTCCTTCGCCTTGATTCCCTCTGGCGTTTCCATTAAATTCCAGACTTTGACCAAATTTCTAACCGCAGCTACCAGATCCTTGCCATTGGGACGGACAGCTACCGTATAGACAAAACCGGGCTGTTGCATTGGCTCTGCCAGCAATTTTCGCGTTTCGGTGTCCCAGAATTTGATGAAGCGAGACTCGGCGATGGAACCCGTCACAAAAAATTTGCCACTAGGACTAAAGGCAACGGTTATCACTGGTCCGACATTTTCGCTGAGGGTGTCAAGCAAATCTCCCTTTTCGGCATCCCAGACTCGAATTGTCCGATCCTCGCCACTTGTGCTGACGAGCATTTTGTTGTCGGGACTAATCGCAAGCGCACTGACTTTTCCCTGGTGTCCTCGTAAAATTCTGAGTTGTTTCCCGTCATCTGCTGCAAAAAGACCAATATCATTACCCTGGGCTGCCGCAAAAAACTGACCATTGGGACTGACAACAATCTGCGAACTCGTTGCGGGATTCATGTTCCAAGGCACTGAGAAGACCTTTTCTGAGTTAGTCAGATTGAGCGCCGTAATGCCACCCCCAGAACCAACCAGCAAGATTTTGCCATCGTGACTGGGAACGACAGACGCGATGACTCCTTCAAATCCCTTCAATTCCTGAACGGTAATTTGTTGGGCTGGCTGAGCCAGCAACATCGGCGTTGTCATCTCTTGAGCGACGGTTTTAGAGAGAAGCACTGGAGAGGTGAGCGCCCCGATTAGACTCGTGCTTGCCAGGAATAAAATAGCCGTTTTATTAAGCATCGTTTCAATTGACTAATTAATTAATTAATTGATCCTGATTAAACACTATTTCGAGCAAACTCGTCTATTTTATAAACAGTAGAGGCGAACGGCCGTTCGCCCCTACCATAAGATGATTAATCAACCGGATTTGATATGAATCAACCTTTTTTAAAAACGGCTATTTCCTCTATCAGTCTATGCTCTTCACCCAGCCTGCAAAATTTGCTCTGCTGTCAGTTGTAGAGTGGAAAAAGTCGGCGAAAGAATACACCCACTTCCTCGATAAACCTTCTCCTCATACAACCCATTGATCAGTTCCAGCACAGTCACTTGTTGCTGCATGGGATCGACAATCCAATATTCAACAATGCCCCGTGCTGCATATTCCGAGCGTTTGTAGCGGTAATCTCGGTCTTCATTGTCTTTTCCCGGTGAAACGACTTCTACCACCAGCACAGGCGGCGGCATATCGAGAGTGACGGTAGAGCGCTTTGCACCTTCCATCGCCGCTACCAGTTCTTCAGACAAAACCATGAGGTCTGGGACTCGTGTTGTAGCACGGGAACCACTTACAACCATTTCAGTTCTCAGACTCACGCGGTCAAAGGGAACTAACGACAGCAATTGGTTGAGAAGCCACATCACGATCCGTTCATTTAGTCGGCTCTCAGGGGGCATAACGACTAGCTCCCCATTAACCAATTCATAACGGCTTTCTGTTCCGTCATCATAGTTCAGGTACTCGTCAAAAGTGAGTTTGCCAGTTGCGAGTGTCATGTTGTTTAACTTTGACCCTAGTTTCTACCTCAATCATATCGATTTCTGGGGCAAGGGCGATCGCGATCGCAACGAAGGTAAGCCAACCGACAACTTCTCTTTCATCCGCTCCCTAAAAAGTCAGAACGGCTTGTTGCTGGGTCGATTTCCCCAGTGACAAAGGCAATGAGGGCTAATCTCGCGCCAGTTTGTTGGATAATTTGGCGTTTGCTGGCAATAAATTACAGCAACCCCCTTGCTATTGTTTCTAACAATAGTTACACTTCTTTAAATAATTTTCAATTTCTCTGGGATAATGTAGGTTAGCTTACTCTGGGGCCTTAATGGTTACATCGAAAGTAGACCATTAGGCAAGGGTATACCCTATAACCCAACACCCCTTAACAAAAAAGCATCGAAGTAGACACTATTAGTCAGTCAACATTGTTAACAGGAGGAGCGTAGTCAATGGGACTACCTTGGTATCGAGTCCATACAGTCGTCTTAAACGATCCAGGACGGTTGATTTCTGTCCATCTCATGCACACAGCACTCGTAGCTGGTTGGGCAGGTTCTATGGCTCTCTATGAGCTTGCACTTTTCGACCCTAGCGATCCCGTTCTCAATCCCATGTGGCGGCAGGGAATGTTCGTGCTTCCCTTTATGGCCCGCTTGGGGGTAACAGGTTCTTGGAGAGGCTGGAGCGTCGCGGGAGAAACCTCGGTCAATCCGGGCTTCTGGTCTTTTGAAGGCGTTGCCGCCGCTCACATTATCCTCTCTGGATTGCTGTTCTTGGCAGCCGTCTGGCACTGGGTTTACTGGGATCTAGAATTGTTTGTCGATGCCCGTACTGGCGAACCCGCCCTCGACTTGCCCAAGATGTTCGGCATTCACTTGTTCTTGTCGGGATTGCTTTGCTTTGGTTTCGGCGCATTTCACCTGACTGGCTTGTGGGGCCCAGGAATGTGGGTTACTGACCCTTACGGCTTGACCGGACACATCCAACCCGTCGCGCCAGAATGGGGGCCATCTGGTTTTAATCCCTATAATCCAGGGGGAGTGGTCGCTCACCACATTGCCGCAGGAATCGTTGGGATTATCGCAGGACTATTTCACCTGACGGTACGTCCCCCAGAACGGCTTTACAAAGCCCTGAGAATGGGGAATATTGAAACCGTTCTCTCTAGCAGTATTGCCGCCGTCTTCTTTACCGCTTTCGTGGTGGCAGGAACAATGTGGTACGGTCATGCGACTACCCCGATTGAACTATTCGGCCCCACTCGCTACCAATGGGATAAAAACTACTTCCAGCAAGAAATTCAACGTCGCGTAGAAACTAATCTCGCGTCTGGAGACAGCCTAGAAGAAGCTTGGTCAAAAATCCCTGAAAAATTGGCGTTTTACGACTACGTTGGTAACAGTCCCGCTAAAGGCGGATTGTTCCGCGTTGGCATGATGAATAGTGGCGACGGCATTGCTCAAACTTGGCTCGGCCATGCTGTCTTTAAAGATAAAGATGGCCGAGAATTGTTCGTGCGCCGGATGCCCAACTTCTTTGAAACTTTCCCTGTGGTCATGACCGATACTGAAGGGGTCGTCCGCGCTGACATTCCGTTCCGTCGGGCAGAATCGAAGCTGAGTATCGAGCAGACTGGGACGACAGTCACCTTCTACGGTGGTGCGTTGAACGGACAAACCCTCAGCAATCCCGCCGATGTGAAGAAGTATGCGCGTAAAGCAGAACTTGGTGAAGCGTTCGACTTTGATCGCGAAACCCTCAACTCGGACGGAGTTTTCCGCACCTCTCCCAGAGGTTGGTTTACCTTCGGCCACGCTTGTTTTGCTTTATTATTCTTCTTCGGGCACATCTGGCATGGCGCTCGCACCATCTACCGCGACGTATTTGCTGGGATTGATCCCGGTCTTGAAGAACAAGTGGAATTTGGTGTCTTTAGTAAGGTGGGTGACTTGAGTACTCGTAAAGAGAGTGTCTAATCTCAGAGGCAAATCAGTCAACCGTAAATAGTTATTAGTGACCCAAAAATAATAACTACTTACTGCTAAAGCACCAAATTAAAACAAAATGATAGGAGCAGTCACTTATAGCTGCTCCTTATTTATTTTGTCGAATGATTTTGTCATCTAATATCAAATCAGCCTCTAAAAAGCTACTTTGAGATAAGGGCCTATCGTCGATGAGTAGAAAAGTTAGCGGCGCTGGTGTTAATTTTTGTCTTTTTTGGGGAACGTTAATGAGTGAAAGCGGATTCATACCCCATTAATTAAAAGGGGATGAACCCAGACCATTGACTGACTCTTGAAGGAGAGATTGCAGTGCCCACCCATAAAATCCTCGTGATTGATGACAGTAAAGTAATTCGGATGCGCGTTCGAGATATGTTACCGACGGGAAACTTTGAAGTGCTAGAGGCTAAAGATGGCGTTGAAGGCTACAATCTAATCCGCTCTGAAAAGCCAAACTTAATCATGTTGGACTTTCTGTTGCCGAAAATGAGTGGCTGGGAAGTCTATCAAGAAATTCAAAAAGAATACGACCTCAAAAGCATTCCCCTCGTTCTTATGTCCGGGCGCAAAGAAGAAGTCATTGAAAAACTTCCCGAACCCTTTGAATGTTTTGCTTTTGTTGAAAAACCTTTTGAACAAAAACAGTTAGTCGATGCCATTCGCGAGGCGATGGTCAAGTCGAAAAAACACGCTAGACCTCTGGAAATAGCGAAAACCAACGGTCATTACGGCGCGATTTCTACTGATACTGCCGTCATGGCCGCCGAAATTCAAAGTCACCGCCAGCAGATTGCCAATTTGCAAGGAGAAGTTGATACTCTCAAAAAACAACTTTCTCAACTGGTTAAATTTATCAAACAAAAGCTCTAAAAAGGTAATGGATAATCGGTAATGGGTAATGAATAATCGGTAATTACCCTCCATTTATTATTGACTGGGCTATTTGGGTTGAGGAATGGCAGCGATAATATAGCAATTTTAGAGGAAAACCCTTACTATTAGAGGATTTCAGTCAATAGGGTAATGTTACTCAATCTCCAGCACCTTTCTGAAACGCTACGGTAAGGTAATAATGCCGTAAATCATCAATATTTTACAACTTATCTTTACAATGAGGGTTGATATTCAACCGTTATTTGAGTTTATTGGGTATGCATCTGGTTGTCGAACCCTTTACCGTTCACAAACGCTTTCCCCTCACGATCAGTCGCGGAACTACCTCAGAAACGACCAATCTTTGGGTAATCCTCAGCGCAGAAGGAATCGAAGGCTGGGGAGAAGCCTCGCCGTTTTCTGTTGTTCAAGAAGAACTCTTAACCACTGAGCAACTCTTGCAGCAGTTTCAAACCCTTATTCCTCGATTAGAATCCTTTCATCCTTGGCAACGTCAAGCCATTGAGACCTTTTTGTGCGAAGCAAATGTTGCCCCATCTGTACGCGCCGCCATCGACACCGCTTTGTGGGATTGGCTGGGAAAACGATTAAAACTTCCTTTGTGGCAACTCTGGGGACTTGATCGCTCGCGCATACCTCCCACTTCTGTCACCATTGGCATTAATTCCCCAGAAGTGGTTCAAGAAAGAATAAATCATTGGCAGACAATCGTAGAAAATCCAATTTTTAAGCTAAAACTAGGTAATAAAGCCGGAATTGAAGCCGATAAAGCCATGTTACTGGCGGTGCGGCAAGCGGTTCCCCACGCTACCCTGACAGTTGATGCCAATGGCGGCTGGAATTGGGCTGAAGCGATCGAGATGAGTGAGTGGCTGTGGCAACAGAAAGTTAAATACATTGAACAACCGTTACCTGTCGGCGAGGAGAGCCATTTAGCCGAGTTGTACGAGCGATCGCCCCTACCCATTTTCGTCGATGAAAGTTGCTTTACCAGCCAAGATATTCCTCAACTGGCTCCCTACATTCACGGCATTAATCTTAAACTGATGAAAGCGGGAGGACTCAGCGAAATCAGGCGAGCGATCGCCACTGCCCAAGCCTGCCATTTGCAAATCATGTTTGGCTGTTATTCCGACAGCAGTTTGGCTAATACTGCCATGTCTCACCTCGCACCGCTAGCCGATTACCTCGATCTTGACAGCCACTTGAATTTAACCAACGATCCGTTTGCCGGTGCCAGCTTAGAAAAAGGGCAGTTAATGCCCAATCACTTGCCAGGATTGGGAGTAAAATGCGTTTTGAACCCTGAAGATGAAAATCCTTCTTGTCGATGATGAAGCCGAATTAACCGAACCTCTCACCCATGTTCTCTTTCGGGAAGGATATTACGTGGACGTAGCGGATAATGGGCTTGTAGGGTGCGAATTAGCGCGAAAAAATGCTTATGACCTGTTGATTCTCGACTGGATGCTACCCTACAAGACGGGCATCGAGATGACGCAGGAGTTGCGATCGCAAGGCAACACTACACCCGTACTCATCCTAACCGCGAAAGACACGGTAGACGATCGCGTGATCGGTCTTGATGCTGGAGCCGACGATTACCTGGTTAAACCCTTTGAACTGCCGGAACTCTTGGCACGAGTCAGAGCTTTGTTACGCCGTTCGGTGACGCTCGAAGTGCTTGCTCCTCGCCGCTTCAAAGTCGCCGATCTTGAACTCGACAGCGACAATCAAGTGGCTTATCGCCAAGAACGAGTGATTAATCTTTCCGAAAAAGAAGTCCAATTACTTGCCTATTTTATGCGCTACCCCGGCCAGTTATTAACCCATGAGCAAATTTTCCGCCATTTGTGGACAGAACCAGAACAGCCTAACAGTAATGTCCTAGCTGCCTTAATTCGTTTACTGCGCCGTAAAATTGAAGCACCTGGGGAAATGTCTTTAATTCATACTGTTTATGGGAAAGGTTATCGGTTTGGTGAAGGAAGTTATGCCAGCGAACCGTCAGAGAGACTCCGCTACGTCCCCTAGAATGCCGGAGGGAGCCTCCGGCATCGGGGACTCCTTTAAAAGGCGGAGCTTCCTCTGACTTCGTAAATTAGAATAAAAAAGCGATCTTCTGCCTTCTAAACTTTTAGCTGCCAATGACTCAATTTAGCGGCAATATCCTCGTAGTTGACGATAAACCAGACAATTTACGCCTGCTCTCAGTTATGCTATCTGAGCAAGGTTACAAAGTTCGCAAAGCTCTTAACGGACAGACAGCGATCGCGACAGTACGCCAAGTTCCCCCTGATCTGATTTTATTAGATATTAATATGCCGGGCATGAACGGCTATCAGGTCTGTCAGTCGCTCAAAGCAGACGAAACAACGCGGGAGATTCCGGTGATTTTTATCAGTGCGCTTGATGACGTTTTCGATAAAATTCAAGCTTTTCAAGTAGGGGGTGTCGATTATATTAGTAAACCTTTTCAAATAGAAGAAGTCATCGCTCGCATTGAAAATCAATTGACGATTCAACGGCAAAAATGGCAGTTGCAACAAGAAATCCAGGAACGGCAAAAAACCGAACAAACCCTTAGATTTTACCTCCATGCCGTTTCCCATGACTTACGCAATCCCGTGTTGGGAATGTCGCTGATGCTACAATATCTCCTCAAAAAAGCGCAAGTAGCGGAAGAATCCACGACGGTTATTTCTCTATCGGTGTTGGAACAATTAGCTAACAGTTGCGATCGCCAACTTCACCTGATTAATACTTTAGTCGAAACCCAACAATGGGAAACCGGTAATATCTCGCTTCAATGCCAGCCTTTGAGCCTCCACGCGCTCGTACAACAATTAGCCGCAGAATGGGAACCGCTTTTCGCGCATCACCAAGCTACCTTCGTCAATCTTATTGCCGTTGATTTTCCCCTCATTTTAGGGGAGCGCGATCGCTTGTGGCGAGTCTTGGAAAACCTAATTGGCAACGCGCTCAAGCACAACGATTCTGGCATTCAAATTACGGTTACTGCTGAAGTGATGGCGCTTGATTCTGCCGAAAACGCTCCTCAAATGCCAATGGCTCGCTGTTATATTACCGATAATGGTATCGGAATGACAACCGAACAAGCTGCCTTGTTATTCAATCCCTACCAGCGCGGAGAAAGAGCCAAAAAAACACTCGGTTTGGGGTTGGGACTGTATTTATGCCGCCAACTGATTCAAGCACACGGCGGCGAGATTGGCGTTATCTCCCATCCCCACCAAGGGACGCAGTTTTGGTTCACGCTCCCCCTTGTCAATGATCAATGATCTCGCTTTGAACTTATTCTAACCTTCAAGGATTGGGTTAAGATCTGATCATCCCCTTACTGATTAAGTACACTGAAATGAGCGATAAAGAAGCAGTTATTGAACTTATAAATCGCCTCCCATCTGAAGTCTCACTCCGTGAAATCCTGCGAGAGATCGAGTTTATCGCTGCGGTCAAAGAGGGTTTGGATGAGATCGATCAAGGACAGGGGGTGTCAGTCGAAGCCGTCGAAAAAATGATGGAAGCATGGACTACGCCGTAATCATCTCTCCAAAAGCCGTTGGAGATTTAGAGGCGATTGTTCGGTACATTTCCTTGAGTAATCCTAGTGCTGCGAGGAAAGTTGGGCAAAGTCTTCTTGAAAAGACCAAAGAACTCAGTCAGTTTCCGTTCAAAGGGCAGAAGGTACCTGAGTTTGATCATCTCAATATTCGACAATTGATTCTAAAACCATACTGCATTGTTTATCGAGTTGAAGAGAATAAAAAGCGCATCAGCATTGCTCGTTTTTGGCATTCATCCCAGGAGAGCCTCGAACTATAGAAAACTGGAACATCTATTAATCTGAATAACGGATAGCAGTTGCCGTCGTCACTCGGTTTGGGGTTAGGAGGGAATTGGGATTACGCAAACCTTCTGCTTTTTACTTAGAGTAGTATAAAGTTAGTTTTCAAGAGGCTACAGCTATGACTCTAGCGCCTGATGAACAAGTTGCTATCATTCGCACAGAGCGAGGACTAACGATCGCAGGCACGCGCATCACGCTCTACGACGTGATGGACTATGTAACGGCTCAGTATCCGCCCAAGTTTATCAGGGGATTGTTTGATTTGACAGAGGAACAAATTAACGCTGCTCTAGCTTATATTGAAGCAAATCGCGCCACCGTTGAAGCCGAGTATCAAATGGTTCTCAAGGAAGCTGAAGAGCTTCGGCAGTACTACGAAGCCAAAAATCGTGATCTCATTGCCCGACTTGCCGCCCAACCCCCTAAACCGGGTCAAGAAGCTGTTAGAGCCAAACTTCAAGCCGCAAAAGCCAAGTTTGAGTCTAGATGATGAATTTTTTAGTCGATCACAACTTGAAAGGACACGTCGTACTGCTCTCAGGCAATATTTTAAATGGCGGCTGGCTAGATTGGGTTTCTATTCGATTTATCACATTTGACGAGATGAGCTTGCCAATCAATAGTAATGATCGAGAGGTCTGGCAGTTAGCTCAAACAAACCAGATGATCCTATTAACAGCTAACCGGAGTATGAAGGGCGAGAACTCTCTCGAACAAGTGATGCGCGAGGAAATTACTTCTGCATCATTGCCCGTGATTACCATTGGTAATGCTGACCGCTTGTTGAGCGACTCCGAATATCGAGAGCGTTGTGCGACTCGCCTGGTTGAAATCGTGCTTGACATTGATGGCTATCGGGGCGTGAGTCGGCTTTTCATTCCATAAGGTAAACACGATTGAGACCAACCATAGAAAACTGGAACATCTATCAATCTGAACAACAGGTAGCCATTGCCGCCGTCACCGCCGCCGCCTGTTTGTGCGAGAGCGTCCGATCGCAAAAATTGTCCTTCGTCCTCAAAAAAGCAGATATGAGTCCGGTAACAATCGCTGATTTTGCTTCTCAATCGATTATCTGTCGCTCGCTAGCTCAAGCGTTTCCCAATGACCCTATCATTGCTGAAGAAGATGCCGCCTTCCTCCAACAACCCGCCGCCTCTGCCGTGCTTGAACAGGTGTGCCAACTGATTCCCCAAGCGACTCCCGCTAACGTCCTCGACTGGGTTGGTCAGGGTAATGGACAAATTGCCTCCCGCTATTGGACGCTAGACCCCATTGACGGCACAAAAGGATTTCTGCGCGGCGACCAATACGCGATCGCTCTGGCGTTGGTGGAACAAGGAGAGGTAAAATTAGGTGTGATGGCCTGTCCGGCTTTATCTCTCAATCAGCAAACACCCCCAGGAGTGCTGTTTGTTGCCGTTCGGGGACAGGGTACAAACATGATGTCGTTGCAGGGAACGCAAGCACGACCGATTCAGGTCAATCACTCGGATGACATAAGGCGATTGTGTCGGATAGAAAGTGTAGAATCGGCTCACAGCGATCGCGCTGTTCAATTAGCTCTTGATAGAATCTTAGGTTGGACTCAACCGCCTAAATCGATGGACTCTCAAGCGAAATATGGTATGGTTGCTAAGGGAGAAGCTGATCTTTATTTAAGAATCCCACTACCCCACTTGAGTGCCTGCCGAGAAAATATCTGGGATCACGCAACTGGAGCGATTTTGGTTGAGGAGGCAGGGGGAAAAGTGAGCGATCTTGCGGGTAAACCACTAGATTTTTCTGTATCTTCTCAATTAATTAATAATAGCGGCATTGTAGCGAGTAATGGACTTGTTCACGAGGCAGTGCTGGCTGCGATCGCTCAGGTTAAGGCTTGAAGCATAGGTTATTATAAATAAACACAAATTGATACATTCTCTAACTTCTCATTCATTTTGGTCAAAGGAGGAAATTCGTGCCTGCTGAAACTTTAGAGCAGCGTTCTACCGCTACAGTTACCATTCGCAAACCTGCTCCTCGCTATCGAGTGCTGCTGCATAATGACGACATCAATTTGATGGAATATGTGGTTGAAACGCTAATGAAAACCATTGCTGGCATGACTCAACCCCAAGCGGTTGATATCATGATGGAAGCGCATAGCAATGGACTTGCTTTAGTGATTACCTGCGCCTTAGAACACGCAGAATACTATTGTGAAACCCTGAAAAATCATGGATTGATCAGCACCATAGAGCCTGACGAATAATTGAAAGAATTCGCTGAATTGCTCCCTTGACTTTTAAACTCACTCATTTCGCTACTTATCCGGTTTTTAGCCGACTCATCATTTTTATCTCGGTGTTGCTCTTGGTATGGCTTCCAGGAGCCATACCGATTTATTTAATCTTTCACTCCGACCCCAATTTAATCTCTATTCTGACAATGGGGTTGCTTTATTTAATTTTTTTAGGATTATTACGTTGGTGGAATCTCAACATCTATCAACACTCTCAATGGCTGCAAGTTTATGGATTAGTTCCTACGCCTAAAAATAGAAATGAATTATTGAGGGGACTGAGCATAGGTTTAGTCTTTACAGTGAGTTTATTTGCGCTTGAGCTTCTTTGCGGTTGGTTGACCATTAATTCGCCTCCTGAAGCATTTTTAAAAATTATTATAGAAGGAATGATAATTGCATTAGGCATTGGTTTAGCAGAAGAATTATTCTTTCGAGGATGGCTATTAGAAGAACTGCAACGGGACTATTCTCCTGCAATTTCTCTCTGGACAAACGCGCTAATTTACGCGCTGCTTCACTTCCTCAAACCCTTAGCAGAAATTTGGCGAACCTTTCCCCAGTTTCCTGCTTTAATTTTATTAGGACTTATTCTCGTTTGGGCCAGGCGATCGCACTCACAACGACTCGGCATTAGTATTGGGCTTCATGCTGGATTAGTTTGGGGTTATTATATTTTTAATGTCGGAAAATTACTGAATTATACAGACAAAGTTCCCGCTTGGATCACAGGAATTGATCACAATCCCCTCGCAGGATTAACGGGAATCATCTTTCTAAGCATTCTCGGTTTTTTCATAAGAAAAATGTAGGGTGGGCATTGCCCACCTTACCCAATAAATTTCCTAATCTCAAATCGAATTTGATTTTTTAGGGTGGAAACGAATGCCTAAAAAGACATCATAGAGGAAATTCCAGAAATTTTTGCTTTCCAACAAACCTAAAGATTGTTCGCATCCTTTGGCATCTAAAAGTGGCTTCGTAAGATGATAAGCAGCTTGGTATTTGTACCAAGGAATTGACGGCCAGAGGTGGTGAATTAAATGATAATTTTGTCCAAAAATTAAGAGATTCAAAATAGGACTAGGATAAACTCTAGCATTTTTCCAGCGATCGCGTTCTTGAAAGGGACGGTGAGGTAAATAATCAAAAAACAATCCTAACGCGACTCCCACGACGAAGGCCGGAACCAACCAAAAATTCATGATGTAGCCAATGAAGCCGTAGTGAATTGCCAAAAAAACAATCGTAAAAACAAATAATCGGCTTAAAAACCACTCCAAAAGCTCAAATTTTCGCCAAAGTCGCCGTTTAAAGAAAAAGATTTCATGATAGAAAAAACGTGCGGCAATTAACCACAAAGGGCCGCCCGTCGAAACAAAATGGTCGGGGTCGTTATCAGGGTCATTGACGTGGGCGTGGTGTTGTAAATGGACTCGCGTAAAGACAGGAAAGGCAAATCCCAGCATCAACGCACTGCCGTGTCCCAGAATCGCGTTGAAAATTCGGTTGCGGTGGGCCGCGTTGTGGGATGCATCGTGAATAACCGTTCCCGATAGGTGGAGGGCCAGGACATTCGACCCAAAGCAGAACCAGTCGTTCCACTCCCACAACCAATACCCGCAGGTTGAGAGGGTAATCAGAAAAATAGCACCAAAAAACATCAAAACGTTAGGATTAATCCCGTCTGGTGCTTTAAGAAACTCTCTAGGGACGAGTTGCAGCGTCTGGGCCGCCTGCATTGTTATTGCTTGCTCCTTATCGAAGGTGGTACGTTTTATCTATCATTGGGTAGTGTACTTGATCGAGGCTGTTTAATAAAGATTTGTAACATCATCTCATCTTATGTAATTAGTGATAATGAATCATAAATTATAAAGAATCGCCAGAAACATAGGTAGTTTGAGAGCTTTTCGCTTGACATTTGGACTAAAATGAGGTTGAGAGCGATCGCATTCGATCTATTTTCCTCACTCTACAATGGTTGACGAATCTCTCTGAGGCAGTCTATCACAATGCAAACCGCTAAGTTATCAGTTATGCCATCACTGCGATACAGTCAATTTCGACCATAACATCTTTTGGCAGACGAGATACTTCAACACAGGCACGAGCGGGAGCAGTTGCTTCGTTAAAATATTGAGCATACACTTGATTCATCGCAGTGAAATTTTGTAAATCACTCAGATAAACAGTTGTTTTAACCACATTTTCCCAACTGGCTCCTGCTGCTAGTAAAATCGCTTCCAGATTAGTCATTACTTGCTTGGTTTGTCGGGCAATATCTCCCGTTCCGACTATCTCTCCCGTTTGTGCATTGAGAGGGATTTGTCCGGCAACAAACAGCAATTGTCCTTTGGCTGCGATCGCTTGATTATACGGCCCCACTGGCGCGGGAGCAAGATCCGTTTGAATCACTTGACGCTCAAACATTTTTTGATGACTTAATAAAAAAACAGAGTACTAGCAAAACCTGGCCAATAAAACTTAGATCGTGTCGCGATTCTACTGTAACCAAGAATACGATTCTCTAAATCTACCATGATAAAATGCCTTTGTCGGATGGCGCTTAGCCAGAAAAGGTTGTAATTGAGTCTGTAAGCCTATGGATTCAGGTTTTGTCTCCCAATGCGAAGCGGTTAACTGCACCTATAACCAAGAGCAGCAATGCACAGCAGGCGCAATCAGGATTACTTTCGCCTCACAACTAGCACTGTGCGACACTTATACCGAGGAGCCAGAGCAAGTAAAGCAAGTGAGGATAGAAGTCGGTGATGTGTCTCAGTGCGACGTAATCGACTGCATCTACAACCAAGGTCAGCGCTGTATGGTAGAATTCATCACCGTCAACTTCTCTGATAGTATGGCGCGGTGTGCTACGTACCAGATTTAGCCAGATTTAGAATGTATATTTTCTTAATTTACAAAAATAAATAATTCGGGTAAACTGACAAAAATTCGTTTTATCAGATAGCCATGAACACCATTCCTAGTAACCTCAAAGAGTTGCAAACCCTCAATACGCCCCAATATCGCACGCTACACGAACTATTCGAGCGGATCAGTCACGCTCAACCAGAGCTAAATTTAGCAATATTAGACTTTATTGAAAGCTTAGATCGATCTCATCAACACCAATTTATCAATATTTTATATCAATTAGAAGCGGGAAAGTAATAGTGACTTGTTCGGAAATTTCTATTTTAAATAGGCGTAATAACCGCCCTTATAAACGGTTAATATCAGGGTCAACCGCTACAATTAAGATAAGTCCATTTACAAAAATTAATAATGAGCCAACTTAGTTTAGCGCAAATTGCCACCCAACTCGCCAGTACCAACTCACGCGATCGCCTTCTAGCCCTTGCCTCGTTACGCAACATTCCTGCCGAAGAAGCCGGTCCCCTCATTAAACAAGTCCTCGACGACGAAATGCTTCCAGTGCGCTCAATGGCAGTTTTCGCGCTAGGAGTCAAACAAACCGCCGAATGTTTCCCAATTCTTGTCAAACTACTCGAAACTGATCCCGACTACGGTATTCGGGCAGACGCAGCCGGTGCATTAGGATATTTAGAAGATATTCGAGCCTTTGAACCGTTGGTGAGAGCATTTTATGAAGATACGCAATGGCTAGTGCGCTTCAGTGCGGCAGTATCGTTAGGCAATCTCAAAGATATTCGCGCTAAACAGGTTTTGATAAAAGCTCTTGACAGTGAGGAAACCGTCGTTAAACAAGCAGCGATCGCAGCATTGGGAGAAATTAAGGCAATTGAGGCAGTTGAGGCTATTTTGCCCTTTGCCTCTTCAGATGACTGGCTCATTCGACAACGCTTAGCAGAGGCGTTGGGCAATCTTCCGAGCGAGAAAAGCCGCTCAGCACTCAACTTTTTAAGTAAAGACGATCATTCTCAAGTGCGTCAAGCCGCTACGCTGTCTTTGCAACGTTTGGACTCAGTATGAAATAATAATTTAACGCTGGTTAGATAAGGGAACGACTGTCAAATTCGATTATTCATGGAAATTAAAACGTTTTTAGATTCGTGTGCCGGAAAATGGCTTTCTCAAAAAAGTAGCTATCATTTCGAGCAGGAAAAAGCAGAAAGCATTCGCTGTGAACTAACCACTGAACGGCTATCCTGGGATCATCCGGACATGGTGAGTC
Organism: Microcystaceae cyanobacterium; assembly: GCA_041743025.1. Lineage (GTDB taxonomy): Bacteria > Cyanobacteriota > Cyanobacteriia > Cyanobacteriales > Microcystaceae > JBGTNM01. Next base: position 24,949 of record JBGTNM010000245.1, read on the forward strand.
TCTGCCAATCCTGTCAGGTTGAACCGTCCACAACTCTCGGTGGCATGAAAGTCAGTTGGGATACCTCAACTGAGTGGGGACAACCAAAACAGGCAGGTTCAGCCTTGCTGGTATGGGTTCCTGGAATAGAAGGGCCTGAAACAGGTCAAATTTTACGAAATACGGACAATGGTTCGCCCCTGGCAGGACATTACGTTTTAGGCAATGATGAAGCGTTAACGCTGACGCTAGAAACCGATACGTTTTATGCTGAAGAACGGTGGTGGTTTGCTAGCCCAAATTTGCGTTTGCGTACCAGCCTCATTAAACATCCCAAAGGGTTGAGTACGACAACTTTTTATTCCGAAATTCGCAAGATGCCGCCGAAAACTGCTTAAATTTTGCTTGACAAGTACGGCAAACCTGCTCAAGCACTTCGATATGCTTTATGTAAATCTTTATTATATTGGAGTAATTCGGAAAAGTATGCGCGTTTTAGTAATGGGAGGAACCCGCTTTATTGGGGTTTACCTGACTCAAATCCTGACCCAACAAGGTCATGAAGTCGTTTTATTTAACCGAGGTAACAAACCCGTTCCTGTCGAGGGAGTCCGGCAAATTCAGGGCGATCGCACCGATGCCAATCAGTTAAAAGATAAACTAAAAGATGAAGAATTTGATGCTGTTTTTGACAACAATGGACGGGAATTGAGCGATACTCAACCACTTGCTGCCATTTTTAAGGGGAAAATTCAGCATTTTGTCTATGTCAGTTCAGCAGGTATTTATTTAAAATCCGATCAAATGCCCCATTATGAAGGGGATGCGATCGATCCTAACAGCCGTCATAAAGGAAAATTTGAGACAGAAACTTATTTAGCAGAGGCGGGATTGCCTTGGACATCGGTGCGTCCCACTTATATTTATGGGCCACAAAATTATAACGATTTAGAGGCATGGTTTTTTGATCGCCTTGTCAAAAACCGTCCTATACTCATTCCAGGTAACGGCTTGCATTTTACACAATTCGGTCACGTCAAGGATTTAGCGAGATCAATGGCGGCAGTGTTGGGAAATGAAAAAGCGATTGGGCAAATTTATAATATTTCGGGGGAGCGTTACGTTACCTTTGATGGGTTGGCTAGAACGTGTGCAGTAGCAGCAGGAAAATCGCCTGATGGCATAAAAATCATCCATTACGAGCCTAAGAAGTTTGATTTTGGCAAGCGCAAGGCATTTCCGTTGCGGGTACAGCACTTTTTTGCAGATATTGGCAAAGCGTTAAACGAGCTAGATTGGCAACCGGAATACGATTTAATATCGGGGTTAAAAGACTCTTTTGACAATGATTATCTCATCTCTGGTCGTCAGGCGGCTGACATTGATTTTTCCACCGATGATGAAATTTTAGGGATCTCCCGTACTTAGGGTAATCAGTAGAGGTTATCTGAGCATAGGGCGTATGGGATATGCCCCTACATTAAGGCAATTTCTCACCCTGTAGGGGGCGCAATGCTTGCGTCCAAAGCCTCATAAATATCTGCTAATTCCAAGTAAGGATAAGCTTTCAAAATTTCCTCTGGCGTATGTCCAGATGCCATTAACCCAATGATTGTACCAACCGTGACACGAAGCCCACGAATGCAGGGCTTTCCGCCCATAATTTCTAAATTAAATGTAATTCTGGTCAATTGTGTCATATTTTTACCCTAGTTACCTGAAATTATCTTATGGATACTCTGTAAAAAAAGTTAAAATCAAAGCTAAACTTATAAAAATAATAAAGGGAAGAGATTTCAATTTCCCTTCCCTCGTTTTGCTTGATTTTTTGAGGATTTACCTCAGCTTTTAGCTTTTTCCGTAGCATTTGCTGTTGTTTTCGTAGTTGTCGCTGTCGGGCTGAACCGCCTTTCCCTTTGTCGTTGCGACCTTCTCGGCGAGGCGATTCCCATCGTTTCAATCGCTGAGCCATCGTTTTCTCCGGTAATATTACTACAATTATACCACAAAAAAAGGAAGGTCGTCTAACTCTGCAAATAGTTATACTAGATAGGAAAACGAAAAAAGGCGATCGCTACATATGGCATCATTTTGAAAACTACTTAAAACCGTTATAAGCTACCCTAATTATGACTAGCTACACTAACTCAATCGTTGAAAGCATTATCACTAAGCTTCAAGATATTTCTCTAGAACAACAGCAGCAAATTTTAGATTATGTAGAATTTATTGCTGAAAAATATTCGGTTGAGCAAGATAATCTGAAACAATCGCCCAAAAAACGTATTTTGGGGCTGCACAAAGGAAAAATGTGGATTAGTGATGATTTTAACGAGCCGTTACCTGATGAATTTTGGGGTTTTGATGCATGAATATTTTGTTAGATAGTACCAATGGGGGATTAAGCTGATCAATAGAGACAGTTTCCGCAACTTCTCAGCGATAAGACGGCTTAGCGAGACAACACCGCAAAATCCTTACTAGGGCATTTACGTAGCCAAAATTATCGAGAAAAGTTTAAGTTATTTAAATAGAGGTGATAGGTTTGCGAGATTTTTGGGAATACTATCAGTGTAGACACTTAAGACAGTATCCAGTTGCCGTATGTCAGACGCGATAATTCAGGTCGAAAATCTGGGTAAAAAGTACATTATCGGGCATCAAGTCGAGAGAAATGCGCGATATACTGCCTTGCGTGATGTCATTGCCAATGGTGCGAAGTCTTTTTTAAAATCTTTCCAAAAGCCAAAAGCCGAAAGCCAAAATACTCGTGAGGAATTTTGGGCATTAAAAGATGTGTCGTTTGAGGTGAAGCAAGGGGAAACCATTGGTATTATTGGGAGCAATGGGGCGGGAAAATCGACATTACTGAAGGTTTTAAGCCGGATTACAGAACCGACTACCGGAGAAATCAGGATTCGGGGACGGGTAGCGAGTCTGTTGGAGGTGGGGACGGGTTTTCATCCAGAATTGACGGGAAGGGAGAATATTTACCTAAACGGGGCAATTTTGGGGATGAGTCGGGCAGAGATTCGCCGCAAGTTTGATGAAATTGTGGCATTTGCCGAGGTGGAGAGGTTTTTAGATACGCCAGTTAAGCACTATTCTTCGGGGATGTACGTGCGATTAGCGTTTGCAGTGGCGGCACATTTGGAACCGGAGATTTTGATTGTTGATGAGGTATTGGCGGTAGGCGATGCCGCGTTTCAGAAAAAGTGTTTAGGAAAGATGGAGCATGTATCAGAAAAAGAAGGAAGAACTGTATTTTTTGTCAGTCATAATATGGCATTAATTAATCAACTTTGTTCAAAAACAATTTTGTTAGAAAGTGGAAGAAATATTTTAAATGGAATAACAGAGGAAGTAGTTAATAAATATTTACTGTCAATGAGCGAAAGTGGAGGAGAAAAATTTTGGAATAATTTTAATTCAGCCCCAGGAAATGATTCAATCAGGCTTAAGTCAGTTCGTGCTTTATCCAACGGTGAAACTACTGGAGAATTTGATATTGATAAAGAAATTAAAATTGAAGTCGAGTTTTGGAATTTTGTTAAAGGAATTAAAAATCTCTACGTAGATGTATATTTATTGGATAATACAGGAAGAGTTGTTCTTAGCACTCCTAGCACTCCCAAGGCTAATTTACTTCCCGAACAGTGGTGCCACCAGCCTCATCCTCAAGGAATATATAAAGCAACTTGTACGATTCCAAAAAACTTTTTAAATAATATTGTTTACTACATTAACGTATATATTGTTACTCTTGGCCCCATGACAATCCACGTACAAGCAGAACAAATACTGTCTTTTACAGTAGTAGACACTGGGACAATGATAGACGCAGGTTCAGGTAATTATTGGGCAGGTGTTGTTCGAGTACGCCTACCTTGGCAAACAGAATTTTTAGAATCAGTAGGTATTGACAGATGAGCGCTGTATTAGTAACAGGAATGGGATCGACGACTGCTATTTCAGTTTGTAAAGCCCTAAAACAAATAACAGATATATCAATAAAAATTATTGGTGTTGATATAAATCTGAAAAATGAAATTGCCGGATCGATACTGTGTGATACATTTTATACTGTTCCTTTAGCCAGTCAAGAAAATTATATTGAAGATTTAATAAAAATTTGTAAAATTGAAAACGTTCAGATAGTTTTTCCAATTGTTGATGATGAATTAGAAGTCATTTCTTATAATCTACATATTTTTGAAGAACATAATATATTTGTTTGGTTGTCGAACTATAAAACTATTTTAACTTGTAATAATAAATACAAGACTTACCAATTCTTTATTGAAAATGGATTTAAAACGCCTAAAACTTGGCTACCTAAAGAAATTAACTTTAATGACTTACTTTATCCGTTAATTGTTAAGCCAATTAATGGTCGAGGTAGTCAAGATGTTTATTTAGTAAATAACCCAAAAGAATTAGAGGTATTTGTAAATAGAGTTAGATCTCCCATAATTCAAGAATATATTGACGGCAAAGAATTCACAATTGATATTGTTGCCGACCAGTTTTTCAATATTCTTGCAACTGTTCCTAGAGAAAGAATCGAAACAAAATCAGGAATTTGTTCTAAAGGCAAGACAGTTAACCAAAAAACTTTGATCAAACAGAGCCAAAAAATCATCAATGCCCTTAAAATTAAAGGAGCTTGTAATCTTCAATGTCGTATGCGTCAGCATGAACCTATTTTTATAGAAATCAATCCTCGATTCTCAGCAGGACTTCCTTTAACAGTTGCTTCTGGAGTCAATAGTCCTGAAATTTTAGTAAAATTAGCATTAGGTAAAAAACTAGACAAAGAATATTATAATTTTCAAGCAGGAACTTATATGACTAGATATTGGGAGGAAGTATTTTATTCATGCTAGAAAAACATTTTACATCAGAAAAACAGCACCTAGAATCTTTGTCAAATTGGTATTTACAAGAACAACTTGATTTTGACAAAAAATTAATTTATTTCCGCTATCAAACTATTAAACCCCACTTGACAGGACTCTTAGGCTTAGAATTAGGTTCTGGAGATGGGCAGATGACACAGTATTTAATCAATCATTTTGAGGAGCTAACAGTCATTGATGGTTCTCTCAATCTATTGAATCAAATTCCTGAGTATCCTAATCTAGTTAAAGTTCATTCACTTTTTGAGAACTTTGATTCTCCTCAAAAATTTAATTCTATTATCATGGAACATATTCTCGAACATGTTAAAGATCCGATAGAATTATTAAAACAAGTACAAAAATGGTTAACTTCAAAGGGCACTATTATTATAGGAGTTCCTAACGGCAACTCGATTCATCGTTTGGTAGCGGTTAAGATGGGACTCTTAAAAGAATCTTGTGAACTTAACCAAAGAGATCATGCATTAGGTCATCGTCGAGTTTATACTTCTCAAACGTTTAGACAAGACCTTGAAGCATCTGGATTGATAATATCACATATAGGAGGAGTATTTTTTAAGCCACTGTCTAACCAACAAATTCAAGATCATTGGACAGAGCAAATGATTCAGGGGTTTTATGAATTAGGAAAAGATTTTCCAGAATATGCTGCTGAAATTTATGCTGTATGTGAGTTACCATGATTCAAAATATTATTCTTGATTTAGATGGAACCTTATTAGAGAGTAAGCTTAGGCATTACACTTGTTATCAGCAAATATTACATAAATATGGCTATCAGCCGCTTGCTCTAGATACATACTGGCAAATGAAGCGAGAACGGATTCCCTTAATAAAGCAGCTTGCAGCTACTCAAGCAGAAGCTTGCTATGATAAATTTATTCAGGATTGGCTAGAAATAATTGAGAATTTAGATTTTCTCTCTTTAGATTATCTCTATGCAGGAGTAATTGAAAAGCTTCAAGAATGGCAAAACAAAGGCTATCAATTAATTTTAGTTACTCTACGCCGTCATCCTGAAAATCTACTAACTCAATTATCTAATATGAATCTCAAAAAATATTTAGATTTAATAATCATATCTCAGCATCAAAAAGGTGGAGTTGGTAAAGCTCAAGAAGTTAGAATAAAATATCCAGACATTAATCCTTCACAAACTATCTGGATTGGGGATACTGAAATTGATGTTGAAGCTGCTAGAATATTCGGCTGTCCAATTTTTGGAGTTACTTGTGGTCTCCGAACACATGAATATCTTCAGTCCCTTCTGCCAGATTTTTTAGTTCCAAGTTTATTAAATATTCAGTTGGAAGACATATAAAAATATGGGAATTGAAACTTGCCATTTAATTAGCTTTCCTAAAATTGCCGATCCACGAGGCAATCTGACATTTATTGAAGGTAGTAGACACATCCCTTTTGAAATTAAACGTGTCTACTATCTATATGATGTTCCAGGAGGTGCAGAAAGAGCAGGACATGCTCATAAAGACTTACAGCAAGTTATTATTGCTATGTCTGGAAGTTTTGATATATTGCTTGATGATGGATTTGTTAAAACTAAGTTTCATTTAAATCGTTCTTATTATGGCTTGTATGTGGGAACAATGATCTGGCGTGAAATTGACAATTTTTCTTCTGGATCAGTTTGTATGGTTTTGGCATCTATTTTATATGATGAAACTGATTACTACAGAGATTATTCAGACTTTATTAAGAAAGTCAATCAAAAATCATGAATATTCCGTTTGTAAATCTTCAGGATTGTTATCAAGAGTTTAAGGCAGAATTTGATGCTGCTTATCATCGAGTTATGGAATCTGGGTGGTACATTTTGGGTCAAGAACTAGAAGCATTTGAAGCTGAGTTTGCTAATTATTGTGAATCTAAGTTTTGTTTAGGAGTTGGCAATGGATTAGACGCTTTAAGCTTAATTCTTAGAGGTTTAAATATTGGTGCTGGTGATGAAGTGATTGTTCCAGCACATACGTTTATTGCAACATGGTTAGCTGTTTCTCATACAGGTGCGTCTCCGATACCAGTGGAAATTAATAAGGAGACATATAATATTGAACTAGAAAAGATTGAAAGAGCAATTACTAAAAAAACAAAAGCCATCATAGCAGTTCATTTATATGGTTTACCTGCTGATATGGATTCCATCAATAGGCTAGCAAGCCATTATAATCTTAACGTGATTGAAGATGCTGCTCAAGCTCATGGTGCGCGTTATAAAAATCGTAGAGTAGGAAGCTTAGGCGATGCAGCAGCTTTTAGCTTTTATCCTGTCAAGAATTTAGGAGCTATTGGCGATGGTGGAGCTATTACTACGAACAATTCAGAGTTAGCTAAAAAATTAAAATTACTCAGAAATTACGGTTCTCAAGTTAAGTACGAACATGAGATAATAGGTTTTAACAGTCGTTTAGATGAACTACAAGCCGCTTTTTTAAGAGTTAAATTAGAAAAATTAGATGAGTGGAATTTACGCAGAACTGAAATAGCTAAACAATATATTGATAGTTTTCAACATATTGCTGACTTAATATTACCTACTGTGCCGAAAGAGTTAGAACATGTATGGCATTCCTTCGTTATACGTCATCCCCAGCGTCAAGCTATTTTAGAATCTCTTAAGAATGCTGATATTGACACTTTAATTCATTATCCAATACCTCCTTATTTATCTAAAGCTTATCAACACCTAAGTTATAAGGCTAACAAATTTACAATAACCAATACAATTACTAAATATATTTTGAGTTTACCTATCTATCCTTACCTTAAAAATGAAGCAGTTAAGGCAGTTATTACAAAATTAAGAGAGGTTATTTTAAGCTTATGACTTTATCACCTAAAGTGTCTGTTGTTTTG
>JBGTNM010000246.1:0-3767 GCA_041743025.1 Microcystaceae cyanobacterium
GAGATTCACAACCGTAAAGCAGATTAAAAATACAACTAACAGAGTCTCGACCACGAAACGGGGAGAAAGCTTAAATGCGTAAAAATGGATCGATGAATTGGCATGTCGCTGTGCTTCTGCAACAACTTGTTCTTCAAAAAAGGAAGAACAACCGATAACACGATTTTCTTTGAAGCCTCCTAATCCATGATTAATTCCACGGATAATGCCCCAGTGAGACTCATAAAGCTCTCTTGCCCAAAAAGCCATTTTACTTTTAAAAGAATTAAACAACAATATCAGTGGCAAAGAGATTAATAACAGACTTAATGTAACAAAAGGATTAGCATAACAAAGCAGTAGGCTGATGAAGACGATTGTAATAGCGTTGGAAGTAGAAACCAAAAGTGTGCTTAAGATTGAGTCAGAAAAATCACTGCTTAAATCAGACACATTGTGAATAATTTGAGCGCTGTTTTTACTAGTATAAAAAGTATAGGGTGCCCCTAAGTAAGCACTCATCAACCGATGTAGTAATTCCTTTCTTTGTATGTAACAAAATCTAAAAATATTTGTCTGTATATACCAACTGATTAGTGACTTAATGCAGAAGATAACAGCGATGCAGAGTCCAATTAAAGCAACGAATTTTGATTCTTCACTGAATCCTAGGCTGGTATAAGCCAGGTTAAGCAAATTATTTTTTTGAATCAGATTGGGAGTGCTTGCTAGGACAATAAAAGGTCCAATAATCCCAATCCCAAAAACTTCTAGAATTGATACAAGTGTAAAAGCGATAAACCACTTAACTAAAGTAATAGTTTTGCATGGCAAAACATAGAGAAATTTTTGTAAATACTTCATACTGTAATTTTTTGGAGCTTGATTCAGATGAACATTCATCAATGGATAAGAACATACATAATAATGAGCAATACTAACTTCTAATCTTAACTGACCGTACATCTTTATTTATTAATTTATCTTTATTCTCTCCCCAAAATAGTACGCTTATTTACTTCAATTGGACTTCCAAGTTCATTGTTAACAAGGGAGTTTAGGAAATTCATATGTCCCCAGCTTAATTTTTTGTATCGTTCTATAATACTCCAATCAAATTTGACTTTGGCGTTTTTGATATTTTCAGCGTTTGCTAGAAAAGCAGCTAACTGAAGCTTTGTTGCCATGGCTGGCCAAATTGCAAAATTAGCATTAATACTTTTCAAAAAAGCATGAACTTTGGGTGAGCCACCAACACAATAAAATGGAACTTTTAAAGAAAGAGCAGTCAACCCCATGTGAAGCTTATAAGAAATAATTAAATCTAATGAAGCAACAAATTCAAGGCTTGAAACTGGATCGCTATAAATATGATGTTTGATATAAGGCGAGTCGAGTTCAGGAAGGAAATCAAGGTTAATGGGACTTGTTTCTAGATGCATCCGAATAAAGTGAAAAACTATATTCTTTTTGACGCTTGCGATCACTTTTAACTGTTTAGCAAGCCATCGGCTACTTAGAGAATTCGGAATATTTATACCTACATGAATTTTTTCACTTGATTGTGAGGTTGGGTAAATATTCCAATATTTAGCCGCCACCAGCAATACATCAGGATAATAAACTGCCTCTTTCCCAAGCTGATTTAAGAGGATTAAATCTTCTAGCAACCGGACGGTTGAAGATTGACAAATGTCATCTTGAAAAAAGTTGCTCAGATTCTGGGGTAATGTCACACCTATTAAACCATCTCCTCCTATACAGACAGGAAAGATAGGACATCGATGGTCAGAAGCAAGCCGAGCTAGATCTATCATTCCTGTGTCATCAGGCTGCATTCTCGATGACAGTGCGTGTCCACCGCCTAGAATGGCAAATTTTGCATTTTGGAAAAGTTCATCTAACGAGTCTGTCGTATTGATTAAATATCGATTGGCAATCGTTTTATCTAGTTCATTTACCCACGGGTCTGCGCCAAGCTTCTTCAGGTAATTAGCAAAGGTGATGGCATATAGATCGTCACCATAGTTTCCTGCCTTATAACCTCCGTAGATTGCAATTTTCATAAGAGTAATATTCTCCATTAAGATCTCTAAGATTGTGAGGATTGAACTTTGTTTAAGCAGTCTTGCAATTTTTTTGCCAAAACTGGCGATTGCATTATGGAAACATGATCGCCAGGAATAGCATGGACCTCTAAGTCTTCTGTGACAATCTCTCCCCATCCTAGTTTTCGATCCATCCTAAAGCCAGGAGGACATTCTGCTGCTTTAAACAGCGCAACTTTTCCTGAGTATGCTTGAGGAACATATATTTTGGTAATGCCAGTATAGGCTTCATGAAGTTTTTCTAAACTATCTCCACCAATGAGTCCTTTATAAATTAGGCGTTGATAAAAGACCCAAGAGGAATGTTCTAGAACGTATTCACTAAAGCGATCCATCCAGTGTTCAAGGGGATTCTTCTTGGCAGAAATCTCTTTAACAGGATAGTCGGGGTCTAGATTTTTACCCTGTCTGCTTTTCTTAGGAGTTAACAGACTGTCAGTTGATTCTGCAATCGCTGTTGTGTTTACTTCCCCAACTTTTTGCTTGCCAAACTGCTTTTGCCAATAGCGAGCCAAAAACTTTGGTCCGCTGATCGTCATTGCATACCTTAAAGAAGAGACGAAACGAGGAATTGTAGGTAATAGCTCTGGGCTATCTTGGGCATAAGTGTCAAACATTACTAAAAGTGCGACCTTCTCATTTTGAGCGATCAACTGTTGAGCCATTTCAAAGGCAATTGTGCCACCCGCGGATAGACCAGCCAGATAGTATGGTCCTTGAGGCTGAATTGTCTTGATTTGCTGGATATAGAATGCAGCAGCTTCCTCTATGCTGGGTGGGGCAGGATTTTGTGGATCGACTCCCGGAGATTGCAGACCATAAACGGGTTGCTCTGCTCCTAAACCAATGGCCAGATCTCGATAAATCAGAACATGACCACCACCGCCATGTATACAGAACAGAGGAAGCTTGGAGCCACCCGTCTGAATAGGAACCAGTGGAGACCAGACATCCGCCAGTTCCTCTCCTTGCAATAGATGGGCGAGCTGTCTGATTGTGGGAGATCGTAATAAAGCAGCCAAAGGAATGCTCAGAGCAAAGAATTTCTCAATTTTGGATACCACTTGTACCGCTAACAAAGAATTTCCGCCCAAGTCAAAAAAGTTGTCTTGGATACCGACTGGCTGAATTCCCAGCACCTCTTCCCAAATCAGAGTGAGTTGCCGTTGGATCTCATCTTGTGCAGTTACAAACTTTCTTCCCGACCCTAATTGCGTCTGGTCTGGCTTGGGCAAACCTCGACGATCAATTTTGCCATTTGGGGTCAGGGGTAAAGATTCTAACTGCACAAATGCAGAGGGAATCATGTAATCGGGCAGTGTTTGTTGCAGGAACTGGCGAAACTCCCTGGTGACAGGAGTCTTATCTTCAGCAATGACCACATAGGCGACCAGTCGCTTATCCCCAGCTTTATCTTCTCTGGCAATAACCACAGCCTGCTTCACGCCAGGATACTGGCTGAGAGCAACTTCAATTTCTCCTAACTCTATGCGGAAACCGCGGATTTTCACCTGGTGATCGATACGCCCTACAATTTCGATATTGCCATCTGGCAACCAGCGCGCCAAGTCTCCAGTCCTGTATAATCTTTCTTCTTCTGCATTGTTATTTTTTCTTTTGTCTTTCTTAAACGGGTTGGAGATAAACTTTTCCTGCGTTAACTCGGGCTGATTCAAATAC
>JBGTNM010000247.1:0-3536 GCA_041743025.1 Microcystaceae cyanobacterium
CTCTAATCGCGGTGTTGGCGGTACAATCGCCACAATACTTTGATTGTTTCTGAACTCAGTTTTTGCTCTAAATGCACTAATATACTCTCCTCTCAAGCTTCTCTTTATCAGTGTAATTAATTTTGCCCTACTACTTATCATGCAACTCAAGCCTCCAAAGAAGAGAAAGAATTTGTCAAAAAGATCTTGCAAGAATCAACAGCCGTTCTAATTCCCATTGATGCTCCCTCTCTAATGGAAAAAAACGGTAAATTTCACGAAAAGGTCAATCGACCTCAACAAATTAAAGCCTTATTCAATGCAGCATATCAAAATCTAGAATCTCCTCGATTAATAATATTTGCTCCTGTCAAATGCGAGAAATATCTGAAAAACAGTAAAACTGCCAAAGAGCTATTAGAAAAAGTAAAACAAGGATATGCGCCACTACTAGATCATTTCAATTTACCCAGTCTAAATCCTTGGGTTGCTAATGTAATCACTCCAGTTCAAACAGTTGGTAGTGTCATATTTTCTCGCATGGAAGTAGATAGTGAAAATAATCCTCATTTTTACTTCCGCAAAACCCGACATGATGCTAAGTATTCTCCTGTTGATAGCGAACAACCTCTACGTTACCTACTACGTTTTCTTTTAAAACTTCATCTCGATTCCCGACAATGGAAATTCTTCAATTTTCTTCGCAATTGGCTGGAGTTAGATAACCATCTAGAAAAAGCAGTTAACGAATTTTCTCGTGGTTGTAAAACCAATGGTAATTTTGCTGTAGTTAAAGGCGAAAAATGGCTCAATATATAGATTACAGGAGAAAGTAAAAATGGCTATTTATGTTCAAAGTCGCGGGAAAAATCAAGACCAAGATTACCGTTGGTTGAGAATAAAATCGAATGAATATTATCCTGAAAATCCCGATTTTTTGTTACAACCAATTAGTACTTTATCAGTAAGAGCAATTGATTTAATTGAAAGCCAAAAGCCATCAATTGTTTTAGTAGCAACACAAAATGATTACTATTTGTTAGTGACTGGCTTAAAAGCCAGGAAAGAAAGAACTGATTTCACAGGTCGTCCTGTTCGCAACTCGGTATTATGGATTATAAGAAAAGATTGTGAAAATCTTATAATTCGTTCTCTATTAATTCGAGCTTTGAGAAAGGAACTAGACAAAAATATAGATAAAGATATTGATATTTCTGGAGAATATGGTTTTGAAGTAGACTACGATCGCCTCAAACACTTATCAAATTCAACTCTAGCCATAGGAAATAATCAAAATACAGATTTGAATTGCAAACTAGGCAAAAATTGCGATTCCTTAAGAGAAGAACTGGCTTTAGAATTAGAAAGCAATACCTTACCAGACAGAGAAGGTTTACTTGTTTTAGTTACCAGTATAAAATCAGCTTACTCATTGAAAGAGACTGGAGTATGGCGCGGTCTATCTAATAGAGTTGAATCTGAAGAATTTAAGCAATACAGTTCTTTAGCTATCATTAAACCTGGTACTGAAAAAAAAACACTGTGGCTTGCGATCGCGATCGCAATAATCTTGTTACTCGCGATCGCCATTTTGATAACCATCCAAAAGCCCCAGCCCAAAATCAATCCCAATTCCCCGACATTGGAACAATCAACATCGGAAGAGAATTCGGTAAAATTGTCGAAAAAGGACTTGAAAAAGGACTTGACATCATCAACAGAATTGCCCTCAGTTTGCCAGAATCAGAAAAAACAAAACTACTTTCTCTCGCCATGTTCTTTGGACGTCAGCAAGAATTGAAAAATACGGTTAGTAGAGAAAAACTAAGCCACGAACAACAGCAAACAATGAATCGAGCAGAGAACTCAGCTAGAAATGTACTAGCTGTCATCGAGGAAATCAATGAGCAAAATAATAAATTTTAGGCGAATCTACAAAAGTTTTTTTGTCTAATCAAAGCAAAAATTTGGGAATTATAAAGAAATAAGCCTATTTCAATTCTGAAGTTGAGCTTAATTAAAACTCTTTTATAGTCACATTGATATGAAGCTACCAGTTAAACTTCAGGAATTATTAGCTCAAAACTCAGAAGCGATCGCACCAATAAAAGCCTTGATTACTCAAGAAATGGTAATTATAGATGCTACTGGCACAAATAACCTGACTGTCAAACAGTTAGAGCAAATATGGGGCAATGTTCCGAAAACTTGGGACTTTAATCAGTTAAAAACTATTTTTAATTTTGATACTGTTAGCGATCATTTAGAACAGCAACTCACTGAATGGTGCGATCGCCGTCAGGGAATTGACCTCACCCCTAACCCCTCTCCTGAGAAGAGAGGGGAACAGAAGGCTTTAGATATCTTCAAGCTTAGAGATGAAGTTATTAGCGATTATCGTAATTACATTGAAAGTTTCCTAGAAATACGCGATCGCCATGTGGCAGAATTTGTTCAACAAGAACTAGACGAAGGCTATCTTTGGAGCGATCCTTTAGTTCAAATTAATCCTGCCTACAAGCAAGGTGCTGCGATCGATGCGTTGATCGACGAAGGTATTCTGCATTCCGACTGCAAAAAATATTTCCCAGATTTTCGTTTCTATTATCATCAAGAACAATCCTTTCGCTGCGCCCAGAGAAATGAACCCTATGTAGTCACTACTGGTACGGGTTCGGGAAAAAGCCTTAGTTATGTTGTTCCCATCATTGACGACTTGTCACGTAATCCTCAATTAAAAGGGATCAGAGCGATTCTGGTTTATCCGATGAATGCTTTAATCAACTCTCAAGAAGAGGAATTTAGAAAATATTTAGGAGATAATTCACCGATTCGAGTTGCCAGGTATACAGGACAGGAGAACCTAACTCAGAAATCTGATATTCAGAATAATCCTCCACATATTCTCCTAACTAATTACGTGATGTTAGAGCTAATGCTGTCTCGCGTTCACGAACAAAAGTTAGTACAATCTCCCGTTTTAAAATATCTCGTACTAGATGAACTACATACCTACAGAGGTCGTCAGGGTGCAGATGTAGCAATGGTTATCAGAAAACTGCGTCAGATTTCCTATAAGGCTAAAAAGGGTCAAGATATTCCTATTTTATGTATTGGAACATCTGCCACTATGTCCACCCAAGGCGATCGCACTAACCGACAAGCTACCGTTGCTAATGTCGCCAGTAAGTTTTTTGGAGTAGAGGTAAAAGCAACTAATGTTATCGATGAAACTTTAGAACCAGCTATTACTAGACCTCATCCGACTACAGAAGAATTAACCAAATCGATAAATCAGTTTTTCAGAAAAAGATACAGAAGCTTTCATCATTACCCTACAATATACTACTCTAGAAAGAGCTATTCAAGCTTTGTATAAACTAGAAAACGATGAGCTAGCATCAGAAAGAGTAGGCAAAGGTAAATATCTTCTATTCTGGGAAGCAGCGGAAGGCGGTGCGGGGGTATTATCACAAATCTTAGAAGACTCTGCTTCATTCCAAAAAATAGCCCAGGAAGCTTTGGATATCTGCCACTTTATAGAATCTAAAGATAGT
>JBGTNM010000248.1:0-2121 GCA_041743025.1 Microcystaceae cyanobacterium
ATATCTTTTGCAAGAAGCACTGTCTATTGACAATAAAAATCTACATTTAGTGTTCAAAGATTTTAAAAGACTCTATATAGGAAATCTGATTTTCAATAGCTGAAGATTATTGCGATTAAAGATTTTTTTGCAACACTACCGCAAAACGAAAATTATCTTCTACTAAAAGAAGAATTAAAACTATGACCGCTAATGTCTATAGCTCTGAATGATCGTTGAATTAATTGTTAGAAGCTTTATTGTTATCAACAGTTATTGAACTACATGATTAGTTATTTAACACAATTTGTAAATAACTAATCCTAGACTTGTATGATTATTTATTGATTTAAATCTAAAGCTGTAAGTGCTTATTTTACGTATAAATGGTCGTCAATAATGCGTCCAGGAGCAATTTTATAGTCAAGAATTTTGTCGATATTGGCAGGTGTTAAGACAATCTTGATGGGAGTTGTGAGGCTGATTAACGGTTATTTAAAACAAGTAATTAAAACTTTTGGATTGGGAATTGAAATTATAGCGATCGCATCAAGAGTGAAGCTGTACCACTATGAAAGACGTTTCTTCTCTCAAAAACGCAATCGCCGAAGTAAAATTCCGCTCTTTCAGCCTACCAACGTAAATCTAATGGATAGGAACGAGATCTTGATTTATTCGACCAGCAAATTCTCGGCACCACAGATGAAGGAGAGTTAGTCGAAAAATGTTGCTGGTGATACTTTAAACCTTTTGGCTAATGCTTCTATTTGTCTAACATTTAGTTTTCTTTTTCCATTTAGTATTTCTGATACTACTCCTTGAGAACCTATTTCTGGTATTTCCAACTCAGACAAGGAGTGTTCTTCCATTAAATAAATTAAAGCATCTACACCACTACAATCTAGTATAGGATAGTTTTCATTGTCATAGGCTTCTATGATTATTCCTAAAGTATCTAACAGACTGTAGAGCGGATTATTTTCATCCTCTCCCACTTCATCTAGCAAAGTATTCAATCTCTCTACGGCAGCATCATAATCTGATTCATTTCTTATTGTTAGTAATGGTGCTATTTCTACCCATTGTTTTTTTAGTTTTGCTGCTATTACTGTCATTCTTTCCACTCTCCTTTGTCGTACTCTTGATGGGTTAATACATTCCGTATGTATACTTTGTGACGATTGAAATGTATTGCTGCTATTAACCGATACTTATTTCCTCCGATATTGAATACTGTTAATTTTCCTACCATATCTGCGGAGGGGAAAGTTTCTCTTAACTGAGCAAAACTATCAAAGTTATTTTTGCCGATTATCCCCGACCATCTTTCTAATGCTGTTTTACTGTCTGGATATTTTTGCCAGAACACCTTTAGGGTTTTTCTTGTAATTAGGTGCATTCTCTTATTCTATCTCAACTTGAGATAATGTTTTTTTTTCTATCTATCTCTGGTTTTGCTTTATTATCTTCTTGAGGTAGTTGAGGCTATATCCTCGTTTGACAGCATCCTCCCATTTTTTTCGGTAGTTTCAATATCTAATTTCTTCGCTAAGTTTCTGGTCAGCCTGAGAAGTAAAACAGAGGGTGCAGAAAAAAAACGAGTCATAGTTATACCTGCATTGGAAAAGTGAAGTAAATTGACCAAAAGGCGATCGCCGAAGAGCCTTTAGGCGATCCGCTCTAATTTTCAGAAATTCTTCAACCAATATTGTTCCTCAAACCACACAACCCTGCATAACCAATACCAATGGCATCAACGCTATCATCGATTGGCAGAGTTTTTAAATCAAATAATACCTGAACCATTCCTGCTACTTCATTTTTATCTGCTTTGCCATAACCGAGATGACACTTCCAACTAGATTGATGTAGATATATAGGTTGAATCCCCATCTCTCGGTAACAAACTAAATTGATTACGCCAAAAGCTTGTAATACTCCTCCTGCTGCTTTAATGCTTCTACCAAAAAAGGGCATTTCAATTGCTATGTGTGCGGGTTGAAATTCAGCTATCAGTTCAACCATGTCCTGCTCAATTTCTAACAGTCTTTCTGGTGTGGTTAACTCTTTACTGGTTTCTATCGTTCCAAATTGTAGTAACCTTATACCTTCGACTTTAATCTCCTCTAAAAACGCCCAACC
>JBGTNM010000249.1:0-17760 GCA_041743025.1 Microcystaceae cyanobacterium
TTATATTTATAACTGAGTTCAAGTGCATTGCAAAAGCTATTGAGGCTATTCAGCAAAGCATTATAGTAAAGGTAAGCATCGTCCCGTTCATCTTGAAGACGGGCATACAAGGTCAATTCTGGCTCTGGGGCTAGATGATCCTTTGGAACATCTAAGCCTGCTTCGGTTAAGCGCGTTGCTGCGATCGCAACTAACAATGACCCAACTGTATTCGTCTCACCCCGGCGAAGATCATCGAGTCCAGGTAGGATTAACTCTGCTCCTGGCAACTCATTGAGACTCATGACTGACCCGCCTCTGGGTTATCTTCAAAACGTTCGATAAAGTTCTCGACTCTGCTTCTAAGCACATCAGGGTTAAGAGAGGGGAATCGGATTAATTCGGGTGCAATAGCTTCAAAGCAATCCCGTAGCTCTCTCAAAGAAAATAATTTCTGTTTGTACATGGCTTGAACATCTTTAATATCACGGTCAAATCCCCTGGATAGTTTAGAGAGAGCTTGGGCTGTAAAGTCATAGTGATAAAACGAGATTTGACCATGCTTGGCAATGAATATGCTCCTGTCACGCCATCCCGGAAGCGGGGGTAAGAAATCCTGTGGAGAAGCCAGTTCGATATTGATGTTCAATTCTTGTTTGAGTTTTGCGATTGCTTGAAAAATGCCTGGGGGTTCAGGATCTAGACGAATATCGACATCAACCGTTGAACTACGCCATCCAATCAATAGGGCACTAGCACCACCTGTAAAGTAAATGCAGCCTGAACCCTGAGCTTCTCTACCCAGGACTTGCATCAGTCTTTCTATCTTCTGAGAGTCAACGTTTGGACGCATATTCGGCATATATATTTTAGACAGCGACAGATTTCCGCCTTATCTATTCTTCCTCTTGCCTGTTGCAAGAATGCCTATTTTTATAGATAGCCTATGATAACCGGATTTGGTATTAACAGATAGTGCAAGTCTATTAGGCGATCGCAGTCGATTTAATGACTCAATACAATCAAATCCCCTCTAACTCGGCGGACGGACGTTTGCTTGCCTTTGTCCCTTCCTTCTTTCCGAGAGGTGACAGGTTTTGGAATCAATACTTATTGACTCAATTACCCTAGGTAGATAGACTTTTGAATGAAGTCAATAAACGTTAAAATCGCGCCAGGGAAATCTCTATTGGTAGCCGAGAGGAAAAAAATCTGTGGAAAGTACGCTGGGACTAGAAATTATCGAAGTCGTGGAAAAAGCCGCGATCGCTTCTGCCAAATGGATGGGCAAAGGTGAGAAAAACATAGCCGACCAAGTTGCTGTCGAAGCCATGCGCGAACGAAT
This sequence comes from Microcystaceae cyanobacterium, assembly GCA_041743025.1. Lineage (GTDB taxonomy): Bacteria > Cyanobacteriota > Cyanobacteriia > Cyanobacteriales > Microcystaceae > JBGTNM01. The sequence goes on from JBGTNM010000249.1 coordinate 1,325, forward strand.
GAATCAAATTCAAATGCGGGGCCGCATTGTGATTGGCGAAGGAGAACGCGACGAAGCCCCGATGCTCTATATTGGCGAAGAAGTAGGCATTTGCACCCGCGAAGATGCCAAAGCCTTCTGCAACCCCGACGAACTCATGGAAATTGACATTGCGGTTGACCCTTGTGAAGGTACGAACTTAGTCGCTTACGGTCAAAATGGTTCGATGGCAGTGCTAGCGATTGCTGAAAAAGGCGGACTGTTTGCCGCGCCCGACTTTTACATGAAAAAATTGGCCGCTCCCCCTGCGGCTAAAGGCCATGTCGATATTAATAAGTCCGCCACGCACAACCTCAAAATTTTGGCTGAGTGCCTGGAGCGATCTGTTGAAGAATTAGTCGTGGTGGTGATGGATCGCCCCCGCCATAAAGAACTCATTCAAGAAATTCGCACAGCAGGCGCGAGGGTTCGCTTAATTAGCGACGGAGACGTATCAGCCGCGATTTCCTGCGCTTTTTCTGGAACCAATATCCACGCCTTGATGGGCATTGGGGCGGCTCCTGAAGGGGTGATTTCTGCGGCTGCCATGCGTTGCTTAGGCGGCCACTTCCAAGGGCAGTTAATTTACGACCCTGAAGTGGTAAAAACGGGTTTAATTGGCGAAAGCAGAGAAGGTAACCTCGCCCGACTTCAGGAAATGGGCATCAACGACCCCGATCTTGTCTACGATGCTGATGAACTCGCCAGTGGGCGGACTATCTTGTTTGCCGCTTGTGGCATCACCCCCGGCACACTCATGGAAGGGGTTCGCTTCTTCAGTGGCGGAGCCCGCACGCAAAGCTTGGTCATTTCCAGCCAATCCAAGACCGCTCGCTTTGTCGATACTGTCCACTTGTTCGACCAACCGAAGTACCTCCAATTGAGGTAAAAGGGTAAAGGGAAAAGGGAAAAAGGCTCAAAATTCTTCCTTTTCCCCAATTTTCCGACTTGGCTGTCTCCTAGTCGCAAACTCATTTCACTGTATAAAGTTTATATAAGAGTGCTTTATTTTGAAGACAAATTGGCGATAAATTGCAACCATTAGTAGGGGTATGGCATTGCTATACCCCTACACCCAATCCTTAATGGATTTTTGAGCCAAGCTAAGAGAAACCCTTTTAGGAGAACACATGAATATTGCCGTTGTGGGTCTGAGTCACAAAACAGCCCCCGTTGAAATCCGTGAAAAATTGAGCATCCAAGAAGCTAAGCTCGAAGAAGCCTTAGTCCACCTCAAGGGCTATCCCCACATCATTGAAGTCGCTATTATTAGCACTTGCAACCGATTAGAAATTTATGCGGTTCTCAGCGACACGGAAAAAGGGGTTGTTGAAATTATGCAATTTTTGGCAGAAATTGGGCGAATCTCCTTGCCGATCCTGCGCCGCTACTTATTTGTTCTGCTGCATCAAGATGCCGTCCGCCACCTCATGCGGGTTGCTGCCGGATTAGAAAGCTTGGTCTTGGGAGAAGGACAAATTCTGGCACAGGTGAAAAATACACACAAACTCGCTCAAAAATATCAAGGAATCGGACGGCTACTTGATCGCTTATTTAAACAAGCCATGACCGCAGGCAAGCGCGTCCGTAGCGAAACCTGTATTGGCACGGGAGCCGTGTCTATCAGTTCGGCAGCCGTCGAACTGGCCTGTGCTAAAGTCGAAGCGATCACCACTCGCCGCATTAGCATTATTGGCGCAGGTAAAATGTCGCGCTTGCTGGTACAGCACCTTTTAGCCAAGGGAGCTACCACTATCACCATTGTCAACCGTTCCCAACGCCGCGCCGAAGAACTAGCCAGCCAATTTCCGCAAGCTCAATTGCAACTCCAAATGCTCAGCGAAATAATGGCAGTCGTCGCCGCCTCTGATATCGTCTTCACCAGCACCGGGGCAACCGAACCCATTCTCGATTGCCTGAAGTTAACTGAGGCTCTCTCACCCAGTCAGGCGTTAATGCTCTTTGATATCTCCGTTCCTCGCAACGTCGCGGCAGATGTCCAAAGCCTGGATAATATTCAAGCTTACAACGTAGACGACCTCAAAGCGGTGGTCGCGCAGAATTATGAAAGCCGCCGTCAAATGGCTCTAGAAGCCGAAGCACTCTTAGAAGAAGAAGTCGAAGCCTTTGACTTGTGGTGGCGTTCGCTCGACACGGTTCCCACTATCAGTTCCCTGCGTACCAAAATAGAAACGATTCGCGAGCAAGAGCTAGAAAAAGCCCTCTCTCGTTTGGGTACGGAATTTGCCGACAAGCATCAAGAAGTGATCGAAGCTCTCACGCGGGGAATCGTCAATAAAATCCTGCACGAACCAATGGTACAGTTGCGGGCGCAACAGGATATCGAAGCTCGCAAACGCTGTCTACAGTCGCTTCAGATGCTATTTAACCTTGATGATATCACCGAGCAATTTAGTTGAAACCTAGTAAACACAATGACAGCCGTTACAGAGAATGACCTAAAAGAGATAAAAGATCTCATCATCAGTGGACAGAAAGCGATCGAGGGTCGGTTAACGAGCATTGAGATTGGACAAGCTGAAATCAAGGGAGAGATAAAAACATTGGACGCAAAAATCAACGGAGTTAGCGATCGAATCAAGCCAATCGAAGCGGCGATTCCTGGCTTAGCTGAAAAGGTGGGAGAACTTAAGAACTGGAAGCAAATCGGCTTAACGCTGAGTGGGGCAATTATTGGCGGGTTGATTACCTACTTTGTCAAAACTCCTAATCCTTAACCGCGATGGGTATTTGTCAACTATGGTCAAACGTATCATTATCATCGGCGGCGGTTTTGCTGGACTGTGGAGTGCTGTGGGAGCCGCTCGCAAGCTAGATGAACTCGGAATTGATGCTGGCCAAGTTGAGATCACCTTAGTCAACCGAGATGGCTATCACAGCATTAGAGTTCGCAACTACGAGCAGGATCTTAGTCAAGTTAGAGTATCTCTGCGGCAAGTCTTAGATCCTGTCGGCATCAAGCTCGTTGAAGGCAACGTAACGAATCTTGACTTCGACAAGCGGGAAATCACCGTAGAAAAGGCTGGCGAGGTCACAATACTACCCTACGATCGCCTGGTCTTAGCAGCAGGCAGTCAACTCTACCGTCCCGACCTACCAGGACTCAAAGACTGGGCGTTTAGCGTGGATACTTATGGCGATGCGGTGAAGCTAGACGAACACCTTCAAGCACTCCACCGCCAACCAGAAGCACCCGGCCGCTATAACGTTGTCATTGTTGGTGCGGGATTAACGGGAATTGAGATCGCTTGTGAAATGCCGCAACGATTGCGAGAATTCAAGGAAAATCCTGCCGGTATCCGCGTTATCCTCGTTGATCGCTCGCCTCATGTTGGCTCAGATATGGGTGAGAGTGCCCGACCCGTCATCGAAGAAGCCTTGTCTGAGTTGGGGATCGAACAACGAGTCGGTGTAGGGGTTCAAGCTATCCATCCTTGGGGTATCGTGCTAGATTCGGGCGAGTCGATCCCGTCGATGACTATTGTCTGGGCAGCAGGTATGCGAGCAAGTCCTCTAACGGAGCGATTTCCCGTCGAGCGCGATCGCTTCGGTCGCCTCTGGGTGGATGAATTCCTCAAAATCAAAGGAATGGAGGGCGTATTCGCGGCAGGAGACTGTGCCTGGATGAAGATAGATGGCAAACATTCCTCGGTCATGTCGTGCCAGCATGGCCGTCCGATGGGCCGCTTTGCCGGACACAATGTTATCTGCGACCTTTTAGGAGAAAAGCCTCTGCCGTTGCAGATTAATTGGTACGTAACAGTGCTAGATCTGGGCACTTGGGGGGCTGTTTATACGCATGGCTGGGAACGAACCGTCTTCAACCAAGGAACGGTGGCTAAACAAACCAAACAGACGATCAACTGCTATCGCATTTATCCCCCACTCTCAGGCGATCGCGCTGAAATTTTAGCTGCTGCTACCCCTATCGTGCAAACGCCGCCGGAAATTTATCTTAGTTAGTTATATGCCTGAAGATTGATAGGAGCAACAGCCTTTGAGCCAACTCTTTAGCCTAAAATCAGAAAGAGAACCGACGACTTGCCGTGTTTCGTCTCGGTTCTCTTGCTGGTTCGCTCCTCACACCAAAGATAGTATATCTAAAATTTTCAAGTTTGTCACTCACTCTTTAGAAATACTTTCAAATTTTCTGGCATTTTAAATCAACCTTACTTCGATAGATCTTTTTTGAGCCTCACGTTGTTAAAGCTGCACGGGTGGTAAACTCTTTGTTCCTTTGACATACATCCATTTTAGAAGCATTTGCACGACTGCCAGCAATCCTAACCGAGCTTGGGAAATTTCTGGCGTTCTTTGGGCAACTTCTCCAAAAATACGGCAGTTTTTCTCGAAATACCAGAACGCTTGACAGAGGTTACTGGCCAATTTAACCCAATTAGCTGCTTGAGAATTTTCTAGGCAATCAACACACATCAGAAGTTGAGAGATGAGCGATCGCTCGGCGGGATTTATCAATCGCAGTTCTATATCTTTAAACTTAATCAAGTTTTCTTGCTGTCCTAGACGTAATAGAGAGCAGCAACGAGCGTGAGTGTGCTGTAACAGCCAGAGTTGCTCAAAATTTGCCGACTTTTTGCTATTAAAAGCCAAGAAATTCTGATTTGCCAGTTGCTGGGGAAACCATTGTAACCAAATCGCGAGTGAGCGATCACTTAGCTGAAAATCAATCCAACCCGGAACGATCAAGTGTGCGGTAAAAGACAATTCGGCAGAGTTGTCTTGAGAAGCCTGAATCATGACTAAACTCGAAAAGATAATTTCAGCCAAAGCCATCGGGACTATGGCAAGCTGGGAAGACAGTTGAAAGGCGATCGCGCAGCGATAGATAATCGGGGTTTGAGGCAATCGCGTGAGGGAAATCGCCTTGGGCAAGGAAACATTTAGCACGCTTGCAGCGGTCAATAGAGCTAGTAGTTGCTGTTGAAGCTGCTTTTGCGGCGATAAACTCTTTAGAGAAACCCGAAAGGGAAAAAACTGAGACAATGGTAGATGATTGAGGCGATCTGAGGACATGATCTTTAAAATGATTTTATTCTGGCTTGATGGTTCATATTGCTAAGCGTACTTTTATTTTCTGCTGTAATGTCCTTGCCTAACCCACCGCCAGCCTCGCAATACGCGCCTTCTTTTGCGACTCGCTCAGAAATGTTAGACTGGGCTAGGCTTCACCGCCGAAGGAGATCTTTTAGTAAAGATGAGCGGATTACTGCCCGTGCTGGCTTGCTCTACTGGGTAGATGAAGGAGTTATTCGCCTGATGGGATTGACGAAATCATCGCAGGCTCCGCCTTTAAAAGGTGGAGTACCGATGACATCAACTTTAGTAAAGCCAGATTTAGCGCTATTAGCTTGCTCAACTATCTTAGCAAAAGATGTATTTTTAGGATTTGTGACAGCAAATCACCCCTTTGAACTGGCTTCTGTGCCTTCTTTTAGCGTTCAAGCGTATGCCCACGTTGAGGCAACTTCTGTTTTATGGCTATATTGGGAGGAAGTAGCAAGCTCAGTCTTATATCAGGAGATTTTAGAAGTATTTCGCTACCAACACCAACGGAAATTGTTGTGGTTGAGCATTTTGGGACAAAAGCGAACCGTTGACCGCTTAATTGGTTTTTTGCGCTTGTTGGTGGAGGAATTTGGCGAACAGAAGACAGAGGGTTATTGTTTACCCTATCCACTAACTCACGCGCAAATTGGCAGTGCTATTGGGGCAACTCGCGTGACAGTGACGCGGTTGATAGGGCGGTTGCGGGAGGAGGGAGTGATTGTCGTTCGCGAAGAAAATGGAATTTGTTTAAATGCACAGATAATGGAGGAGGCGACAGAGTAGATGCTTTTTGAGAGCTAAAACTGCTTTAAATCGGGGTGATAATTGATTGAGTTTGTCGCATGAATCGTGTATCAATTTTGGTTAAGTCAATCAATCGTTCTACAATTAATTAACAACTGAGTAAAGCCTAAGAGCAAACTAAAATAAGTTATGTACGTGTTGATCGGAGGAGCCGGATTAGTCGGTTTGAGTTTAGCGCAAAAACTCGTCGAACTGGGTCATAAAGTTGCAGTCATTGACCTCGATTCTAATGCTTGCTGTTATGCACGCGAACAAATAGGAGTAATGGCTTTTGAAGGAAGCACAGTCAAGACAGAAGTTTTATTAGAAGCAGGCGTTCGTAAAGCAGATGCCGTTGTAGCAGCACTCCGCCATGATGCGCTCAACTTAGCACTGGTAACTCTAGCCAGACACTACGGTGTTTCCCAGATTGTTGCTCGCCTGCGCCATCGGGATTTTGCCGATCCTTTACGTCTCGCTGGAGCGACACATATTATCAGTACGATAGATTTAGCGGTTTCCACGATGGTCAATGCTATTGAGTATCCACAGGTGGAATCGATGATGCACTTCGAGCAAGGGCAAATTGAGGTTTTAAAACTGGCTATTCCCGAAAATTGCTATGTAGCAGGTCGTAGTGTGGCCCAAATCGCTCAAGACAAGCGTTTTCCAACTGGTTCATTGATTATCGGCTATCAACCTCATCCCCACGAAGGTTTATTAATTCCTAACGGGAGTACCATTCTAGAATCTGGCTCTACGGTATTAATCGTCACTAAACCTGGCTACTTGCGCCAAGTCATCGACTTTATCGAAGGCTGCCAATCGTTCAATCATCTTCAAGATTGACTAATTGTTCGTCAATTGCTCGCAATCGACTAGAAACAATTTCTTCTGAGAGAATCCGCTTGCGTAAAGCATCGCTGAGTGCGCCTTTCTCGGCAAGCAGTAGGCGGCGACGGACGGCATTGAGTCGAGTTAAAGAGGAACTGGTCATTTCCAAGGCAGAGGGGCGGCGATTGTACAACTCCCGCAGTGCTTTCTCAGCTCCTGCCACCTGCACCTGATAATCAGCACGCATTTCTTCATAGATTGCTTTAGGCAACACGCCTGCGTTGAGGAGGTTGTTTAATTCATCTTGAGCCGCTTTCGCAGCCATTAACTGAGCCTGTAATTCTTCAATAGCAAAGCGAGAAGAAGAGGCGGGAGAGAGGTTCAAGCGTTTGACCAACCAAGGTAAACTGACTCCTTGACCGACTAAAGATACCAACACAGCCCCAAAGACCAAAGCCGTTAACTGTCCTCGGTTGGGTAGTGTGGCAGGTAAACTGAGAGCTAATGCCATTGAGAGAGAGCCTTTAATATTGCCCAAAAACAAGACGTGCTGCCAACGCCAAGGAATCGGGCGGTCAAAGTAGCGTAAGAGCGCTAGTAACGGATAAACCGAAAGAACGCGACCGATTTGGTAAGCGAGAATAGCCAACAAGACGGCAGGTAGAGTCTGCCACAACGCAATCAGGTCAACTTCGATGCCAATTAATAAAAAAATAAAGCTATTAACGACGAAACTCGCTACTTGCCAAAAACTCAACAAAGTCAAGCGAGTGGAAGCAGAAACATGGCTCGATAACCCGATTGTCCCCATCAACAGCCCAGCCACTACCACAGCTACTACGCCGGATACTTCCAACACTTGTCCGATTTGAAACGCGCCCAAAGCGACAGCAACCGTCAGTAAAATATTACTCAGGGGTTCCTCGGAGCGAGTTAACAATCCTGAACTTAAATAACCCAAAGCGAGTCCAACCAAACTACCCCCGACAATCACCACAAAAAATTCCTGGCAAGTATCGAGGAAAGTCACAGAACCCGTCCTCTGAATGTCAATCAGCAAGGTAAAGAGAACCAGTGCTATCCCATCGTTAAATAAACTTTCTCCCTCGACGATGGTAGACAAGCGCGATGGGACAGGAATTTCTTTAAAAACGGCAATGACCGACACGGTATCGGTAATGGCCAAAATGACCCCAGCAAAAAGAGCGCTCATCCATTCCAAACCCAATCCCCATTTGAGTAAAAGTGCCGTAATACCAGAGGCAAGAATGACTCCCGGCCCCGCTAAAAGGGCGATCGGTTTAACGGTACTGCGTAAGCGAGAAATATCCGTATTGAGGGCAGCCTCAAAGATAAGAATGGGCAGGAAGAAGTCTAAAATGAGGGAATCATCCAGTCCAATTTCTGTTGGCAGAAGTTGAGTAATGGCTAAACCCGCTAACACTAAGCCCGTCACATAAGAAACTCGCAACCAGCGTGTGGCGATCGCTACTGCTGTCGCTACCAGCAAAAGAATGACTAAAATAGTGACTAAAGAAGCAAAATCCATGGGGGTTAGAGATTAGTAGCTCTGGGCTATTCACTATTGGGACTTTAGCCAATTTTAAGCCCAGATATAACCTAAACTCGCTTTATACATGAATAAAAGTATAGGCACAGACTACTCAGATAAAATGCCTGAGTAAGCTTCTTTTATGCCTTACTTGGTATTTTCTGAGTCCTAACCATCATGAAAGCCTCAAGGGTAGAATACTTCAACCCAATTTCTTTGAGAATAGGGGATCTCCCGACATCATAGGGTAAAATGTTCGTTTATGTTACTAATTTCAAGAAGATGGGTTACGACGGATTGATAATTTCTAGTTAAGTTTGAATGCTTACTGCCGTCTAACCCATCCTACACCAATTTATAAGATTTTGTTATCACCACAAGTACGGGAGAGCCAATCGACAACATTACCAATAGGTTTATAGGTTATTAATAGAGTGAGCAGATTGTATTTATGAATCGCTTCTGCGGCGCAGTGTTAACAAGCCCATGACCGCCATACCAACCCCAAGGGAAGCAGCCGACGAGGGTTCCGGCACAGGCACAACGGCGATCTCGACGGGAACGCCTGCAACGGACTCAAAACCCACCACTCCGATGGTCACCGCTAGTGGGTCTTGAGCCGCGAAGAGGTCGTTGACTTTCACCTGAGCGAACCCGAAGAAGATTTCGCTGTTCTTCTCAAAGCGTAGGCCAATGAAACCTTCCTGATTATCGAAGTTCCCCGAAGGTGGATCGAAAAGAGTGACGAAGAAGAGATTACCTTGATCGAACGAGGCAGAAAAGAATAGGTCGGAACTAGACACGCTATCGCCTAGTCCCAAGCGGCTGACCGTAGGAAATCCATCACCGGTGAAAGCGTCAATGACAGCACCGTTGGTCGTACCGAATGGTGCTTCGACAACGGCGAAGCTGGCAAATGACGGCATATCCGGAATGCCAATGATTGTTGTGAAAGTGAAGTCGGTCGTGCCGTCGAGATCAACGTCGAGATCAAAGAAATTGTTCGGGCCGTCTGGAATAGCTGTCAGAGTCTGATTGACAGACCGTGTTACTAGCACGGCAAAAGCGGACGGAGTCAGCACCGCCGACACAGCCATAAAAACGGCGGCAAAGCCAAACTGTTGACAGGTTCTCGCCAATCGTTGAGTAGTCATGATGGTGTCCTTTGTCGCTATCTAAATATTAAGTTTACTGGTCATTATTAAGATTTTAGGTCAATCGCTCAGTGCCATTTAATTTGCGATCGCTGGTGCAACACCAATCCGTACACAACTTCGGTTTGTCGTGCCAGTTTGGGCCAGCTAAAGCGGTGTTCTAGGTCTTCATAAGCATTGTCAATCAACCATTGAGCATAATCAGGGTTTTTAAGGACTTCCAAAATACCCCACGCTAGAGAATCGGCGTTGTTAGCATAGGTGACGATGCCCGTTTTGGTGTGGCGGACGACTTCGGGAAAGCCTCCTGTATCAGAAACGACCACAGGAACCCGTGCGGCAAAGCTTTCTAAAGCGACAATGCCAAAAGGTTCGTACAGGCTGGGAAAAACAGCGCAATCAGCTACGGTTTGAAACTTGTCTAAATTTTCATCGGATATGAAACCCGTAAAATAGCACTTATCCCAGATGCCTAAATTCCAAGCTTGAGCTTTTAAATGATTAGTATTGCCCCCGCCAATCATGACAAATTTAACATAACCGTCCATTTGCGATAGCACTTTCGGCGCAGCATTAAGCAGGATAAATATGCCTTTTTCATGACTCATGCGACCGACATAATAGACGATTTTTTCGTTATCTTTGGCAAAATTGCGGCGAAATCCTAAGTAATCAAACTTAAAATCGCGCTTTTTTTTCTCAGCCCGAATGCCATTGTAGACGACATCTATTTTATCCCAAGGGGTCTCAAAGGCGCGTTGCAGTTCGTAGCGCATATAATTCGTACAGACAATCACTCGCCAAGCGTTGAAGATAAGAGTTCTTTCTTTAGAGGCAATGTAGCGGTGAGAGTCTTCGTATAAGCCGTTGTAGCGTCCGTATTCGGTAGCGTGGATGGTGGCAACGAGGGAAATTTTAAAAAGATGCTTGAGGGCGATCGCTGCATCTCCCACCAGCCAGTCATGAGCATGAATGAGGTCAAACGGGCCTTCTTCTAAGATCAGTTTGCCCCCATGATAGCCCATGCTATTATTCATGTTCGTAATCCAGCCAAAAAAGTTATCGGCCCCAGCCACCGGAACGCGATGGACGTGGATGCCTTCGACCATTTCATAGCCCGGTGCATCGCCGAACTCGACGGTAATTAAGTGAATGTCGTGTCCCAGCTTGACCAGTTCTGGGTAAAGTTCTGCTACGTGACGTGCAATTCCGCCCACGAGTCTGGGAGGAAACTCCCAGGTCAATACCAAAATCCTCATGAATCCCCAGCCCTGTAATTGCAAAAATCACCTAAGTTAATACAACTTTACCGAATTTTTCTAGTGTAATCTTTTTCCACAACATAAAAAGACTTAAGCCAACCGCGCCGCCAGAAGAAATAAAGCAAACTAAGCGCGATCACTGCCATTGCGCCCCAAGTGAGGAAATACCCATATTTCCATTTAAGTTCCGGCATCACCTCAAAGTTCATGCCATAAACGCCCACAATAAAGGTCAGAGGAATGAAAATGGTGGAGATAACGGTGAGAAACTTCATTACGTCGTTCATCTTGGTACTCATGGCCGATAGATAAAGTTCCATTAAACTGGACGCTAGTTCTCGATAAGTTTCCAGAATATCCAAAACTTGAATGACGTGATCGTAACAGTCTCTCAGGTAAATTTGCACCTCCCGACTGATGCGTTCTTCATCGCCGCGAATGAGGACACTCATGACGTTGCGAAGGGGCCAAATCAGGCGGCGCAAAGCCAGAAGTTCCCGTCGCACGCTGTAAAGCTTTTCCATGTGATGGGGAGACGGTTGGCGGAGGATAGCTGTTTCTAGGTCTTCAATGCGATCCTCGTAGTCTTCTAAAACGGGAAAATAAGCATCTATAATCGAGTCGATGAGTAAATACATCAAATAATCGGGCCCTTCTTGCCTGACTTTACCCTGATTAGAGCGGATGCGTTCGCGGACAAGCTCGAAATCGTCTTCGAGTTCTTCTTCCTGGAACGTCAACAAATATTGCTTGCCTAAAACAAAGCTAACTTGCTCGGTTTCAAACCCTTCTTTCTTGGGGTTAAGTCGGATCATGTGCGCGGTGACAAGCATTTGGTCGAGATAGTCATCGACTTTTGGCCGTTGAGGAACGTTGACGACATCTTCTAACAATAACGGGTGTAATTTAAAGATGTCTCCTACTTGCTGGAGAATTTCCTCGCTTCCCAACCCTTGCACGTCCACCCAAGCTACCGTATTGGTTCCCAAATAAGGTGCAAGCGCACTTGGGGAAATGTCTACCTTACGGATGGCGTGATCGTGATCGTAGTCAATTAAAACAATCCGCGACGGTTGGGCACCGGGTTCGATGTTCAGTGTTCCGGGTTCGCTGCCAGGTGCGTCGTAGAAATAATCAAAATAGTCATTTTCTTTTTTGACATCCGGTTGGTTGAGCAGGCGAGAATCGTTGACGTGATGTTTAGTCATACAGATGGCAAGAGAATTAGCGATCTTAACAGTTAAGATACGCCAGACTTGCCAAAAAAAGAAACGGCGGTTGTCTAGTTAACAAATTCCTCGGACTTCCCGAAACATCGTTCGTCGCGATCGCCTGAGCATCTTCTACAATTAAATAGATAAGTAAATGTACGCCCCCAAGAAATACCTATGGACAGTGGTAAGTTTCAGACACCCGCCTCCCTGTCTGAGCGAGAAATGGAAATTCTCGAATGGGTCTCTAACGGACTAACTAATCTCGAAATTGCCGAGCAACTCGAAATTAGCAAGCGCACCGTTGACAATCACATTAGCAATATTCTCACCAAAACCAAAACTGACAATCGGGTGGAATTGGTACGCTGGGCCCTCCAGTGGGGAAAAGTCTGTCTCAACGAGATCAATTGCTGCACGTTGCCTCTGTCTGACACTGCGAATGAAGTGCCGTCTTAGCTGCTCGTGTTTTTGGCTCAAATTTTTGGCTATTCTGAGCTTAAGCGGTTGCCAAGATGCCGGTTTTATTACACCTCCAACTCAACCTATTGGTTCTTCCCTCAACACATTTGCCGCAGAGCAGCATTCTCGCTTATCTTACGATGGTCGCTACTTGGTATTTGCTAGCGATCGCCAGGGAAAACGGGGGATTTGGCTGTATGAGGTTCCTACTCGCCGCCTCTTAGCACTGCCAGGACTCAACCAACCGGGTAGCTTGCAAGATCAACCCGACATCAGTGCAGACGGGCGCTACATCGTCTATGTTTCCGAACAATTGGGCAAACCCGATATTTTCGTTTACGATCGCCAAACCTTTCGCGCCGATCAGATTACCGAAAACTGGCTAGGAGAAGTGCGCCATCCCACCATTAGCGGCAACGGACGGTTGATTGCTTTTGAATCGAACCGCAACGGACAGTGGGATATTATTCTTTACGATCGCGGTTTAGATACCCCCCTTTCGCTGCCAGGACAAGCGCCCACACCGCAAATTACCCCGCAAAAGTAGGGGCGAATTGCGTTCGCCCTCATCAATTGCGTTCGCCCTCCGAATAATGCATAAGATTTTATGATCACTGCCGTAACGAGAGAGCCAAGCGCGATCGCGTCGAGTTTTGCTATGATGATGCTTAAAGATTAGTAAAGTTTTGTTAAGAGCCTTGACTGGGACTTTGAAACCATACCACCCCTCGCTAGCAACCCAATGGCACGCCCTCGAAACCCTTTGGCAAGGCGGCGAAGATAGCGTTAAGCTGGGATTGCCTCACCAGCAACTTGCCCCTGCTTGGCAGATTTTACTGCTCGGAGACGGTTCGCCAACGCGACACTTACAATTACTAACCGGGGAACAAACTGAAGTCGATGTCATCGATATGTCTCTCATTGGCAACGATGAGGATGGTGCGCCTCCTCAAGTGCAAATCGTGCCTGAACCCAGGTTGCGACGGCAAGTATGGTTGCGGACAGCATCGGGACAGAGACTCGCTTATGCCGCTTCTTGGTGGGATGCCAACCACGTCGATGAATACTTGCAGAACCGTTCGCTACCGATTTGGGAAAGTCTATCACGCTTGCATACCGAATTGTATCGCGACATTCAGGGGATCTATTACGGACACAATCAAGCCTTAGAAACGGCATTTACCGAAAAAAGCCCGTTTTGGGGACGGCATTACTTATTTTGGCATGATCGCAAACCTTTGACTCTCATTTATGAAGTTTTTTCTCCTTATTTATGTAAATATCTAGGGGCGATGAGCAACGAAACACCGTTTTAATTAAGGAGTAGGTAAACGTGGCATTTTTGCTCTGTGTTGATATTATTCTTATTGTAAATTCCATCAAAAGCGATCGCCCTCAGTCCGATCACGCTGAACGATTCAATTTGGGATATTCTTAAACATATATAGAAAAGTCCATTTCCCACCCGGCATGATAGAAACCTCAAGTGCCTCCATTCGCCAACAATTGCATCCCCTCATCCGCCAACTAGCTGACGCGATTTTAGAGCGCTGGGAGCAATTTCTCGATCTATCTCCCTACGAACTACCAGATGGGTTAGGTTATATTGAAGGGCGGTTCGAGGGGGAAAAATTAATTATTGAAAATCGCTGCTATCAAACGCCTCAATTTCGCAAGCTGCATCTAGAATTGGCGAAGGTGGGCAACGGACTCGACATTCTCCATTGTGTCATGTTCCCCAAACCCGATTATTCCCTGCCCGTGTTTGGCTGCGATTTGGTAGCAGGGACTAGAGGAATCAGTGCTGCGATCGCAGATTTATCGCCGACTAACCCAGAACGCAGTCTGCCTCAAACTTATCATAACGCTCTAGCCGATTTGCCGTCCGTTCACTTCTCTCAACCTCGCGACTTGCCAGAGTGGGGCGATATTTTTTCTGACTTTTGCCTGTTCATCCGTCCCGACAGTCCCCAAGAAGAAACGCAATTTCTCCATCGTGTTCGAGATTTTTTGACCCTTCACTGTCAACAAGCTGTTAATTCTCAACCCGTGTCTTCTCAACAGCAGGCATTGAATTTAGTCGGACAACAATATTACTGTACGAAACAGCAAAAAAATGACAAGACGCGCCGAGTTTTAGAAAAAGCATTTGGTTCAGAATGGGCTGAAAAATATATGTCATTAGTTTTGTTTGACTTGCCAGAACAGGAAGAAGAATAAGTGATTAACGGTTAGTCCTGATACACTTTAAACTGTTAACTATTAACTGTTCACTGTTCACTGATATCACTCCTGCGCTCCGGCTTGCTTTAACAACTCAACCACTTGGGGATAATCATTAAATTGGGCGAGCATCAGTGCTGTATATTGCCCGTTATTTTTCTCGTTTAAATTGACTTTTTTCGTTGCCAATAGGCATTGTACTGCTGTTACGTGACCTCGATGGCTTGCCCACATTAAGGCAGTCGCTCCCGCATTGTCTTTTAAATTAACATCAGCACCAAATTCTAATAGATCGTTAATCATTTCAACATCATTGCGATCAGCAGCTTTCATTAACCCAGTCTGTCCGTCAGAAAAACGGGTGTTAGGAGCGGCTTTCCCTCGCAATAAAGTAGCGGCGGCTTCTCGATGGTATTGGGCGATCGCTAAAGTGAGTGGGGTTTCGCCAGCGTTGTCGCTATTGGGATTAGCACCAGAGGCGAGCAATTGGGTGATGGCTGACACATGACCTTGCAGTGCTGCCACCATCAAAGGCGTATCACCGAAGGCGTTGCGCTCTTCAGGTTTTGCCCCTGCTTGCAGTAACATTTCAATCGTAGCCCCATGCCCTTCAATGGCAGCGTAGTGTAGAGCAGTTTCTCCGTCTTCGTCTGGCGCATTCACGGGTGTTCCCGCCTCTAGCAAGACCTTTACTACCTCTAAATGACCTTCAGAGGCGGCAATTCGCAGGGACTCGTCTTGTCCCTCGGCCCCTGCTTGCAAAAGACGTTGAAGGACGCTCAGGTTGCCCCTCGCAGCAGCAACGGCTAGGGGCGTTTCTCCCGTTTTCCCTGCAAGATTGACATTGGCTCTAGCAGCGAGCAACTTCTCGACGATAGCGACATTCCCTGTCGCTGCCGCTAGGATAAGAGGCGTTTTTCCCTCAGCATTAACCGTATTGAGGTCAACCCCCAACGACAGCAGTATCGCTAAGATGTCCCAATGACTATGGGCGATCGCTAGTGCTATTGCGCCATTCCCCATATCAGGATTAGCACCGTTTTGCATTAACAAGCGGACAACCTCAAGCTGGTTGCTTTTGATCGCCAAATTGAGCGCAGTATCGCCATCAGCGTCTTGAATATTAACGCTTGCGCCAGCTTCGATGAGTTGTCGGGCGATCACGCCGTAGCCTCGATGAGCCGCTACCATTAAAGCAGGGGTTCCATCTTCGTTGGTTTGGTTGACTTGCGCTCCCGCCTCAATTAAGTCGCTCACAATCTCTCTTTGATTGGCGGCAACAGCCAGCATTAAAGCACTCACTCCCGTCGGAATTCGTTGCTGGTTGACCGATGCCCCTGCTGCTAAAAGTTGGCGTACCATCGCTCTGTCCCCACGTGTCGCAGCGTACATGAGGCTACTGTTGTTATGAAAATCAGTTACATTGATCTGTGCCCCCAAGGAGAGTAAGGCTGCCACTTGATCGTGATTGCCCTCTCTAGCAGCATGAACTAACTGAAAGTCTAGGTGTGAAACCATTCCTATTTTTAAACGAGTTCATTCTTCATTATTTTCTAATTACTTCACACTGTAATTATATACACGAAAAAGCGTCCACCAATGTGAACGCCTGCGCGGTAGCGTGGGAAAGCTCGATTTGCTCGTTGGGCCGTCTAACAGCCAGTTCAAATTATATGAAAATAGGTTCAACCCCGCATCATTCAATAAGCCTAGCGATTAGACCCCCCGATCAAGTTTTCGATACAACCAACGAGCCGTATAGCCTACACATTTACCCAGTACTAAATTACTAAACTTCTTGACCCGTTCACAGGCTGGTAACTGTAAATCCTCAGTGTCCGTCTCAAGC
>JBGTNM010000250.1:0-6038 GCA_041743025.1 Microcystaceae cyanobacterium
GATTGTGCTTTATGTCGATGAAATTATACGAGATGAATTACGTCAATTTTTTACCTTCCTCTAGTGCTAGTCGGGAAGAAAAGGCGATCGAATTCATTCAAAACTTCGCGACTGTTGATGATGATTAATCTCTAAAACAGTATTTCTGTGACCTGATTTAGATGCGTTTGCCCTGGCACTTTGAATTCCAACTGGTATATTCGTCGTTCATGTTGTTTAAGTGATGCCATTGCAGGAGCGGGATCTTTATTGCTAGAGAAAGTTACACCCTGGAGTAACCTCCAACCATTTAAAAGTGCAGCTTTGACCCAATCCCAACCAATCCGAAAATAACTGTTTCCCCTAAACCAATGGGTATCAACCCATCGTCTTTTTCCCGCACGAACCACTTCGACACCTTGTGCGCTAACGTAGAGAGTAGCAACAGCCAAGACAAACCATAGACGAGACAAGGCACAAACGTCGCGAATCATCGAACGTTGAACATTCCATCCTGCTGATTGGTCATCAAGAAAGTTTTCCTCAATATCGAAACGTAATCCGTACTCAGCAAAAGTCTGAAGACTAGTCTTTTCATTACTAACAATTGCCCACAACTCACCATTGACGCTATTACGACCCAGAATTACGTGAACCACACCATAGAATTCGCCTTTATGAATCTGCACATTGTGTAAGCAAATTGCTTCTCCAAGATCAAAATGAAAGTTTTTAGGCTGACACCACTTTCCACGCCAGATCCAGGTATTACTCTTAATTCGGATACGGTAATTCCACCCTAGTTGAGTGGTCAGCATTGTCATCAATTCGGTATGTATAAATCCTCTATCCGCCAGCAGAATTACCTTGACTGATTCTGGCAATCTAATTTGTGCTTGCTTAATCATCTCTCGATAATCGGCAAATGAAATGCTGGCACTTTCGTGTTTCATCACCCGCCACACCAACGGTAATGCTCTCCCTCGATGGACAACTGAAAGACGCACCAGGCAATACTCTTCCCAAAATAATGAAGTGTCCAATGCCAAAAATATCTTTGATTCTGACCAATTAGAAAGTGCTGCTTTGATCAGTGACTTGTAAATTCGATGGACGTTGATTCTGGGGTTATTTAGCCAACGCTGGATGCGTCTTTGCCGACTCTGAGCAAACTGACCTCGACAGGGGATGTACATTGACCATTTTGTCAGGTTGACATTGCCTGCATGTATCAAAGCAATTATCATCCAGATACAGGTTTTGAGATGACACAGATGCGACCAGTCCTTGGGTTGACTCATCCATTGATTCAAGGCATTGTAAAGGCGGGAGTTTTCTTGAAGCAGTTGCTTATGCCAGGGAACCTGTCCACCGCACTGCTTCGCTTTTTCACAGCATTCTGGAATTGTGAGTGGTATCTAATCTCAGGATGCTGACTCCCCCTCACCTTTGTCAACTCCCTAGATCTTTTATTTACTTTGCTTTTAGACTTTTTTTCTTATCTTTTGTCAGTCAACCAGGTCTCGGATATATTCTTGTCTGGCTATATCTTCGGGAAAAAGAGTTAATTCAGACTTTACTTTTATGGTTGGCTTGAGATTTTCTGGAATAGAACTATATTCTTCATCATCTAATACTTCAAATTTACGAGGTTGTCCCGAAAGTTTTGATAACTCCAACTCGATCGCATTTTTGCCCAACCTAAAACACTGTCGAATTTTTTTACCACTTCCCAAAGCTTGATAAAATCCCTTGGCAAAGAAAATAGCTGCATCATCATTAATAGCTTGATTCATGCCGATCGCATAATTGATATGTTTGGCTATTTCATCGGCTTGAAATTCACTATAGCAAGCATTCAGTAAGGCGCATTCAACTGTATCGTCAAACTCTTGGAATAGATTAGATAATGCTTCAGTGCTAACCTGTTGTTTTTCCTTCGCTGCATTTATAAAAACTAAACCATCTTCTCCACTACCATGTCCACAAAAATGAACGATTCGTGGTTCGTGTTCTAGAAACAGTCTTTGTATGTTCCCAGGTGAAATAGCATCATCGATAATGACATCAAACTTTTGTAAGTTTTCGCTATCTTTGATTATGTTTTTTAAAGCATGAATTTCATAACCTAGATTAAGATTTTTGTCTGGATTTGATGCCAAAATCAATATTTTTTTCATCTTAAATTAAAGCAGCAGGATATTTATTTGTAGGAACTATAAAATCAAATTTAGCCTGCTTTACGCTTAACTGTCATCTGAATTTCCTTAGTTACCCACTCTTCTCCTGGTTCAAAAATTGCTTCGGCTCTTGTCATGGGGGGTGTTTTATCTGCATCTGTGCCAAATGCTGCAAATAAATCTTCTAATACACTTCTAGGTTTGTCTTCATCTAATCCTTTGCTTTTTGCGCTTTGCAAAGGCTGGTCTAAGGGTGGCAATTCTAGCCAGCGGAAATCAGCTTGTCCGTACATGGCAAATATTTTGATAACTTCCATTGCTTTATCGTATTTTTCCTTATCTGGTAATTTCAATCTTAGCTTTTGGTTAATTTCCTCGCCTGAAGCAAATTGATAATACTTCTGAAGCGAACCAGGTTTTAAGGGAATTTGAGAAACTTCCCAAGTAGGTTCGAGATCGATAACGACTATGTTGATTTCCCGAGCAGAAATATTTTTGATATGTAAAGTGACAATATCTCCAGATACTAAAGTAACGTTGTTAGAATTTGTATCCGCTTCTGCTGTTGGCGAGCTATTTTGCGGAATCAATTTAACTTCTAGGGCATTTGTCAGATTTGATAAAGGATTTTGTAGTCTTTCTACAGCCTCATATTTTGCTAAATGAACCAATCTTTTAACTATTTCTTTTCCCGCATCAGGATCGCCAATTTTTAATACAGGAAATAGGTTATCTATGGGTAAACCCCTGGCAATTTCATATTCTCCTTTTTGATTAATGGAAACTTGAAAATGTTCTTTACGTTCGTTTGCAGCCGCTTCCTTAATCCAGCCATGTCCTTCCATAGCATTTCGTATCGCCTCAAGAGCAGCCTCTTGTTTGACTAATAATTCTGGGGGTAATTGATTATCTTCTGTTCCTTCTTCTTTCTCAAATAAGTTGACGGCTTGAACTAAATCTACAGGAGGTGAAAGCATTACTGCTTGTGTGCCTTGTTCGATTGTTTTTCCTTCCTGAATTGAAATTACTTTAGCTTTAGATTTTAATGCTAAAGATTCTGTTACCTCTACTACTGCCATCTGCTGAGAATTCAATAAATCTGTTGCACCCAAAAGATGAATACCAAATCTTGCCCCGATACCCAAACCACTCGCCATTCCTGCACTTAGTTCGACTTCGGTAATCTTATTTTTTACTGTGGTTACGTTGGCAACAGATACCGAATATTGATAAAAAATGCGATTGCTACCAAAAATCATGCGATCGCCAGCACCAAGTAAAACTGGTGTTTGTCTTTCCCTCAATTCGCTGCGAACTTTGGCGTTTACCCGCTCGAAAAGCATTTGATAAGTCGATCCTGGTGGAAGACTAGTTAAAGTGTTGAGCATCCAATAGGTTAACGCTCCGCATTTTTCACCATCAACTCTATATTCATAAGCTACTTCTGTATCCAAACAAGCACCAATAAATACATATTCATTTGCTTGAGGTAGCCAGACTCCACTAGACTTGTTAGCCTCTTTCCAATTAGCAATTAACTCTTCTTCTGAAGCTACTAAACTTTCTATCTTGCTGTCTTTGGTATCAATTTCCTTACTACCTCGAATCGCATAATCTCCCCTAGTAGCGTCGCCAGAGTGACAACTATCAAAAATAACTGTCAAAATACATTCTTTATCGGTGATTCTTTTAAGCAAAGTTGTAATTTCAACATCCCGCAGATGACGGCTATTTTCGTCAACAATATCCATCGGCACGAGACTTTCATCATGTTTGACTCCGCCTTTGAGATTGCCGTAAACAGTGGAAGCTCTGCCTCCATGACCAGAATAGTGAATGTAAACGCGATCGCCAGGATTAGCAGCAGCAGTTATCTTGGCAAAAGCTTCGACAATATTTTTATAAGTAGGAAACATATTATCTTCAGCAGATTTAATAGAAGCTAAGTTATTTGTCTCTATAACTGGTGCAGTCAACTTCCAAATCTGTTCTTGAGGAACTGACAAAGTTTTTTTGAGGTAGTCTTTTACCTTATTAATGTCCCGTACGCATCCCCCAAGATTGGGATAAATTTGAGGATAAGTGGGAATAGATGTGTAGTTATCAATCCCAATTAGCAAAGCATAGAATTTTGACTCAGTATTATTAGTCATAGTTTATATTCCTAAATTGATAAATTAAATATTGATATCGGCAACTTCAAAGAGGTTATTAACTGGATTTGGCGCATCTGTTCCATTTTCTTCAGTCGCCACTTTAAGGCGATATAAACCAGGCTCAAGATTTAAACCTTCCGTATTAGTGAGCCATTCATCGTCTTTACTGGTGAAATTAACCTCTACATCAGGACGATTATGGGAAACACATACAATTTCACCTCGCACCGCACCAAAATCCTCATTTTCTGGATTTGTTTTTGCCCTCATTACAATGGGTTCATTTGCTAGATAAAGATCCTCTACTAAAACGCTAATCCCTTTCCTGCCAGCCTTGATACTCCTAGCTTTCTCTTTTCCTCTGCCTCTTATATCTTCGAGAGTTCCACCAGTTGCTTGAGAAATCTGTAATTTATTGAGAAGATTGAGCAAAATACCAGGCTGATTTTGCAACGAACCATGAGATTCGGCGATAAAACTAGGAATTTCTAAGACATCATTATCGCTAAACTCAATCGGAAAAGCAGATATCTGGGGAACAGTACCATCGCCGTCTGCCAGACTATCTAAATTAAGATTTTGCAGAGATAAGGGTAGTTCGCGACTAACAATGACTTTCCCGTTTTTAAATTCAGCAGATTGAAATGTGGGTTGCTGTACTCCCGCAAAAGGAACTGTGGCATAGGCATCATGATTATTGGCTTTAACGGCTGCTTCTATTTCTCGATGAAAAGCCAAAGCCTGTTCTGCTCTTGTGCGATCGATATTGGGTAAACCCTCTACTTCAGAGATTCTTTGACTCGCATTATCCACTTGCAAAATAGGATAAATTGGCATCAATTGATAGATGGAGGTTAAAGAATTAATAATCTCTCTCAAACCTAAAACCTCGGTTAGATCGATTCCAGCTTTTCTAAATCCATTAGCCAGCATATTGACCCCATTGACCGAACCACGGTAGGGAGTGCCAAAAGTAAACAAAGCCCTAGCATCTTGCCATCCTCCCAAAACTTCTAAATAATAGCGAGAAACCAAACCACCCATACTGTGGGCTAACAGAATTACTTTCGTGTCATTATTATTTTCACTAGATTCTCGCCATGCTTTTAAACGTATATCGAGGAATTTTTTCAGGATATGTGCGTTGGCACGATTATCCCTGCGCCAATCATAGGGGAATTGGTAGAAGTTAGCGGCTCTATCTTCTGAATCGTTATAAATATCGCCTTCTACTACCTTGAAATTATCTTTAATTAACTTAATTATTTGATTGTAACCATCTATTTTTGCCAATCCAGGGAAGAGATAGCTATCTTTGAGCAAACCAGTTGGTATAACTCCATCTCCGATATCCCCTCCTTCTGGATCGTCCCCTGTCAATTTCAAATCGTTTAATCTACTTCCCAGACTTTTCACGACTTGCCAAATCGCTTGTCCAGAAACGTTCCACAAATCTATACCATCTTTTTGTAAGACACTACCCATGATTCCTGGAAGAACCACTACGACATCCTTCATTTCAGTAGACATAAATTATTTCTCGATTAAAAAATAGAATTTTTGGAATTGAATACTTGCCAATAAATCATACCAATTTAAATGGTGTCTAAGGCAGATAGGGCATCCAAGATAAAGGGATAACCTGTGATAGAAGCAATCACTTCTGGTGTTAAATCACGTATAAGTTGGTCGACTTTGGTTTGCAGTTGAGCCAGAGTCTTGA
>JBGTNM010000251.1:0-12582 GCA_041743025.1 Microcystaceae cyanobacterium
GAACAGGGAATAGAAAAGAAATACAGCGATTTCAGTCCTCGGTGGAAAATGGGTAATTAATTTCGCCTAGGTACTTAGCAATAATTAATCAAAGTTGAGAGAAGGAACAGGGAATTAGGACTATATAAATAATTATGTTTAGGCACTTATTGTACTGCATAATCGGTAAATTGACGTTTAAAAGGAGAATGAAAGCCAATGACAATATCGGATTTGGGAACACCTTTTTTAACTAATTCTTCGGCAAGATCGATTTCTGTTCCATTGTGTTGAAGCCAAATTTTTCCGTTTTTAATATCTAGATGCAAAATACAACCATAAATCCAACGGTTATTTTTCCATCCTACGTCAATGATCAAATAGTGATTTTTAACGGTATCAAAGATGAGTTGGGTTTCTATATCTTTATCTTGGATAAAGTCGCCATATTCTTGTAATAATTCTTGAATAATTAAGCGATATTTTTCTAGTTTATCCATTGTGTAATTCTCTCGTGTATTGATTGATAGATAATTAGCTTTAGATTATAATCTTGAATAATTTGTTGAACAAAACGGGTTTGAAACAGGGAGTTATAAGTCTCATCTGGAATCGCTAAGTATAAAGTTCTTTCTGGTTCTACTTCTTTCAAGATCGTTCGATAATTAATAAATTGTCCCAGTGCAGTATGAAACGCTGTAATAACAGTTGCTTGTATAAAACTTTTAACTTCAATCGCTATTTTTACACTCCCTTTTTCTGCTGCTAGTATTTTCTCTGCACCTAAATCAATGTACATTCTACCTAATTCATAGTAAATGAGAAACGGATCATGGGTAATTGTCCATTCCTCATGTTCTAGCGCACGAATAACAGCATCATGAAAAATATCTTTAGCAGGCATTGTTAAGGTTTTTAAGAAAAATAGAGACAAACTCGTAAGATCAACTTTAACATAGAATCAAGATTACCCTCTTTATCTTCAGAATGGCGAAATTTGCTCTAGTTATTGCGATTCCCGAATACGACACCTTACAACCCCCACCGAAAACGACTCAAGACGGGTTTCCTTTAAAGGACTTAGATTATTTAATTCAACAGGCGGATTTAAGTGAATTAGTCTTGTTATTGGATTGTTGTCACAGTGGCAATTTTATCGAAACCCGTTTGATGCGAGATAGTCTCAAAACTTTTGAACATAAACAGAATTATTATCTCATTACAGCGTGTCGTTCCTACGAAACTGCGAAAGCAATTAAGCAGGATGAACATAGTGTGTTTTCTGGGGCGTTAATTGAGGGATTATCGGTAAATCATGCGGATTCTCAGGGTAAAGTAAGCTGCGATCGCTTATTTGATTATCTTAATACAGCGATTGGGGGAAAGTTACAGTCACCGCTACGGATGGGGATAGGGAGTTCTATTATTTCGGTGAAGTATCCTCAACTTCAAGTAACGGAAGTCAAGGAAGTTGAACCGATAAGGGATAGTCAAGGGAATATTATTTGTCCCTATCAGGGATTAAATGTATTTACAGCGAAGGAAAAGGCGTTTTTCTTTGGTAGGAAGCGATTAACGGCAGATATTAAGCAAAAATTAGATGAATCCAAGTTTATTCCCATTATAGGCGCTTCGGGAAGTGGTAAGTCTTCGGTGGTGTATGCAGGGTTAATGGGATGGCTGGAGGAGGAAAACCAAGATTGGTGTATTTTGCCAACGATTAAGCCTGGAATTGAACCGTTAAGCGAGTTAAGACGTGTTTTTAAAGATTGGTGGGATGAGGAGGAGTTAAAAGAAATTATTGAGAATGAAGATAAGGGAATCGGAGATATTGTGCAAGCTTTGCCCAATTCTTGCAAATATTTATTATTTATAGATCAATTTGAGGAAATTTTTACGGTTTGTCGTAGTGAGAAGGAAAGAAAGCGGTTTATTAACCTTATTACTCAAATTAACGGCATCAGTAACCCTTATTTGGCAATTATAACCACGATGCGGGCAGATTTTCTGGATCGCTGTCTTGTCTATCAACCCCTATATGAAATGATTCAGTATCAGGCGATTTATATGCCGCCGTTGGAGAGAACAGAATTACAGGATATTATCATAGAACCTGCACAACGTCAAGGATTTAAGAATGAGGATGAGTTATTGCAGCAATTGTTAGAAGATGTGAGCAAAGAACAGGGATTTTTACCCTTATTAGAGTTTGCTTTGATGATGTTGTGGGAAAAGCGAGATGAAGCGAGAAAGGTTTTGACGTTACAAGCGTATCAGCAATTGGGAGGGGAGAGATCCCCTCTAGCCCCCCTTGATAAGGAGGAAATAAATGGCGTTTATCCACAAGAATCAACGGAAATAAGCGAGAATGAAATACGATCCCCCCTAGCCCCCCTTATTAAGGGGGGAATAGACGAAACTGGGGGATCAAGTGGATTAACTCAAGCGTTAGATATTTATGCGGAGAAAGTATATCATTACCGAGACTATACCCAAGATAAACCAAGACAAGCCAGCACAGAAGCGGAAAAACAGTTAATTAAGTTAATATTCCTGCGTTTAGTCCGTACTGGCAACCAAGAAAAGGACACCCGACAACGCCAACCCAAAGAGATTTTACTCAATATTGCGGGAGATGATGCTACGCAGCAAAGCGCTTTGAATAAGCTAATCGATGGGAAGCAAGGGTTAGTTAATGCGCGTTTATTAGTCACTGGAGGGGAAGGAGGATGGATTGACTTGGTACATGAGGCGTTAATTGAAGGATGGGGACGGTTTAAGCAGTGGCGAGAGGAGGATAGAGATTTACGGCGATTGAGTGAGCGATTGGAAGACCAACGGCGAGAATGGCTGAATCATCCCATTGATGATAATTTGATGATGGGGGGATTATTGGCGCAAGTACGACAGCAATGGGAAAGGTTACGTCTCTATTTACTCTATCCCAAGTAAGCAGCAGCATTTTATAGAAATAGTGATAATTATGAGCAAAAACGGGTTAAAGAATTACACGACCTAAATATATCTATTGAAAACGCCAAACAAGACCTTAAAAATGCTCAAACTGCTACGAGATTAGAAAGGGAGGGAGTAAAAGCATTAGAACAATTTAACCAGCATCACCCGACAAAAGCCCTATTAACTGCGGTTAAAGCGGGAAGAGAACTCATTCCTCTCAAACAAACAGAGGATAACTATCCCGCAGCGAGTCCTATTTTGGCATTAAATACCCTTTGGGATAAACTACCAAAACGGGTTGACTTGATAGGACATCAAAACTCGGTGAATAATGCCCAATTCAGTCCCGATGGAGCTTTGAACTTTTGAGTTAGTTCTGACTCAAAAACGCAGTCGCGTCGGCTGGTTTGAGTGGTCTGCTAAACCAAAACCCCTGAACTTCTTCGCATTGAAGTCGTTGCAATAATTCGAGTTGTTGTAGCGTTTCTACTCCTTCAGCAACCACCCTCAGATTAAAACTTTTGCCCAAAGAAAGCATCGCTGACACAATCGCCGTATCTTGGGGATTTTCTTGTAAAGCTTGGACGAACGAGCGGTCGATTTTTAACGTATTGACGGGAAATTTTTGCAAGTAACTTAAAGACGAATAACCCGTCCCAAAATCATCGAGTGACAGATGCACGCCGAGTTGTCGCAATCCGAGAAAAGCTTCGCGAGCAAATTCAACATTTTGCATGAGGGTCGTTTCCGTAATTTCTAATTCGAGCAAATGGGGGTCGAGTCCCGTTTCTTCTAACACTTGCTTAACCATTTCTATCAAGTTGGGCTGTTGAAATTGACGGGGAGAGAAATTGACCGCGATCGGAATTAATGGCAACCCGACTTTTTGCCAATCACGGGCTTGTTGGCAGGCTTTTCGCAATATCCACAAGCTCAAAGGAACGATCAGGTCGGTCTTTTCAGCCAGGGGGATCAATTTAACGGGAGAAACCTGGCCAATTTCGGGGTGATGCCAGCGCAAAAGAGCCTCCATCCCACTAACTTTGCTGGTTTTGAGTTTAACTTGAGGTTGGTAATGAATTTCCAACTGATCTGTTTCTAAGGCTTGATAGAGAAGATTTTCTAATTTTAAGAGCAAAGACGCTTTCGAGGTCATGGTAGAACTGTAAAAGCGGTAGTGATTGCGACCCCGTTCTTTGGCTCGATAGAGGGCGGCATCGGCGTTTTTCAGCAGAGTTTCCCCGTCTTCTCCATCTTGAGGGTAGATAGCAATACCAATACTGGTTTTGATATAAAGTTGGTGTCCGGCGACTTCAAAGGCTTGTTTGAGGTCGTCGAGAATGCGCTGCGCCAGCTTGACTGCATCTTCCGGCGAGCTAATGTGCGGCAGCAACAGTGTAAATTCATCGCCTCCCCAGCGAGCGACTGTATCGCCCAATCGCACACAGGTATTAAGGCGTTGGGCAAAGCTTTTGAGCAGGCGATCGCCCATACTATGACCGAGAGTATCGTTGATATTTTTAAAGCAGTCGAGGTCGAGAAACAAAACGGCTAAGAAATGGCCGTCGCGGCGAGCATTGATTAGTGCTATGCTCAATTGTTCGTCAAAACAATTGCGGTTGGGCAAATCCGTCAGCGTATCGTGAAAAGCTCGATAGGTTAGGTTTCTTTCAGCCCGCTTGCGATCGCTGACATCAAACAGGTAACTGCGGATCAGTTGGTTGTCCGAGAGGTAGTGGACGTATTGCTCGAAGATTTCCTGTCCGACTGGGATTTCCCGCAACAGCAAATTGCCTTGGATGTTTTGCGCCTCAGACAGCAACCCTGCCAGCACGGGATGCTTGAGTTTTTCAGTAGCGATGTCCTTAAATTTAATACTGGCGGCGGGATTGAGATAGGTTAAGTTACCCGCAAAATCCATTTCGACAATCGGATTGGGACTCAATTCAGGAAAGGAAGCCAAGCGGATGAGATCGTCGCGATCGCGCTCTTGGAGTGCCTCACTGTTAATCAGAGTCGATTTACAATTGTCCTCACTGATGGCAACTTCCGGCAGGTTGAAAGAGTCGAGAGAGTCACTGGAATCGCTATCAATGGGGTTAAATAGCGCGATTTCTAAGGCGGTAGAGACAATATAGTAACTGGCTTTGGCTTGCGAACCAAAAAGAATGACATCGCCATGTTTGAGGTCGTGATTGTCGCAATTTTGTCCGTTAATAATCAGTCCGTTAGTACTGCGGTTGTTCTCTAAATCGCCATCGATTAGGCGGTAGGAGTAACGATCGAGTCGAGGAGTGGGCTTGATGCGGATTAAGGTAGCGTGACGGCGGGAAACCACGCGATCGTAGATGACAATATCATTAATCGATTCCCGACCGATGGAATACGTTGGTTCTTCGAGTGCTATTATTCTTCGGGCTTTTTCATCTTCAATGACCAAAATATGTCGAAAGAGCGGCGGGGTACTCATAGGAAGCACACAGAGTCTAGCGTTAACCCTAGCTTGCCCAAAACTGAGCTTGAACTAACAGGGAATGGGGACTATGATTTGAATGATTTAATGAGGACCACTACATGATAGCCCCCAGTTTTTGCGATAAAACTCTAAATCTAATCAAATTCTCAGGAAGGCAAGCCAGATTTTTGGTAAAGTGAAGGGCAAATCAGGCTATGCCATCTAACCATTAAGATGGCTCTTTTCAAGCCCTATACTTTGATCACAGTGAGCATCTGTCATGTCATCTCATCCAAAAAGAACCTCTCGTCGGGGCTTCCTCAAAGGAGTTGGGCTGAGCGCAGCAGCCGTGACGAGCATAGACTTATTGAAAAAGCAGGACGCTGTAGAGGCTGCTAGCGACGGTTTTTATCCAGCTAATCCATCTCAACCCTTGGAGTTTGACTTTAC
The DNA here is from genome assembly GCA_041743025.1 of Microcystaceae cyanobacterium. GTDB lineage: Bacteria > Cyanobacteriota > Cyanobacteriia > Cyanobacteriales > Microcystaceae > JBGTNM01. The sequence goes on from JBGTNM010000251.1 coordinate 5,843, forward strand.
ACAGCAATCTGGCGAACTGCAACCCGATCAAATCGTTGATAGTGCCTGTCAGTTTTGCAATAGTCTTTGCCGCTTGAAAGTGTATGTCAAAAATGGACGCATTATTGATGTTGTCGGTGAGTCAGACGATCCCGTACAAGCAGGTGGCTTTTGTGTCAAAGGTCCAATGATGACGCAATTGGTGTATAACCGATTTCGATTGACTCGTCCTCTGAAGCGTGTTTCAGGCGAGAAAGGAGCGTCCGATTCCCGGTTTGAACCAATTTCTTGGAATGAAGCTTTAGAGACGATCGCGACGAAATTCCTGGCATTGCGTGATGCTGGAGAAGCAAGGGCGATCGCCAACAAGACCTCTGGCAGATTGCCGCGTGGCACCGGCTCGTTAGTAGGGCGATACTTTACCCTGTTGGGGAGTCCCAATGATACCGATGTTGGCCCAGTGTGTAACGATGCTGGGGGAAATGCCTTAGCTTGGACACTCGGTATGGGCAATTTCACCAATGGATATGGGGTTGATGGTGCAACGAGCAAAGAAGATTTAGGAGCAGCGAAACTCTTGCTCTTTCTGGGCACCAACCAGGCCGAAACGCATCCTGTGACGTTTGCCTATCTCCTCAGAAGTCGCGCTCAAACCCAGGCAAAGTTGATAGTGATTGATCCGCGATTGACCCCAACAGGCGCACAGGCAGATGACTGGATTGCACCTAAACCACATACTGATTTAGCACTGGTTTTGGGAATGTTGCACCACATCGTTACCCAAAATCTCTATGATGCTGAATTTGTGGCGAAATGGGTGTTGGGATTTGACGAACTCAAACACCATCTTGTCACTCAAAATTACACAACTCAATGGGCAGCAGGCGTGACTGACGTGCCGATGGAGAAAATCCGTCAACTAGCCACTGCCTATGCCACAACCAAGCCTGCTGCCATTTTCTGTAATGCAGGGATTTCTCACCAACTCGGCGCGTTTGATACCTATCGCACCTTAATCTTCCTCGCTGCCATTACAGGCAATATCGGCATTCCTGGTGGTGGGTGCAACTTTATGCACAATACTTGGCCCGGTGGACTAAACTTGCCTCCGCTCCCAGCCAATCTACCGCACAAAGATGTGGCTTTACCAGTCGGTCCCGATTACTTTGCCGAGGCGATTCTGACAGGCAACCCGTATCCATTAAAAGCACTTGTCACTCAGGGCAATCCTTTACTGGCTTCTGCTGGCAATCAGAAAGTTCAAGCGGCTTATCGCCAATTAGACTTTTACGTTTATACGGGATTGTTCATGGAGGAGTCGGCGTACTACGCCGATATCATTCTGCCTGTCACGAGTGGCTTTGAGATGGAAACCGTTTATATGCGGCGAGACGATCGCGCGATTCGCTGGCAAAAACAGGTTGTTCCACCTGTTGGAGAATCTAAACCAGACTGGCATATCTGGATTGAGCTGGCTCACGTTACAGCGAAACTCGATCAGCAACATCCACCCGAATACTGGACAACGCATTTTCCACTTGCCTGGAAAGATTACCGCACTCTCTGGGCAACGTTTGTGCAACACACTCCAGGCATGGGCGGGATGACACAAGCCCGAATGGAGCAACGGACTGAACCTTTACGATATCCCTGTCCTACGGTTAATCATCCTGGAGTTAGTACGCTCTATTTAGATCACCCCTCCTGGTACGAGGCAGCAGAATCACTCGATCCGAAGAATAAAGGCAAACGGTTTCTGACGGCAAGCGGCAAAATAGAAATTTATACGCCTGAACTGCAACGACGCTTAGGCAAAGCGGGGCATACGGCATTGCCGCTCTTTTACACCCATCCAGAAGTCACGGGACAACATCCCTCAATCGAATATCTGCCGGAACTCGTCCAAAACCCGGTCAATCCTCAGGCATTGACTCAAAAAGTTAAACTCGGCAAGCACTCTCCGGGAACTATCCATCAGCAATATCCCTTGATGGGAATGTCAGGTCGAGCGAGTGTGGTTCATTTCCATTCGGTTACCCAGTGGACTTATACCGGAAAACAAATGAATGGCATTCGCCTGATTCAAATTCATCCGAAGACGGCTCAGGCACAAGGGATTCAGAATGGTGATCCGATAAGGGTTGAGAGTCCGAGAGGGGCCATCATAGGAACTGCTTTGCTCTGGGAACACATCCGAGAGGACACAATTTTTGTCCCCAACGGGTTTGGTCCCCAGCAAAAAGTGGCGATAGAGCTAGGAACCCCCCTCTATGAACCGACTAACTTACTGGTTGATGACCAATACTACGATAATCTATCGGGTCAACAAGCCTACAAGTGTTTTGCTTGCCGTATTATGAAGGCATAGCGATCAATGAATAGTAAAATCAAGTTCATGCTTGGCAATGTTTGCTTGATTCTTTTGCTGATCTCACTCAAACTTCATCACCTAACTTTACTCAATTATTGATGATTAGTCATAAGAAACTCTGTGGCGGCTTTTGCCTCTAGGGGACGGCTGAACCAATAGCCCTGCGCCTCCTCACACTGCAAGCTAGTTAAAATATCAAGTTGTTGTTGGGTTTCTACGCCTTCGGCCACAATGCGGAGGTTGAAGCCTCGTCCCAGAGCTAAAATAGCACTGACGATCGCTCGATCTTCTGCCCTATCTCGCATATCTCGAATAAAAGTTTGATGTAACTTGAGGGTTCGGAAGGCAAAATACTTAAGGTATCCCAAAGCGGCAATCCCTTCGCCAAAATCATCAAGGGCAATGCGAACTCCTAAATTTTGTAAATCCTGAAGGGTTTTGCGAGCAGAATTGAGATGTTGGCGCAAAATTAGCTCAGTAATTTCTAATTCCAACCATTGAGGATCGAGTCCCGTCTCGTCTAGCACTCTGGCAACCACTTCCGCCAAGTTGGATTGACCGAACTCTCGGGCTGAAAGATTGACAGCAATCGGCCTCAGAGGCAGGTTATCTTTTTGCCAAGCTAGAGCTTGCTGACAGGCGGTTTTGAGTACCCACTTACCCAGTTGTAAGATGAGGTCAGTTTTTTGAGCCAGAGGTAGAAATTGGCGGGGAGCGATCACGCCGAGTTGGGGATGTTCCCAACGCAGCAAAGCTTCCATGCCTGTCACTTTGCCAGTGGCTAAATTAATTTGGGGCTGGTAGTGGAGAGAGAATTGCTTTTTCTCTAGAGCGCGATGGAGGAGTCCTTCCAGTTTCCAGATTTGAGCGGCCTCGGCTGTCAAATCGGGATTGTAAAATTGGTAGTGGTTACGCCCTTGGGCTTTGGTGCGGTGAAGAGCCGTATCAGCGTTTTTGAGCAGGGATTGACTGTCTTCTCCGTCTTGGGGATAAATCGCAATACCAATACTGCATTTGATGGCGAATTGCGATCGCTCAATCTCGAAGGGTAAGGCAAGCGCGTCGAAAATTTGTTGGGACAGCTTGGCGGTTTCTTCGGTATTTTTAATTTGAGGCAACAGAAGCGCAAATTCATCGCTGCCCCAGCGAGCGAGCGTATTGCCCGGATGGATGATCGAACTGAGCCGTTGGGCAAAGTTGTGCAAGAGGCGATCGCCGATGGCGTGTCCGGCAGTGTTGTTGATGTAGGAAAAAGAATCTAAGTCGAGAAAGATCACCGCCATCAGGTGTTGGTGATGTTGGGCACGCTCTAGAGCGCGTTCGAGTTGTTGAGTAAAGAATGTCTGATTGGGCAGTTGCGTAACGGGATCGTGGAGGGATTGATATTTGAGTTGTTCTTCGAGTTGTTGAAAGGAGCGAATGTCGCGCACCGCCCAACACCAGACGGCTTGTCCTTGATAGGTTGCCCAACTGATCTTGCTACTGACGAGGATGGGGGAACCTTCACGAGCACGCAGTAATAATTTGTCAATGGTATGAGGTTCTTGGGTATTAACTTGTTGAAGTTGGCGATCGAGAGCTTCTCGTTCTAGGGTAATCAGTTGATAGAGGCTCTCGCCAATTAATTCGGCACTGCTGTAACCCGCGAGTTCACAGTAGGCATGGTTTGCTTCGAGGACGCGTTTGCTGTCAGCATCGACTAACAAAATGCCCTCGCTTGACTGTTCTGCAAAGAGCCGATAGCGGTCTTTCGCGTTACTTAACTGGCTTTCTCGCTGTTTGTAGGCGGTAATTTCAAATAGGTAACTTCTAACTCGTTGCTCTTGGGGAAAATAGTAAACGTGTTGTTCAAAAAAGGCGCGATCAACTTGGATTTCTCGCACGAAAACTGTCCCGTCGCTGGCGAGTTCGCGGTTGAGGAGTTCTGCCAAGATGGGATGATCGCTTAAAGCGGGTTTGAGATTGGAAAATTTAAGGTGGGCGGCAGGATTGAGGTAAATAATTTCTCCTTGAAAATTTAGCTCAATGATGGGATGAGGGCTAAATTCTGCTAGCGCGTTGGTTTCAGGCAACTTTTGCACAGGCTGAGGTTCTAGGTCTTTTTCCAAGACGATGGTTTGAGAGGGATCGCTAACAAGCGGTGCAGCCAGTTGAGGAAGTTCTTCGTTGGGTGGAATGGTTGAGGTTTCAGACAAGATCGCGTCGAGAAACAGCGAGTCAGCGAAAGATTGTCCGTTGCCAGAAGAGTTACTGACTTTCAATAAGTCGAGATCAGAAGCATTGGAGACAATCTGGTAGCTAGCTTTAGATTTATTGCCGAAGCGAATCTGATCGCCGTGTTTTAATTCGTGGGACAGACAATACTTCCCATTAACCACGATGCCATTGGTGCTTTTTTTTCCCTGTAAATTGCCATCAATAACACGGTAAGCGGTTTTTTCACTCTGATAGTCCGTCACTCGCAACAGAGTCGCGTGGTGGCGAGAAACTTGGCGATCGTATAACAAAATGCCATTGTGGGGATCACGTCCAATTGCATAGGTATTTTCCTGCAAGGGGACGATGCGTCTGGATTTTTGATCCTCAATGACGAGAATGTGACGGGCTTGCTCGGCAGTACTCATCTAGGACAGGGGAAAGCTAAGGGCTACAGTCATAACATTCCCTCAATTGGCCAGCGAATTAACATCCGTCTGTCAGAAAATTCCCCATTCCCCAAAATTGACTCTAAGGGCACGAAAATTAAAGCGAACTTGTTACACTAGGCACAGGGAGGCTCTGTTTGGGTTATCGACGCGGTAAATCGAGAACAGAGTTTAGGCAATTATAATGGATCGCTATCATGATTTTATCGTTAAGTTAGCTGGGGTTTCTGACTTGCTTGAAGGGCAAATCGATCTAGAAGAAGGGTTGCGCGAAGTGGCTAAATTGACCGCTCAAATGCTGAAAACCCAACGCTGTTCAATTATGCTGCTTAATCACGAAGATACTAGCGAAAACCCTGAACCGTACTTACGGGTTTTTGCCCATTACGGGAATTTGCCAGAAGCTGCCTATCAAGAAGTCACTCGCCTCAATGAAGGCATTGCTGGTTACGTGGCGGCTACAGGAGAACCCATTTTTATCCAAGATATCAGCCAATCTCCTTTTGCCCAATCCGCTCGCTACCTCGAAGCTAACCAAAAAAGTTCGATCTGCGTGCCGATTCAGTTGGGAAAGCAGGTCATTGGGACGATTAATGTGAGTTTTCCGGTTGACCGCACGACCTTTGACACAAGTGATTTAGAGTTGCTCAAATTGTTTGCTTTATTTGTCGGAAAATCGATTCATATTGCTCAAATTCAAATGATTCTACGCTCTAAATTTGTCGAACGCGCTGTTGTCCACGATCTGGCCGAAAGACAGGTTACCGAAATGCTTGCCACTGACCTCAATCCTACTAAAGTCGCTAAAATTGTGGCTAAATCTTTTTTCAAAGAACTGACTCAGGCCGGTTTTAGCACTAATCAAGTCATTGCGATCGCGACCGAAGTTTTATTTTTACTGCAAGACAATCTCAACCGCCATAAAAAACGGCTGGCAAGAGATGAAGAAGAGTTTAATCTCGATTAGCAGCGTTCGTACCGACAGTCTGACGGTTCTCTATCTAATGGGACTTTAGCCAAAATTAAAGCCAAACAAATCCTAAACTGGCTTTGTAAGCGGTAAATACCTCTTTATGATGAGTTAACCAACGAACAAAACGACAAGAGATAGCTGAACAAAATGCCTCCAAAGTTTCAGTAAAGGTAGTCAAAGATTGGGTTGACCATTGCCTTCGTAACCCTCCTGTTAGCTTTTGCCAAATGATAAAAGTGTAAGCCGTAAATACCAAGATAAAATGACGGTATAAACTTGATATAATGCTACGTCCAAAGGTAAGCTTCTTTTGCCATCATAGATATGGGTGGTAACGACAACTATCCCATTATCTGTTTTCCCAATTTCCCCAAGATACTGTCGTCCCACTCCATCCGTAAAATTGCCACTTTTCCGATGTCCTGAATCATCCACAATTAGTGCGAATGAACTAGATATTCGACTTTGACGACAACTGTTAACTATTTTCACTTCTTCGCTCGTTAAGAGAATCTTCTGACCAATCTGCTCTCACTAAAAAATGACGTAAGCCGTGATAAGAAGCATCTACTGTGTTCTTAGAGATTTGAGATAAGTTTTTTCTCTCACTTTCTCCCAATAGTCCCCCTAGATAGTGTCTGAACTCTTTTTTTTGAGCTTGATTTTTGAAGACATCATCAAACCGTTGACACCATTTGTCAAAGCAGGGAGGCATAGCAGTTGAGGTAATTTCTCTCATCAGATTTGCCTGAATAATATTGACCTAAAACCA
>JBGTNM010000252.1:0-7301 GCA_041743025.1 Microcystaceae cyanobacterium
GCGATTATTGTAAACAAGCTGTCAGCAATTTTCGTCACTTAATGACTTGCAAAAACTGAAAAATTATTGCTATTTTATCGAGAGAAAGTTTAAAAAATAGCCATTTATTATAGCATAAAATATTTTTTCAAGAGGTCTATTGTCAAAAATCTTAAAAATGGCAAACGAATCACAAAATCAAAATCAGGGGCAGAGCCAAAGCCCAGTCCAATCTTCGCCTCCTCTAAAGCCTCAAAGTAATTTACCAAAGGTTGATCCTTCCAAAACGATAAGTTACAGACAGGATGGTGCCGATCACAAGTTAGATGGAGATCTTATTGTAATAGCTGAGAACTAAACTGTCTAACAAAAGCCTTGGAGCCGACTATCCAAAGGTGATCTGTCGCGGCTCAATTTTACCGTTAAAACTTCTTTTTTAATGTCCCAATAACTTATCTCTTAAATGTTGAATGCGATCGCGATATTTAGCCGCTTCTTCAAATTCTAACTTTTTAGCGGCTTCTTTCATTTGTTCTTCTAACTGTTGAATTAGGCTAGGAACTTTATCTAAGGGAATATCTTCGGATTGTTCGTAAATGTCTTCTAATTGTTGTGAATTTAAACGGCGAGAAATGTCTAAAAACTCCAGAATAGAATTGCTCGCTTTTGTGGCAATTGACTGGGGTATAATGCCATGCTTTTGATTGTGTTCTAACTGGATTTTCCGCCGTCTTTCAGTTTTTTCAATGGCTTTGATCATGCTATTAGTTAGATTATCAGCATACAAAATCGCTTTACCTCGAATGTGACGCGCTGCTCTACCAATCGTTTGAATTAGCGATCGTTCTGCCCTCAAAAATCCTTCTTTATCAGCGTCCATAATGACGACCAAAGAAACTTCGGGTAAATCTAATCCTTCCCGTAATAAATTGACCCCAATCAAAACATCAAACTCGCCCTTTCTGAGAGATTGCAGAATTTCGATGCGTTGAATTGATTGAATTTCTGAATGTAGATATTGAACGCGAACATCTTTTTCTTGAAAATATTCCGTCAAATCCTCTGCCATCCGTTTCGTTAATGTCGTAATTAAAACTCGTTCTTTTTGTTCAACTCTGTCTTTAATTTCTCCTAACAAATCGTCAATTTGTCCTTCTGTCGGACGGACAAAAATTTCAGGATCGATTACGCCTGTTGGACGAATAACTTGTTCGATTACCTTGTCATCTGACTGTTCAATTTCCCAATCTCCAGGCGTAGCTGAAGCAAAAATACATTGGCTGACTTTAGTCCAAAATTCTTCTGACTTTAAAGGACGATTATCAGCAGCACTAGGCAGGCGAAACCCATGATCGATTAAGACTTTTTTGCGAGATTGATCACCGTTATACATTCCTCGTAATTGCGGAATGGTTACGTGAGATTCATCAATGACTAACAGCCAATCTTTAGGGAAATAATCAACTAAACATTCTGGTGGTTCTCCGGGTTGTCTCCCGGCAAGATGCCGCGAATAATTCTCTACGCCGTTGCAATAACCTACTTCCTGGAGCATCTCTAAATCGTAACGAGTGCGTTGAGAAAGACGTTGTGCTTCTAATAACTTGCCTGATTTTTCTAAATCTTCAAGTTGTTGAGTTAATTCTTCTTGAATAGCTTGACAAGCAGCCTCTAATTGTTCTTCTGGCGTAACAAAGTGGCGGGCAGGATAGATACTAATTTTATCTAAACTACTGAGAATTTCTCCTGTCAGGGGATCGATATAGCGAATGGCTTCAATTTCATCACCAAAAAACTCAATACGAATCACTCTATCTTCATAAGCGGGAACAATTTCTAAAACATCACCTTTAACGCGAAAACGTCCTCGTTGCAACTCAGTATCATTGCGAGTGTATTGAACCGCTACTAAATCTCGCAAAAGTTCACGTAAATCGATTTCTTTGCTCACTTGTAAAGCAACAGCAGACTTAAGATATTCTGAGGGAATTCCTAAGCCGTAAATACAGCTAATTGAAGCGACGACAATCACATCACGCCGTTCAAAAAGATTGCGCGTGGCAGAGTGGCGCAACATATCAATTTCATCGTTGATTGAAGCCGTTTTTTCAATATAAGTGTCAGTAACCGGAATGTAAGCTTCTGGTTGATAGTAATCGTAATAACTAATAAAGTATTCCACTGCATTCTCAGGAAAAAATTGTCGAAATTCATTGCACAATTGAGCCGCTAAAGTTTTATTATGGGCGAGAACGAGGGTGGGTTTGCCAATTTTCTCAATGACAGCCGCAACCGTGAAGGTTTTTCCCGTTCCCGTTGCCCCTAGCAAGGTTTGAAAGCGATTTCCCGAACCGAGAGAGTGGACTAATTGAGCGATCGCTTGTGGCTGATCCCCAGTCGGTCCAAACGGGGCGTGCAAGCGAAAAGGACTGGCATTCATGATTGTGGAAAGGGATAGGCTGAGGTGATGGTCTGTATTATAGACGTTTATATCAAACCCTTGAGGATAGTTCTACCTTTATACGTATAATAAAAGCAATTCTTAAAATAAAATTAAGTTGCCAATCTCAGCTTTCGCCAACGCTCGCACCAATTAATACGGTTAATGACCAGGAGACAGATAACATGACCGCAGATAAGCTAGAAGCTAATGGAAATCCAGTAAATGAGGCAGCACAAACCAATGATGCGCCGAAAACGCCAGCCAAAACCCGAAAAACGAAAGAAGAAGCGGAAGTAACTGCTTTATCGTTGCAGCAAAAACCCGCCACAGGATCGCAGGGGCTAGAACTGATGACTCACCAAGGGCTACCCAACAACCGTCCGATGGCAGCTAGTCACCTCAAAGTCCTTCCTCAAGAGGGTTTGCCCAATAACCGCCCCATTGAAGCTAGCCACCTAAATATTGTCAGTACCTACACCGCAGTCGGCGGTTCTCGTCCAGTTACCGCTAGTGGCATGGAAGTGATGGCAACGCTGACGATTTCGGGCAACCGTCCCATTGCAGCCTCTCATCTGCAAATTAGCGAAACTTATGCAGTCATGGGCAACCGCCCGGTTGCGTCTAACGAAACTGACGATCCTGAAGCGTTAATGGGATTTCTCGACTAAATTTTTTTCTGGTAGAGACGTTATATTTAGCGTCTCTATCTTTTGTTGATCTGTTCGTTATCCATGACTGTTCGCATTGTCAAACTTATAAGCGATAAAACATTTAAATTACTAGTTTTTGCTGAGATGAAATTTCGCTAATCATATTGTTACTAAACACTCAGTTTTAAAGCATTAACAGGTACATCATCCCAAGATTCTACCGTTCTTAAACTAGCCGTCCAACCTTCTTCTTTTTGATCTTCTGTCAAATTGCTGATCCAATTTTCATGGCAGTCTTTAGCAGCTTGTTCGTCATAGCAAGCAATACAAGAAGAGACTAATCCACAGGGATCGATTTGTTCGTTAACCCAAATTATCATAGTTGATCATTTCCTCTTTGAAAAAATTGTTTTAGAATTTTACTAGGTTGGCGATCCCAAGTGTCCTGATGGTTGTAAATTAATCCTAATTCATTAAGCGTGTAAAGAGAATAGCCGTTAAAAAATATCGTAGCTTTCCAAGGTACTCGCAAGGTTCCTCGCACCGTCCAATTAACCCGAATCATGTTAGTGTCTACTTGTGTAATATCATGAACGTCAAAATAAATGTTAGTAAAAAATAATTTAGCGTGAAAACGTAATGTCCAAAAAATAATTCGGTAGTTAAATTTTCCTTGAAAAGTATTAACTGGATCTTTAAAATAAATATCGCGAGTGTAGATATTATAAGAAATATCTTTTTCAAATAATGTAGGTAGATCGTGATTCAGGGTATCAATAATGGTTTGACTTTGATACTCTAATTCATTTAATTGCGAAGATGGCGTTGACATAACTCTAAAAGATCACTGAGTAGCCTCTCGTTCTAACCATAGCGTTACTGGCCCGTCATTTTCAATACTCACTTGCATCATCGCGCCAAATTGACCTGTTTCGACTTTTAACCCACTGTCGCGCAATTTAGCGACAAATTGATGATATAGTGCCTCTGCAACACTAGGCACTGCCGAATCGCTAAAAGATGGACGGCGGCCTTTACGACAGTCGCTATAAAGGGTAAATTGACTGATAACGAGTAATTCTCCCTGAATATCTAGAATAGATTGTTCCCAGCTTGCACTTTCTTCTTCTGCGGGAAACAAGCGCAATTCTAGGCACTTACGCGCCATCCAATCTAATTGTGCTTCCATGTCGGTGGCAGCAATGGCGACTAATAAGTTCAATCCGCGTCCAATTTTACCGATAATTTCGCCATTAACGGTGACTTGAGAGGATTGAACTCGCTGGATAATAACGCGCATTTTCAATGAACAATGAACAATGTTGAATGAATCTGACTCTAGTGCATCGTCTGCGATCGCACTGACTTAAATTTTGGAAGTTACTATACTTAATAATTAAACTATGATAGTTGTAACTTCTTCAAAACTAGGGTGAAAATGATGACAGATCAAGAATTACTCAATCGCATCACGACTAATTCTACAATAATGGTCGGAAAACCCGTTATTAAAGGAACGCGCCTTACAGTTGAATATATTCTGAATTTCCTCGCGCATGGCGCAACGATTTCTGAAATTCTCGATGAATATGAAGGATTAACCGAAGAAGATATTCAAGCGTGTTTTTTATTTGCCTCTCGCTCTCTAAAAAGTACTAGCTTTATGCCACTTATGCCGGAGATAGTATAGATGCGTTGTTAGGTTGGGTACTCTATAACTAAGCGAGATTTGGAATTAAGTGACTAGTGACAAATTATTAAAATGTCTACAATACTCGATCCATTTCAACTTCCTTTTGTTTCTTTAGCTGAACGCAAGCAACTACCAGACTGTGCAGCTATATATTTTGTATTGGATGGAAATGATAGAATTCTTTATGTGGGGAAGGCTAAAAATTTAGCAGCAAGGTGGAAAAATCATCACCGTATTCATAAATTAGAAGAAATTGATAAAAACTTCTCGGTTCGACTTGCTTGGCAGGCATGGAATAAAGAAGACTTGGATGAAGCAGAAAAAAGCTCGATCAAAAGATTTCAGCCTCTATTAAATAATACAGAAGTCGAAACACCTGCTGTTATTCCATCAGAAGTTGTATTAAGAGATTTTCTCAAAACTTTTTCACGACGATTAATTATTGTTGGAATCGAGCCTAAAACGACTGATAGCCTTCTTAATGTCCATCTTAGATATGACTGGACAGATTATTCATCCAAGGGAACGGCAGCAAAAATTCAAGAATATATAAAGCAGAACAAAGGCAAAAATACAAATCTAAAGTTTAAGCGTCATAAATATATATCATTTTTATCTTTCGCTTTAGACACTTTTCGTCCAGGTAGCAGAGCGCAACAAACAGCAGCAAAGCAGCATCGCTCATATAATAACCATTGGGAATTTGCGTGTAATGGTGTTGTTATTCATATTACACCGACATATTTCTATCGCAAATATAAAGAAAAAACTCAGATGACAAAACTAGCTGGTGTAAATTTTCGAGTCATTACTGAATATGCCTTTTTTGAGGCACAAAAAAATAATGAAGTTTCTGGGTTATCCTATTTTACAGGCGATCCAGTTCCTTTACTCTGGTTGAACTTGTGAATGACCTACAGAATAACCTTTTAGCGCATTAAAATATTCGTTAACTTTACTTACTAGTTTGACAATTTTCCTAACAACTCCTCTGTCAAAGTAACAAATGCTTTCGCTCCACTAGAATTAGGCATAGCGGTGACAACTGGCATAAACATATCGACAGCTTTTGCTACATTTACATCCATTGGAATCGCCGTATTACATAATTGATGGGGTTGAAAATCTGATCGCACCCGTCGCATCACTTGATTGTAATAGCGGCTGAGCAACCCCCCTCCCGATAAAATAAAGACAACGCCTAATAATTTTAAATTTAAAGGATGAGTAGCTTGATGGCTTTCTCTAAGCTTAACAATTCGCCTTTCTAATAATTGCATTCCTACAACAGATAGCGGTTCGGGACGTGCGGGCAGTAAATAATAATTGCTAGCAGCTAAACCGCTCCGTGTTAGCAGATTGTAACCGGGGGCGCAGTCCATAATAATAAAATCATATTGATTAATAATAGGCTCTAAAATTTTCTTGATTAAAATTCTCTCAAAATGATTCCAGACTGCTTCAAAATCGGGGTTGTCTACCATTAAAGCTTGTTTGTGCAGGGTTTTGGAAACAATATACTCATCATAAAGTTCAATATCCCCTGGCAATAATTCTAATCCTTCAATTTCGCAGACACGCGGATAAATAATATCTTGAATTGATAGTTTACTGTGGGGATTCGGTTGAATAATTTGCTCAAGGAGATAGCTTAAAGTTCGGCGTTTTTTACGCATTTGAGCAAACTCATGGGGAGACATCAAACTGAGGGTAGCACTGATTTGGGCATCTAAATCGAGAACGAGAACTCGTTTTCGGTAGTATTTTGCTAAACAAGTCGCTAGATTGACGGTAAGAGTCGTTTTTCCGACTCCTCCTTTCATGTTGACGGTACTGATGACTAATCCCATAAATTAACAAATTCCTTAGTGATGTACTAGGTTGCGCTCGATACTGCCATCGGGTCTAGTTTATCAGAATCACGCTTCAGCACACCCTCAAGTAATGCCTTCGAGCTACACAGACGCAACATTTTGATACAGGTTTCAACCATCCTAAAATAAGCTCTGTCTTATAAAAGGCATCAAAAGTAATTTGTCAAGCAAGCTTTACAAATCGCAATAACTCTGTTACATTTATTTACATAAGGAACAAACAACAGAGGTAACGAACCATGTACACCACCGTCAACGAAGAAGGCATTCTCAACAACTACGCCACCGAACCTGATATGTACCCTGCTATCTTCCCCTCACCCGAACAACGGCGCAACTACGCTCTACAAGGTGCAATCGCTACTCTATTCGTTACCTCCCTTATCTTGATTTCTTTCGTGGTGAGCTAAAAATTTCGGATTGTTGAGTTTTCCTATTAACAATTAGTTCTCCTCATTACCTCGGTTATCCTGCCGAGGATTTTTTTTGCTCAGAATTAACTAAGAAAGTTGGGAAAAAATAACTTACAGCAAATTGAGATCTATTAAGCTACATGCATTGTAAAATAGAAAAGCAACAAAAAATGATTAAGTATGCCAACAGTATATTCTCTTGATTTAAGAAAAAAAGTATTCAGTGCGTGGCAAGCTAAAGAAGGTTCA
>JBGTNM010000253.1:0-23765 GCA_041743025.1 Microcystaceae cyanobacterium
TTAGCCATCTGTCAACGCATCGTCACCCGACACGGCGGGCGTATTTGGCTAGAATCTCAAGTCGAACAGGGTGCAACGTTTTATTTCACGCTGCCACAACGCCTCGCTTAACTTAATAAAGTTTTCCTCAAAACCTCCTGCCTTATGATAACAATCACGAGAAATAGCGATAGCGATCGCTGATTTAATCGTCTAAATTTGTGAGCATAAATTAAGTAGTTTTTAGATTCGCTATCATTTCAAATTCAAAAACGACTTATGCTCGATTGCTATATTCCCAAAAACGTTCTACTTGTCGAAGATTCTCTCAGTTATCAAGCGCTTATTTTAGAAGCGTTTGAAGCCCTTTCTCAATCTTGCAAACTATACATTGTCAATAATGGAGAGGCGGCTTTAGAATTTCTTCGCCAACAACCATCAATAGCTGCTAATACTCGTCCTGATTTGATTTTGCTTGATCTCAACTTACCTAAAATGAGTGGGTTAGATGTCTTAAAAATTATCAAGCATGATCGCAATTTGCAAACGATTCCTGTTATCATTCTCTCTGCCTCTCATCAACTGTCTGATATTCGCGAATGCTACCGACAACTCGCCAATTGCTATGTCCATAAACCGAGCAACTGGGATAACTTATTTAATTTGATTAAGGAAATTCTTTTCTTTTGGTTACACATCGTCACCCCTCCCCCGCAAGAGATCGTAAAAACCATGAATAATGAACCATAAAATATGCTTGTGACATCGGGAATTCCTCATTTTAGATTTTTGATAGCCACACAGATAGCGGTAGAGACGAGAAATTTCTCATCTCTACTTGACATTTGGGGGAAGTTGATTGTTATAATAACAAAGGCAAACTCAATGGGGTGTAGCCAAGTGGTAAGGCAGCGGGTTTTGGTCCCGCCATCCCTAGGTTCGAATCCTAGCACCCCAGTTCGGTAGGAATTATCTTAAAAGTCCAATTAATCGTCAATAGGCTATAGCGGTTAGCAGTCAGCTATCTTGCGAGATACGAAGCAATCTCAGCTTTTTGATTTTTTATTCTGTCTAAGTGTCCGAAGACATGACTTTTTCTCAAAACCAGAATAGTCCAGCATCAGAAGTGGATGGACTGTGCCTAAACATTGAAGAGCCTCCCCCCATTGTTCTCCCTATCCCCGATGACCAATTGGGGTCGAATACACCATGTAAAACATAGATAAAATCCCGATTTGGGTAATGGGGGAGTCTTCCCAATTCCCATTACCCCGAAATCCCTCTCAGTATGTCTCCCAAAAAGGTAAAATTGCTCTAAACCGTCAAATGTTGCTCGACAACCTCAACCAGATGTTTGACCCAATATTGAGCAAATTGGGTGCTTTCAGCTTCAACCATTACGCGAATGAGGGGTTCGGTTCCTGATGGACGCACTAAAATTCGCCCTGTCGCTCCCATTTCGGCTTCTGCGAGAGCGATCGCTTGCTGGAGAGGTTCGCAGGTTTGCCAATGACGGCGGCGTTCGCAGTCTTCGACACGGACATTGCGAAGAATTTGCGGAAAGGTTTGAAAACTGCGATCAACCAGTTCTGCTAAAGTGTTCCCGCACTGGTGTATTAATGCTGCTAAGTGCAAAGCAGTCTGTATCCCATCACCCGAAAGACTATGATGGTGGCAAATAATATGCCCTGATTGTTCGCCGCCTAACATGGCACCCGTTTCCCACATTTGCGCTTGAACGTACTGGTCGCCAACTGCCGTGCGAATCAGCTTGCCCCCCAATTGCGCCCAGGCCCTTTCAAAGCCAAGATTAGCCATAACAGTACCGACAATCAGGTTATCAGGCAACTGTCGGGCTTCTAACAACGCCTTGCCCCACAGGTAGAGTATATAATCGCCATCAACCCTGCGTCCTTGGGCATCAACCGCCATGACTCGGTCGGCATCGCCATCGAAGGCAAAGCCTAAATCGGCGTGATAGTCTCTGAGCGCCGTTTGCAGGTGGTGGAGGTGTGTCGAACCGCAGTTGACATTGATGCGATCGCCATCAGGACGCTCGTGTAAGCAAATCACCTCGGCTCCTAATGCTTGAAAAATAGCAGGCGCAACGTTAACCGCCGCTCCCCAAGCTAAATCGAGTACCACTCGCATTCGGTCAAGACTCGCAGTTGGTGAGAGCGTTTGTTGGAGAAATTGGCAGTAGCGATCGACTAGAGAAGATTGCTGGTAGATTTTTCCCCAATTTCCCACGGAACTGACTAGGGGAAGATGCCCGCGCAATCCGCTTTCAATTTGTTGGGCTAACGTTTGAGAGAGTTTGGTTCCTGCTTGACTAAAAAACTTAATGCCATTGTCTTCGGGGGGGTTGTGGCTCGCAGAAATCATGATACCGCCGATCGCTCCGCTTTGCCTGGTTAGATAAGCGACACAAGGAGTCGGACAAAGCCCGATATTCCATACCTCCAATCCTGCCGAAGTCAACCCAGCAGCGATCGCCATTGCCAACATATCGCTAGAATTGCGGGAGTCTTGCCCCACAATGACTGGCCCCATCGTGGTAGCAGATGCTTGCAACACTTGTCCTGCCCAAAAACCCAACTGTAGCGCGAAAGGAGCGTTTAAGAAGTCTCCTACTTTGGCACGAATGCCGTCTGTGCCAAACAGAGGCGTGTCTGGCAGGGCGAGGGAACGCCCTAATTCACTTTCGCTTGGGGTGGCATAGGGACTCTCAAGCGATCGCTGTCCGTTACGAGTTAGAGATGTCACCATATTTCTGACTTCCTCACACAACACACTTATTTCTAAAGGATATACGCTTCTGACGAATTTAGTAGCGGTTTGAGGCACTTAAATCAGTCAGAGAGACTCCGCCTTTTAAAGGCGGAGCTTCCTCTGACTTCGTCAATTAGAGGCTCTTTCTATGACACTCATCGAAGAATCCCCATCCTGGGAATCTGTACAACATCCTAGCCAAACCAGCAGGAAACGTTAAGATTGTTTTAATATGTGCCGTTAACTGTATGGGGTAAATATGACTGTCGCTAGTGCCATCCCTGCTTTTTGTCAAGGGATTCAGTTTTTTAGCCAAAGTCTGCCAGAGTTTGAGAAATACACGAAAGACGCTGCCATTCGAGCAGGAGAAACCGCCATTGCTTCGCCTAGCGACCCCATCGCCGTTTATCAAACGTTACTCGCCGCAGATGCCTTGCGCTATTTGACCCTGCAAATCACCGCCACCAAAGCGTCAGGCCATCCCGGCGGCTTTGCTAGCATTGCCGAAGGGATTGCGGCATTGGTAATGTTGGGCTATAAAAACCTGATTACTGAAGTCGGCCATCACGCCCCTGGATTTTACAGTAGCACGTTCCTCGATCGCTCTCTAGAGGACATGGGCATTACTTGCGTGCAGCAATTGGGGGAACGCTATCGGGAAAAGGACGGACTCCTGGGCCACCTCTCCGGTCAAATTCCCGGACTGCTCAGCCCGGCAGGGCCGTTGGGACAGGGACAGCATTTCGCTATGGCCGGGGCAATGCTGCATCCAGACACGCTGTTTCCCGTGACGATTGGGGATGGAGGATTGGGCGAACCCTACATTATGAGTAGCTTTGCTCACTTCCACACCGCCTATCCAGAAGTCACGAATTTTCTGCCGATTTTGGTATGGAATGGTTACTCCCAAGAACACCACAGTATGGTTTCCACCAAATCCAATGCCCAAATGATTGCCTATTGGCAAGGCAATGGTTTCCAAGAAGTGATTTTAGTTAATGCCAAAGATTTCGACGATGTGAACCAACCCGGCGACTATATAGACAGCACCAAGTTTTCCTTTGCTAAACGCCTAGAATTCACGCAAGCAATCTTAGAAGCGACTGACAAAGCCGCTAAATTCGCCAAAAGCGGCAAACTCACCGTTTTGATTGTCAAACAACTCAAAGGTGCAGGCGTTCACAAGCGCGGCGCGGCCTCCCATAATTTGTATCCTGGGGATACCCTAGACAAAGATTACATCGTCAGTGCCCTCCAACAAAGAGCGTTGTCACCCAAAGCTTGGGAACTGGTTCGCACTAATTTTGAACGTGCAGGCGGCGGCCCGGCCTCCCGTTACGCCGTTACCGAAAAAGAATACCCCTTAAGCGACTTGGGGGAATTGCCTTTAACCGAATCTCCTGTCGGAGGAGACAAGCAAGTCGCAACGACGGCCATGGGAGAACTTATTGTTTATGTTGGGAAAAACGACCCTCATTTTGTCGTGACCAACGCTGATGGCAATGCTGCTTCCGGCATTAACAACGTCAATATGGGTCTAAAAATTGTCCATCCCACCCTCGACGACATTTACTACCAAGGCCCCAAAGGACAGGTTTATGAACCGCTTAGTGAAGATGCTTGCGCGGGACTGGCCGCTAGTTTAGCCCTTTTTGGGGCGCGAACACTCTGGTGTTCCTACGAGTCTTTTGCTATCAACGGCCTCCCCATTTGGCAAACTGTCACCCAAGCGATGGCAGAGTTGCGCCATCCCACGCCTTCTACGATTACTTTATTCACTGCTGGGGCTTTAGAACAAGGACGCAACGGTTGGACGCACCAACGGCCGGAAGTGGAAAATTACTTTGCCGCTATGATGCGAAATGGCAATGTTTTTCCCTTATTTCCCAGCGATGCTAACAGTATTCAGGTTTGCTACGAATGGGCATTAAAAAGCAAAAATAAAGGTATTGCCATTATAGCTAGTAAGTCTGCTTTACCGGTGCGTACTACCTTTGAGCAAACCCGCCAAGCTTTGCAAGATGGCGGTGTGGTGTTGCAGGAAACGACAGGTAAGAAAAAGGTCGTTTTAGCAGTCATTGGCGACATGACGCTCATTCCTACCTTTGAGGCGGCACAATATTTAGAAGATGAAGGCATAGGGGTGCGAATTGTCTCGATTATCAATCCTCGCCGTCTCTACCGTCCTGATGACGTGGCCTGGCAGACTTGCAGTGAAGCGGACAGCTATTTCTTAGACGATGAAGGGTTTGATCGCTTGTTCGGCGGTGATGGTTTAATTGGTATTACTGGCGGCGCGAGTGGGATGTTGGAACCTATAATGTTGCGGGCAACCTGTAAACGAGATACTTTCGCCTGGAAACGGGGGGAAACGACAGCTAGTGCTGGGGAAATTATGGCGTTTAATGGTTTGACGGCGGAGGCAATTGTTAAAAGAGCGATCGCTTTAATCAATTAAAGCAATTGAGTTTAGGGGCGAAACATTGCTGCACTTTTACTGGCATGATTCACCCTATGGCAAGTGACTGCTGTTATCCTGCCGCGATCGCTATTGCTCAGTACACCTCATCATGACTGCCAATATCGACAAACACAGCTTTTTCATCTTCTGTGAAGTAGAACAATACTCTCTCATCGTAGTCTACACTAAAACTCCACAGATTCTTGAGTTTGCCTGACAGTTTGTGATTTTTCAGGCTTGGATCAAATGGATTGATTGTAAACTGCTCTAATTTCTGCCAAAATTTCGCTTCTAAATCTGTATTGCCTTGAATGCGCTTTTTGAAAGCACGTTTGAACGAGGCACTGAAACTGACTTCCACTCTTACTCCCTTAGCAGTTGCTTCAGTTCATTAATATCAGAGGAAAACTTTAGTTCATCTTTTTGTTGCTCAATCTGCGCTGACTTGAAGTTCGCGTATATTTCTTCGCGGCGTTCTTCACGAAGATAGTGCTTCAGTAACAACTGAACTTCCTGCTTTTCATCGGTGGAAAGGCTTTTGATTGCCTCGACCACATCGCTAAAAGTCATGGCTTACAAAACCTTATCGTACCTACTCGACCAATCTAACACGATACTTTTTCTCTGAGATGAAACGCTACAAGATTTACTTCATCAACAAACCTCTAAGATGAATGCTATTTCACCTGTTTTAATTCTCGATAGGCTGCATAAACACCCTGAACGTTGTACCAATTGAGGAAAATTCGGGCAATTTCTAAAGAGCGATCGCGTTGGTAAGTTAAAATGTACTTGTACTATATGCTAAAATCCGAAGCGCAGCGACTTAACTGAGTTTTAGCCTTCAGTATTCGGGTGAAAAGATGGTTTGGGAATTGTTGGTGGGGAGTGATCTAAGTTTGGTGGTCATAAATTTTAAAGAGGCGAAAAATGCTAACCAGTGTTGAGGGAGTTTATCGTAATGGTCGAGTAGAACTCGCGGAGAGTCCCAACGATGTGCTTGAAGGGGCGCGAGTTATTGTGACTTTTATCGGGTCTAACACAATTGATTTAGCATTTCAGGGAATTGACAAAGCACAGGCGGAAATTTTGCGGGCAAGTCTAGCTACTTTCTCGGAAGACTGGAATAGCCCAGAAATGAGTATTTATGATAACTACGACGCAGCCAAAGCCAACCGTTAAGCGGGGCGATGTTGTTCTGGTCTCCTTTCCAAATTCTGATCTGACCTCCGCTAAAACTCGTCCTGCTTTAATTGTGCAAGCAGATGATTTACAGACAGGATTACCCCAGATTATCGTCGCTATGATTACCAGCCAGATGTTTCGAGTGGGTCATCCTAGCCGCGTTACTATTTTGCTGAATTCTTCAGAAGGGCAACAGTCAGGTCTACTGACTGATTCTGTTATCATGGCTGACAACTTGGCAACAATCACGATATCAGCCGTTTATCGTGTAATTGGGTCACTACCAACAGCAAATGTTGATGAGGCATTGAAACACACACTCGACTTACAGTGAGGAGACGCGCGGACTAAATACTCTCTTATATCCGTGCATAGGTCTAATGCTATTTCACCTGTTTTAATTCCCGATAGGCTGCATAAACACCCTGAACGTTATACCAATTGAGGAAAATTCGGGCGACTTCGAGAGAAAGTTGGGGTTTTCCCCTATTAATAAGCCATTGCAGCAGAGGGGCGAGGGTTCTCTCATTGACGCGCCCTTCTAATGATAGCAATCCCCACAGTAAGCGATGCAGCCAAGTCATCTGAATCATCAAGCGTACCTCCCAAGTGGGATGCTTTTGATAAAATAGCACCCCCATCCGTCCGCGCTGAATTTCTTTGTCGATCAGGTTGGGAATTTGCTCTAGATTAAAGGGAGGATGCCAGTGATAGCCAACCGCTTGCGGACACTTAATCAGCTTTAATCCCAACTGTTTGAGGCGCACACCCAATTCTAAATCTTCCCAGCCATAGAGTTGAAAGCGAGTGTCGAACAACCCCGCCTTGTCTAACCACTTGCGAGCAATTGCCACGTTACCTGTTGCAAAGTAAGCCGCCGAAAAGTCGGTAATTTTGAACGATTCTGAGGTTGGATCGTCAAAATTGCAGGTATTGATCACCCAGCCGTAGGTAAACAGGCGATCGCTTCCCAGTTCTTTTTCCCCGTCAACTAGCGAATTCGCGTGAGACTGCAAGAATTTCTCTGTAACAACGAGATCACTGTCAATAAAAATAATAAAATCGCCTTTTGCTTTGTTTACGCCCAAATTTCGAGCGGCAGCCGGGCCAAGATGTAATTGAGAAAAAGTGCAAACGTGGGGAAATTGTGCTGCATTTTCTGAGAGCCAGTCTAGCGTACCATCGCTAGAACCGTCATCAACGACCACGACTTCGTAACCACTGACTTTACCATCAGTTAAGTGTTGCTTTTCTAGAGCTTTTAAGCATTTCTCTAGAATAGGTTTGCGGTTGTAGGTAGGAATGACGACGCTAAAAAACACAATGTTTTTTCAATGATTGTTTATAGTTTACTGGATTTTTTCGAGCAATTGGCGAATGGCTTGGGCATCTTGGGCGGTGGGGAGAATGGCTAAATACAAGTTAAAATCTTGAGCAGCTTTTTGCCATCGTCCGAGTTGATAATAAAGTAACCCGCGATCGCGCAGTTCTATGGGATGATTAGGAATGAGCAGTAAAATTTTGTCAATGGTTCGTAAAACTTTGTCATACTGTTCGCGATTTAAATAAATATATTTTAAATTTGTCAACATTCGCACTAAAATTTGCTGGTTGCTGACGGGTTGCAGGAAATGCGGTTCTAACTTAACATTTTGTTGATAAACTTGGCTCAATCTTTCCTCGCAATCTTGTTCAAATAAAATTTCTCCTTGATTGAATACATCAACAAAAATTCCTGCATTTTCAAAATCAGGACGGATAATAAAATGTCCTGGCATTCCAATTCCCACCATTGGAAAATTGAGACGTTTAGCAATTTCTAGATACAAAACTGACAAAGTAATGGGAATTCCGGTGCGCCTGTCAATGACTTCATTGAGATAGCTATTGCGAGGATTGTAATAATCTTCAGTGTTGCCTCGATAATCTAAATCTGCAAAGAGATAATGATTGATAGTTTGCAGAATTTTTAGGGGATAGTGAGAATCGGGCAAGCGTTCTTTAACTTCCTCTGCCATCGTATCTAGTGCATTGAGATATTCCTCAACCTCTAAATCGGGATATTCATCTAGCGCATAGTAAAAAGCAGCTTTAGCAAGATTTATTTGCTCGTCGGGTTGATTAATTTCGTCAAGGAAGTTTTGCATTATTATTATATTTAAGGAGAATATTTAATCCGCCTTTTAGTCGATCGCGCAACGGTTCGTGCTAGTAAACCCATAACCTATGTCAGTCAATTCTATTGTAAGTATTTAAACAAAAGGATTTTGATTGAGTAATTCTTCGATTGAATTGACAGTCAATACCACTTCTACTAAATCTTCTAATTGATGAGTGTTGAGTTCTTGTAAACGCAACTCAAATTGTGGCGGAATTTGTCCAAAACGAGTTGTAAGCATTCGTAATAATTGCCTTAAAGCACCTTGTTTTAAAGCTTGCTGTTCGATAGTTTCGAGTTGCCTTTGTGTTAACTCTAACTGCTGCTGTGTTTCTTCTAGCTGCTTCTTGGCAGCTTCTTCTGGCAATAAAATAAGATTACTATCGGTATCATAAAAACGCAACCATTGTGCCGTTTCACGAAGTAGCGTTCCTGACCAAGTACCTACCCACAAGCCTAATTTCTGACACCACAACCATCCTCTTTCATTAGATGTTAATGCTTGATATTCTTGGTTTTCATTTAAATGCCATCCTTGTAAAGAATCTGGGTTAAATGGATCGTAAACGAAATAATCCGGCGTTCGGAAAGTTTCCTGGTAAATCTCTTTTTTCGTACCTATATCTTCTGCCGAGGTTGACGGTGACATCAGTTCAATAATAACATCAGGATAGCGACCATTTTCTTCCCAGACTACCCATCCTTGACGATCTTTCTTGCCATCTACGTTCAAAACCACAAAAAAATCTGGCCCTCTAAAATCCCGATTGCGAACTTGAGAGCTACTGTAGTAAATAAACATATTACCGCCAACAAAAAAGTCTTCTCGCTCTTTTAAGTATTCGTGAATTGACTCAATGAGAGTATTCATAGCAATACGGTGCCGATTACTTTCCAAGGGTTCTCCATCATCAAAAATTAAATCTGTCGGCGGCAGTGGGGGTTCCCAATCGCAATTGGTTGTCGTTTGATAAGTTATTTCTTGGAGGCTTTCGGTTGACATTTAAGCACTTTTCTCCTTAAACTATTATAATTAAATTTATTTTAGCATTTTAAATCTGAAAGGAACATTAATTTAATGACAATCCTTGCCCGCTCCATATTGCCATGCATCTAACCAACGATGGAAAATATATTGTTGTGCTGGCGGCAGCTTTTGCACGATAGGATGAATCGATTTGCCAACAGGATATAAGCCAGTGTATAACGCTAAATTGAAGTAATGAATACTCCAATCTAGAAGGGGAACAATACCAACTTGTGGCAGAATGGGTAAGACTAATTTAGGATTGACTAAAGGGAGTGTTTTAGAAAGAGCAGGAAACTGGATGATATCTTGCAAGAAAGGCTTTAATACATCATCTCCTAAGCGATCCATCACTTGAAAAACGCCACTCATAAGCGCGTTAATTTGATCGGGTGAAGCTGATTTATTTATACCGACGCTCATCGTTTTTTGAAACAACCAGGTTACAGAAATATTAGGTTGATAGGGTTGTAATAAAGCTAAATTATTCCGTTTCAAAGCATCTATTTTTAGTGCTTCATTAACCCCAAGCGTTAACCGTTTGAGATGGCGTATCATTGAGCCAAATCCCCCAAAACTGACCGGAGATTGTCCGCCTGCACTGTCTCCTATGGGTAAGATACGATGCCAAGGCATTTTTAGTGGACTTTGCCGATAAGCAGGAAAGAAACCAAATAAAAATCGCTCGAATTGCAGTTGATCTAATTCAATCTTTTGATATTCTGGCAAAAGTCTTAAATATTCTTCCATTAAAAACGTTAAACTGAAGCGATCCGGGTGAGCATCTAAATAAGTAAACAAATAAGTAGTACGCCCATCTCTGGCGGGAAATGCTTCCCAAAAATATTGACATTGATTTAAAATCGGTGTAAAAGAAGCGATTAAATCCCCCGTTTCGTTACTAGGGTAGCCTTTAGCACAACTGCCGACGACTAAGCAAATTCCTTCTGGCTTTTGTCCGCCTCTTGCTTGTTGAGCGATGGGAGAAAAATGACCCATTGCATCAATCAATAAACGAGTTTTTAATATTATTTCTCCAGCAGTAATTGACACGCCATCAGGATAAATAGTGGCTGAGTCAAAAGGGACTTTCTCGAATAACTGGCCGCCTGCTTGCAAAAACTTGCTTTTGAGCGTTTCTAATAAGAATACGGGATCGACTCCAATATTCAGCACATCTTTAACCCACAGTTCGTAACCCTGATAAAAGCTAACACGGGCTGGGTTATATTCAGTCGCAATAGCTTGCTCTAATTCTGTTTCTGAAAGTAAATCCAGTTCTAAAAAAACCGCTAATTCCTGACGGGAAATATTCCATTCTTGATCTCTGCCGCGCAAAACTCCCCGTTCAATAACAGCAACCCGCCAACCTCGCAGTTGTAATGCTGCCGCAATAAGGATGCCCAAGGTTCCCCCAGCAACAACTACATCCCAATCTAGCATTCCCAGCATCTCCTGACTTTGCGCGATCGCACTAGGAACCGCCATTGAAGACGAGCGTAACGTACTCCAGCGTCGGTCAGCAACATTCAAGCCTTGACGTGCGTCATCAGAAAGATAAGATAAAAGCGATCGCGAACTGTTCATCATGGCTAAAAAGGTGATTTTTTTCTAGTCTTAACATTTCTATACTAAAAACAGGACAGTGAGAAAAGCTATCCTAATATACTGATTCTCATTTAACAGGTGATATGCGGTCAGTTCAATCTTCCCAGACCCAATGGAACGCCTCTTCGACTTCAGGTAGCTACACTTCTTATACCAATCGACAACCGCAAACCAATCGAACGGTCGGACAGCAACGCCAACCGCTCATCATGGTGCTATTGATTACCCTCGTTTTGCTAGGGGGCATTGGGGCGCGTTTGGGCTTCCTCCAACTCATTCAAGGGGATATTTATCGGGAAAAAGCCGAAAATAACCGCATTCGCCTTGTTCCTAAACCCCCTGTTCGCGGGAATATCTTTGATCGCAAGGGCAAAGTGTTGGCCACCACTCGCCTGACGCACGCTGCCTACCTCTGGCCAATGGTACTCAAACAACCTGACTGGCCCGACAATCTCGGTTATCTCTCCAATCTGTTATCTATTCCCAAGGACACCATTCACAAAAAAGTCGAACAGGCAGGTGAAAACCCGACTACCCTCATTCGCATTGCCCGCAGCCTCAACCCTGCCCAAATTACTGCCCTAGAGGAGTTTAAAGCGACTCTGTCAGGACTCGAAGTCGATATTGAAGCTGTCCGCGATTATCCTGGCAAAAGTTTGACCGCTCACATTCTCGGTTACACAGGAGAACTCAACGCAGAAGAACTGGCCCGACGGCGCTCTGAAGGCTATCGTTTAGGCGATATCGTGGGCAAAATGGGCATCGAAGCGGCTTATGAACAGCAATTGCGCGGCGAATGGGGCGGACTGCAACTGGAAGTCGATGGCGAAGGCAAAGTGATGAAAGTGTTGGGGCAAAAAGTCGCCAAAGCCGGCAAAGATTTCACCACGACCCTCGATATTAACGCGCAACGGGCTGCCGAAGCAGCTTTGGGAGACCGCAAAGGAGCAGTCGTTGCGATCGATCCTCGCACCGGTGGCGTACTGGCCATGGTCAGCAACCCCACCTTCGACCCCAATGTTTTCTCCTCTCAAATCACTGCCGACACCTGGAAACAACTCCAAAGTAAAGGCAATCCCTTTGTCAATCGGGCTATGCGTGGATTTCCCCCCGCTTCTACCTTTAAAGTGGTCACGCAAACGGCTGGCATGGAGTCGGGGAAATACCCTCCCAATACAATCTTGAGTACCTTTGCCTATCTCAACGTTGGCGGAACAGCTTTTGGGGAATGGAACCGTGCCGGATTCGGCCCGATGGGTTATGTCAGGGCGCTAGCTTGGAGTAGCAATACCTTTCACGGACAGATTGGCCGGGGAGTGAAGGGGCCAACTTTGATTGAGTGGGCCAGGCGTTACGGATTTGGCAAAAAAACAGGCATTGAAATCCCAGGAGAATCACCCGGATTGATTGCCGATGATGCTTGGAAGCGCAAAAACTACAACTGGGAATGGACAGATGGCGATTCGGTGAATATGTCTATCGGTCAGGGATTTACTCAAGCAACTCCCCTACAACTCGCCGTCATGTTCGCCGTTCCTGCCAATGGGGGCTATCGGGTCAAACCTCACTTGCTCAAAGATAGTGGCGACCCCAGTCGTTGGCGGACTTCAATGAATCTCAAACCTAGTACCATTAAGACCCTACGCGAAGGATTGCGGTCTGTCGTGGCCGAAGGAACTGGAAAAGCCCTCAATGTCCCTGAATTACCGCCAGTAGCAGGTAAAAGCGGCACGGCAGAAGCACCTCCGGGTGAGCCTCACACCTGGTTTGGAGCTTTTGCCCCCTTTGACAAACCGGAAATTGTGGTCGTGGCCTTTGCTGAACATTCGGGCGGTGGTGGCGGGTCAGTGGCTGCGCCAATGGTCAAACAGGTGATGGAAGCGTATTTTCAAGTTCCTAAACCAAAAGTGAAAAAAGAGTAACTTCTGGGGTTTTTATTGCTAAAATTCGGATAAAAAAAGGAAGATATCTGATGAAAACGACACCAACTGTGTTAGTGTTAGGAGCGATCGCCTCTACCCTCGGCAGTTTTGCCCTTATTCCACCTTTGGTTCAAGCTGGAGAAGTTTGTAACTACAACAACCGTATTTTGCGTGTTGCCGTCGCCTATCCCAATCAAAATGAGGTTTGGGTGAGTCAAGGCTGGTGGGAACTCGACCCTGGCGCTTGCTTGCAATATCCTGACACTTGGTACACTTTTTTACAATTTAACCGAGATAACGCACCGTCACGTCCGCAAGGGCAAGGTGTTTCAACAGCGAATTTATGTGTCGCACAAGATCGTTTCACTGCCTACAATGCCACCTCGTTTTCAACTTGCGAACAACTTGATTCTTATTTTGCTGACCTTTCCCTGAGAAATTATGTCAATATTGGCAGCAATCGAGAATTAGTCAAATAGCCTATGTACTCTATGTAGGATGGGTTAGACGGCAGTAAGCCTTCAAACTCAACGAGAAATGATCAATCCGTCGTAACCCATCTTCTTTAAATTTGTAACATAGTTGTTATATTAACCACAAAGGCACAAAGACACAGAGAAAATCACAAAGCAGCACAGATATCTTGTCTGTCACAGGCTAGAAGCTTATGTTACTAACGCTACCTCATAACCGTTCTAACGTATTCTTTCACTTTCTCATCAGAATCGTTGTTTAATCTATCTTTCAATAATGCGGCTAACTGAGGATAGTTAGGGAATAATTTGACAAGACATTCTAAAGCAGTTTGGCGGGGATTTTTTTCCCAATCTTCCTCACGCTTAAAAGGATCGTTTACAGCACACTGAGACAAAAATTCAAATAAAGTAGGATCTTCTCTAAATTGTTGTGCTAATTGTGCGATCGCTGTGCTTCGTACAGACCCATTTTCATCCGAGAGAGCGCGGGTTTTGAGAATTTCTAAGGTGTCGGGATCTTCTCTAAATTGTTGTGCTAATTGTTCGATTGCTGTGCTTCGTACATCCTCATCTTCATCCGAGAGAGCGCGGGTTTTGAGGAATTCTAAGGTGTCGGGATCTTCTCTAAATTGTTGTGCTAATTGTGCGATTGCTGTCCTTCGTACATACTCATTTTCATCCGAGAGAGCGCGGGTTTTGAGATACTCTGAATCTTGCCAAACTGTTGCGATCGCTTTCATTGAATTTAATAGAATAGACGCAATTAATCTATGCTTTTTCAAATCCCTTCTATCGAACGCATCCTGAGCATTACCAGAATGCACTAACGCTTTAATTTTAACTAATAATCTATCCCCAATCTCCTGAATTTCCTTGCGATTCCTTACCTCATTTAAACAATCTGCTGCCAAAAACAGATTCATAAACCTATTTGCTTCTCCCTCCTGACTCATCAAATACTTAATCACTTCCTCGACAAACTTCGGTTCAATTTGTCCGGCAATTAGTCTCAAAACTTCATGCCAGAATTCATCTTGCCAGTGTTTGCCAAACACTTCTGTTTTTAATTCTTCTAAAGATAATATCTGTGACTCTTTGAACCGCCAAACAAACTCTGAGGCACAGAAATATTCTAAAAAAGTTCGATGGACAAAAGCATAATATTCTGCTCCCAGCAGACATAAAATAAAATTACGATGGCGCAACTGATGAATGATTAATTTTGCAATCTCTCTAGGATGAGAAAACTCGATTGTTTTTAGATAGTTTTGCAAAATCTTTTCTAAATCGTCTCCACTCATTAAATTGCCTGCCAATCCCTTTTCATTAGACTGCATAAAATAGGCAATCTGTCGGCACATCGCTTGTTTATCTTTGTAATCAATCAGCTTATGATCGATGCGTTTGTCTTCAATTAATGTTCGTCCAATATCCCATTGATACAATAATATCCGCGAACATTGATTATATAATTCTGCTCGATCTCTGGGGAGTTCTTGAGAGCGATTGAGAATCGCCATCATGGTCAAAAGTAGAGGATTTCCGGCTAACTCTTGAATGGAAGAGGAGTTATCAATTGCTTGTTGTAAGCGTTTGCGATCTCGTTGTTTGTCTCTTTCATTGTCACACGTCAATGTATGCCATTTCTCGATAAATTCCATTTTTTGTAGTCGTTCTAATTCTTCTAGGGTTAACTCTCTTTCGAGTTGTCCACTTTCTTGTAAGCGGCGTTGATATTCTTTAGGAATTTCGTAAACTTTTGGTAAATATTCTTGACATTCTCGTACTTTTTGAGCAATAAAAATTCCCCAAAGTCGAATTCTGCGGTCTAGAATCGAAGCATCTAACCCATCTAAAGGAAGATTGCCATAACGTTCTCGAAGGGTTTCTTGATACTTTGTTAAATTAAAATCCGGTTTAATATCGTTTTGGCTATTATCGGCGATTTCAGCGAATAAATTAGTGTTTAGTAAATCTCTTAACTCAGAATTATCTTGAATAATGGCTTTGACTTTTTTAAGGTACTGTTTGCCAAGTCTGTTCCAATCAAATTCATCCGGCAGAGTAGGAAGCTGATAGGGATATTGATAATCTTGCCATGCTCTGTTTAACTGTGAATAATCAATATTACGAATGTCTAGGTTAAAGGCACTGCCTAAGATTTCTTGAACGAGCTTGAGTTTGAGATATTTCTTTAAGGGATTAATATATTGTCTGATTTCATGATCATCGATCTCTGCAAACTGTAATTCTTGCTGAAAGAGTTCTAGAAATTCCTTTAGTGCCTTGCCTGCGGCAATTTCTAAGGGTTCTTGCTGAGGCAATTTAATAACATTAGATAAACATCCTTTAAATATATCCTTGACCCAATCTTTAGTCGCATCTTTTGCCAATTCTTCTAGAATAGGTTTAAAGGTAAACCCTACTGCTTGCGTCACGCCCCAAACTACTAGCCATTCAATTGCCACCTTTTACCTCTCTGGTTTCAACACAATTATAGCTATTCGTAGGGTGGGCATTGCCCACCTTCTCTCTACAGATAGGTGTAGATAGGTGTAGAATGGGTTAGACGGCAGTAAGCTTTCAAACTCAACTAGAAATTATAAATCCGTCGTAACCCATCTTCTTGAAATTTGTAACATATACGAACATTTTACTCCATGATGTCGGGAGAGCTTAGCAAACCAGAGGCAACAGGGTTAAAAGTGTCCCACTTATGACAAATTCACGTCGAAACTTCTACCTTTTCTTCCCCTGTTAATTCAAAGGCTTCATGAACTGCTTTTAGTGCCTTAATTCCGTCTTCGCGATCGACCACGCAACTAATTTTAATCTCCGAAGTTGCAATCATTTGAATATTAATCTGCTGACTGGCTAGCGCTGCAAAAAACTTAGCCGCTATCCCTGGCTGTCCCACCATACCTGCACCAACAATACTCACTTTGGCAATGTTGCTATTGACGGACACTGCTTGATAACCTAGTTGTTGGTTGAGAGATACTAACGTCTCTTTAGCCGCTTCTACATCAGCCTCGGCAACCGTAAAAGCAATATCGCGAGTCGGTATTCCGTCAATGATGTGACAACGTTGAGATTGAATAATTGTATCGACGCTAATATTTTTCTCGGACAAAATCCCGAAAACCATAGCAGCCGTGCCAGGACGGTCAGGAAGGTAGCGAATGGCGATTTGAGCTTGATTAGCATCGAGGGCTACCCCGCGCACAGGCGGCAAGTGTTTCTCCTGAACTGTCCTGGTAGGAACAGCCGAGCGATCAACCTCAAAAGCCTCACACAAGGCTTCAATAGCCAGATCGCCTTCTTCTTCGGCAATGACGCAACTGACCTGGATTTCGGAAGTAGAAATCATTTCGATGTTGACTTCCGCATCGGCCAAGGTTTTGAACATCTTAGCGGCAATCCCCGGACGGCCAATCATGCCTGCCCCAACAATGGCAATTTTCGCCACTTTTTTTTCCACCATTACTTCGGCTTCTTGGGTGTTGGTCGGCCCAGTGCGTAAAGCAGGGGCAATCGCTTCGACCACCGCTTCGGCTTTAGTGAGGGCATTTTTGACGACGGTGAAAGCAATGTCGTTGCTGTTGCCTTCGTGAATAGACTGGATAATTAAATCTACATCTACCTGTTGATGAGCAATTTCGCCAAACAGCTTAGCAGCAATGCCAGGACGGTCAGGAACCCGCAGTAGAGCAACTTTAGCTTGATCGGCATCGAAACAGACAGCATCGACGGCTTTGGTAATTTCCAGTCCATCAAGCGAACGGCTTTGCGGAACGGGCGAGAGTACCCGCGTTCCTGGCGCATTACTCCAACTAGAACGTACCACCAAAGAAACTCCGTAGTTTTTGGCAATTTCAACCGCCCTAGGATGAAGGACTTTAGCCCCCAAGCTAGCCAGTTCTAGCATTTCGTCGCAGGTAATTTCGTCCATCAGTTGCGCTTCTGGAACGAGGCGGGGATCTGTTGTGAGAATGCCTGGAACGTCGGTATAAATTTCGCAGCAAGTAGCTTCCAGTGCGGCTGCCAGGGCGACAGCAGAAGTATCCGAGCCGCCACGCCCTAATGTCGTTATTTCTAAATCATTTTCGCTAGTAATGCCTTGAAATCCGGCAACAACGACAACATCGCCGCGATCGAGATAACGTAGAATGCGATCGGGTTTAATAGAGAGAATGCGGGCGCGACTGTGTTCGGCTTCTGTGACGATGCCGACTTGCGCCCCAGTTAGCGAGATGGCAGGCTGTCCCAATTCTTGCAAGGCCATACTCATTAGGGCAATAGAAACCTGTTCTCCCGTTGACAGCAACATATCCATTTCCCGGCGATTGGGGCTAGCGGAAATTTGGCTGGCTAATTTGACTAAGGTATCGGTAGTTTTGCCCATAGCCGAGACGACGACAACGACTCTATTACCTGCTTGAACGGTTTGTTGAATGCGCTGGGCGACAGCAGATATGCGTTCTACCGAACCGACGGAGGTTCCCCCGTACTTTTGGACAATTAGCACCATAGGAGTTTGACTAAAAATTAGAACAAAAAATACAGCGTACCAATCTTCTAAATTACCAAACCTGACCCGTTCTGTCTTGCCCTACGTTACATTTCTGCATAAAGATTTAAATAGACAGTAGGGACGAACAGCCATTCGCCCCTACAAAAAATCATTAATTAACTCAAGCAAAGAGATTTTCTACTGCGATTTCCTCTGCAACTGCTAAGGGGACTTTACCGTTATCTTCTTGAGCATTAGGAGTTTCTAAAGAAGGTTGGAAAGTCATCTTTTCTTCTGTGGTAAAGTAACGCAGATCGTAAAATTGCTTACTGAGATCTCGCGCTTGTTGATAGCCGTTGAGATCGGCTTGCTCGAAGTAGAAATTAGCCGCTTGGCGCAAGTCATTAAGCGTTTGTTTGCGATTGCCTAGTTCAGCTTGCAGTATCCCTCGATGGTGATATGCTTTGGCATGGCTGGGATTGAGCTTGATGGCTTCGGTGAAGTCGGCAATAGCGGCGGCGCGATCACCGAGTTTCTGATGGCTTAAACCGCGCTGGTAGTAAGCATCGGCGGCATTAATATCGGCTTGAATCGCGTGAGAGAATTGGTCAATCTGGCGCAATTCATCGAGAATATCAGCCAATCTCTGCTGTTCGCCATTGAGGATTTTCAGCCGTTGATCAAACTTAAGGTTTTCTTGGGCAAAATCGGCGATAATTTCTTGCAATGCTTCAAACTGCTGGGAAACTTCCTCAAAACGAGTTTGTTGCGCTTGCTGTTGACTCTCAAAGCGTTTATGAACGTTTTTCTGTACTTGCTGGAGTTGTTCGGCGAGAGTGGTTTGCGACTGGTGGATCTGTTGGCTCATTTGAGCGATCGCCCTATGCTGCATTTGTGTCATTTCTGTCGCCAAACGCCTGCGGTTAGCCATTTGCAAGCCGACAGCCATTGAGATAGGGACAGCAGCGATCGCCACATTTTGGACAAGAAAACCAACGAGCGATCCCCCTACCAAGCTAACGCCTGATACAATGTCGCAAATATCGTGCCAAGGCAGTTGTTCAGAATTGGTTTGATTGTTTACTGGAGGTTCCATCGTATCTAAATACCTCTAAATTTAATGTGATGTCCGTTCATTAAAACCTCAGCCTAAATATTCTTCGGCTTGGTGGGTCGTGAGAGTACAATCGGAAGTAGGATAAGCTGCACACAAAAGCACGTAGCCTGCTTCGATTTCATAGGGTCTGAGAAAAGAAAGAGCTTTGTCAGTCTGCTCGACTTTGCCTCTAGCCACTTTAGCCAGACAGTCGAAACAAGCACCTGCTCGACAAGAGTAGGGCAATTCCATGCCCTCAACTTCCCCACACTCTAAAATGAATTCATTAGGGGCAATTTGCAGGGTTTTGGTGTCCCCTGTTTTCGGGTTAACTAACGTCACAGAACATTTGCCATGGGTATGACTCATTGATATTACCTTCGATAAATCTAGTTTTTAATCGTTGCTTCAAACACTCAAAATGGTGTGGTAGAGTTTTAGTACCGGTAAGATCAGGTCTGCTTCTTCTGGAGAGAGATAGAGTTTGATAACCTCTTGGATAATTTTGTAAATTCTCTGAGTATATTGGGTGTAGCCAAAAGACCTAACAATGGTGCGATACCAAATTAACAAGCCTTCGCGCAATTTATCTAAGTCCCCGACTAACATAGAAGCTGTCGCACAGCGCAAATTATTGGTCATGTCGCGATGACAGATTTCACTGATATCTCTGTCATTCATGTGGAATAAATCCTCTTTGAATCCCCGCTTTTCGGCTTCCCAATGATCGATAATTTTTTCTTCATTGTCGCGAATTTTTTCGTAGGTACTGATGCGCCCTTCGGCTGACTCTAAATAATCTTCAAGAAACTGCAATTGCTCGTCGCTGGCATAGCAACCGTCAGCTTCTAAGTTTAAACGCGCTAGTTGTTTTAACATGGTTTTAAACCCTCTCTAAATCGTAAAATTGATGATTGTTAAATGTTTTGAGTTTTTGCCAAATATTCCGATACTGCTACTTGCGTATCTTGAAGTTGACTGATCATCGAACGGGTGACTAATTTACCCTCCTCGACCAAAACGCCTCCTGTAATGGGGTGTAGAATATTTTCCTCGGCTCGACGGCCAATTAAGTCTTCAATGTTGTCAATTTGGCTAACATACATACCGGAGGGAACTTCTACGACAACACCTTCACCAAGGACTCGCGCTTGACAGGCGAGACGAGAGTATTGATTGCAGGTGGTAATCACTTCGAGAGTACGCAATTCGCGGCGGTTAATCGGCGACAAACTATCCATGCCTTTTTTGACGAAAATGTGGCAAGTGGCGCACATTCCCCGCCCACCACACTCTTTTAAAACATCTAATTCGTCGAGTAATAAGGCTGAGAGCAAGTTGTCATTGGTTTCAACAGAAACTTGTTCATTTATGGGATCGAGTTTGACGGTTTTTGCCACGATAACCTCCTTAACGCCTCAAGAAAACGATAATTAACTGGTTGGAGTTTGATTGCGACACAACAGTTCCATAATGGTGGCGTGGTCGTGTCCTTCTTCTAACCAAGCTTCGGCAGGTTTGATGCGTTCGATGATACCGATAACAAAGTGATTGCAGTCTTGTCCGAGCGATTCACAAGTGGTTTGGACGCAGTGCAGTTCTTGTCCCGACAGTTGCGTGAAAATGGCACTCAAAATCCCCGCCTCTAAAAAACCCATCGGACGTTTGCCTTGGGGTGCGGCTGCTATAAAGGGAGAGTTGTCAATCTTGACTACCAAAAATCCTTGTTGGTAATATTTCAAGTCCACCTCAAAAGTTCCCCAACCGTGCGTTTTCCAGCACTGTTTCAAGCACTGCAAAAAGTCGATGGTTTCCATCTGCGCGAGAGACTGACCCAAATAGCCTTCTAATTCTTCAGCCATACGCCGATAGAAGCTCTTTCCCCACCAACGACCGCAGCTAAACAAGGCAATCCCCATTCCTTGTCCGATTTCGTCCTCTAAGCCAGAATAGAGAGCGTGCAGGAGAGTATCAGGTAAGGCGAGCAGGCGGGAACCACTGCGATTTTCCAGCAAGCCAAATTCAAAATCTCCTTGAACGTAGGCATCGGGTGAGAAGTAATTGCCTTTAAGGGGGCGGTTTTGGACTAAATTGGCAATGTCAATCATGTGCTTTCTCCTACCATTGCGGCTTCAGGTGAGGTTTTTTGCATCAGGAGAGTAGCCTGAGCTTGATATAAAAAAGGCTTAATCAGATGAAATTGCTCTGCTGAAAAAATATCGGCTAAGTTTTCTAGCAAGAGTTCGTAGATGTGCTGCTCGATCGCTTTGAGGTCGTGGGCATCTACGATATCGGTAAGCCATTCTAAAAGGCGATGCGCGAAGTAGTCGGGGTTGTTGAGTACCATGGCCATTGCCCCGTAGCGCATGACAGCCATCCAGTGTTTGAGGGCGCGTTCTAAGCGTTGGTTGGTTTCTTGCGGGTAAATTTCGACTAAGCGGTCGGCTATTGCTTGAAAAAGAGGAATTTCGCGATCGCGCAAGCATTTATACGTGTCTAAACGCTGGCCCATTTTGGCTAAATGGTGTTTGAATTCCAGCATTTCGGGTGCTTGCAAATAATGATCTTGAGCACAATAAAAGAAGTTTTCAAAATCTCGTTGCATGAGAATCTCACTAAAACAGATTGGATAAATTGTTCACACTGATATCTTGGGACGGGGACGGTAGGGAAACTGGCGTAGAAAGAACGTTTCTGAGCGAGGCAACAGCCACCTCTCGCTGAGATTTCCACACACTATTGGCGAAAAACTCGCCCACAGACAAGGTGACGGATAGAGCGCGAGGCGTAGCTGTCTCTCCATCGGAGCGTTGGCTTGATGCTTTCCCTCTCCAATTGGCCTGCGCTAGAAAATCAGTAACACTTAACACCAACCAGGAAGAAGGGTTTAAGGATTCGGGAGAAGGTTCTAAGGGGTCTAGCTTGGGGGGCATTCCCGACCAGTTGAAGCTACTGAAGAAGTCTATGACGTTCAACCCTGCCCAGGCGGATTGACTCATCATTTTAGGTACTCCCCTTGATACAGTCGTTTTTCGATGTCGGTGGCACGAGCGCCTTCATTGAGCCAGAATGTAGCGGCATCGATGCGGTCTTGCTTGCCGATGAGAAACTTACAGTAGGTTTCTCCCATCGCGTAGCATTGAATTTCGATGCAATTCAGGTTCTTTTTGACTAATTGGCCGAAAAATCCGGCTAAAAGTCCTGCATAAATATGGCAGACAGGTTTGCCGACATCGCCCAAGGTGCGAGCAACTGCCGAATCAAAGATATTGACGAACATGAAGCCGTTTTTCTGCTCACTCATGTCAACTTCCCAGTTGCCCCATCCTTGGGCGGTAAAAGGCCACCACCAGGCTTCTAGGACATAGGCGAGGTTGAGTTGATTAAGGGGTTTGTCGTATTCATATTCACTCAAAAACCACTTCTCAAAAAAGTCAGCATCCCGCTTGCCCCAGTTTTGACCAATGTTGTACATGACGACACCAGCAGCACTGCCAACTTCTGCTTCTAGTCCTTCAATTAGACCAATAATGAAGTCTTCACTTGTTAGAACATTACGGCAATTGTTCCAATCGGTAATCGTTCCGGTTTGGGTTTGGAAGGAGAAAAAGTCCTCCAATCCATAATGGTAATTGCGTTTGGGATACTTTTCCCTTAAAATATGCTCTACTTTTTTGGATAGTAGCTTTTCGTTTGCTTGGAGATTAACGGAGGTAAAAACCATCGGATCAAGACCTCAAAACATCAAGAATTTTTTAGTGTCTTTTTTACATTCTAAATAAATTCTCTTTATCCCCCATCTGTGGTTCTGGGGAAATCCTTAGCTAATTGCGCGTAGTCCACCGTAGTTGTACGGAAACAAATATTGCGTTTTGCTTAGCGATCAGTGGTAACTTTATCTTATAGAATACGGATTGGGGAAGAAAACTAATTTAGCTATCGCGCCGAGAACTCCAGTGACTAAAACGCCGATAATGCTCAAAAAGCCGACAGTCATTGTGTAGAAGTGTCTATTTAGGTCGTCAAGCCGTTTTTCCATGCCCTTAACGTTTCCTTTAACATCGGCGATTTCAACTTTTAAGCCGTTCACTTCCTCAGATAGTTCGTCTATTTTACGGTTAACTTCTTTGATTTGTTCTTTAATTTCGGTTTGCCCATGCTCGATCGCTGACATTCGAGCATCTAGAGTCTTCTCCATCGCTGTCAATCGAGCCTCTAGGATTTTTTGCCCATTGATGATTAAATCTTCTAGCCTTTTCAGGTCATTCTCTGTAACGGCTGTCATCTTGTTATTTTCCAATTAGAAAAAGTTTTGCGATGCCTTCTGACTATCATATCAAATCTGTTTGAAAGTCCGTAAAAAAATGAATGGGTGTAGGGGTAGAGAAAGGTTAGGGATAAGATTTAGAAAACAGTGGAATTATTATATAGTGTCTGAACTCTTTTTTTTGAGCTTGATTTTTGAAGACATCATCAAACCGTTGACACCATTTGTCAAAGCAGGGAGGCATAGCAGTTGAGGTAATTTCTCTCATCAGATTTGCCTGAATAATATTGACCTAAAACCA
>JBGTNM010000254.1:0-12942 GCA_041743025.1 Microcystaceae cyanobacterium
GCGATTATTGTAAACAAGCTGTCAGCAATTTTCGTCACTTAATGACTTGCAAAAACTGAAAAATTATTGCTATTTTATCGAGAGAAAGTTTAAAAAATAGCCATTTATTATAGCATAAAATATTTTTTCAAGAGGTCTATTCAGCATCGTCTGGTGTACGAGGTGATTGAGTCCGAGAATACGGTGAAAATTTTGCGGATGTGGACGCATTATGAATAACGTTTCTAATAGGTCATATTGGGGCGTTGTTCCATAGAATGTTATCCAGAATATTTCTTGATAGTATGATTATTGGATATGTTATCAGTGAAAGTTTCTGATTATCATCGACGAATATACGAAAGATTCTTGATATCATTCTCTGTGAGGTGAATAGACGGAAAGATTCGGCTTTTTATGCTACATGGATTGAATAGACGGAAAATTTCGGTCTATTCACTAGTTAGCTTGCCAATAGACCTGTTGGGAAACAATTATCAGAATTGCTCAAGTGCCTATACAGACTGGGTTCCAAGGTCTTCGCATGAAAATCACTAAAACGCCTGCTAGATAAGGGGTTCAAGGATTTTTGAGCCTATTAACCAACAACTCTAATGAATAAATCTCTCACTCAGCCGCTATTTGCCAACGAAAACATACAAGATGGGTTGTACCGAATTCTTTGTCTTGATGGTGGGGGTGCAAAGGGTTTCTATACGCTTGGTGTTCTGAAAGAGATCGAGGGCATGCTTGGCTGCCCACTATACGAGCGGTTTAATTTAGTATTTGGGACAAGCACTGGCGCAATCATTGCCTCACTCATAGCGCTCGGCTACGAAATTGACGCTATTCACGACTTATACAGGATGCACGTCCCCACCGTAATGCGTGCATCCAATGCGCAGGGGAAGTCTGAGGCTCTTGCCAAGTTGGCGCAGGACGTTTATGGAGACAAGACCTTTACTGACGTTAAGACAGGAATTGGCATCGTTACGACAAAATGGGTAATTGAGCGACCAATGATTTTTAAAGGAGATGTTGCTCAGGCGCACGGACGGATTGGCACATTCATACCAGGCTTTGGTGTGAGTATTGCAGATGCAGTTCAAGCATCTTGTTCCGCGTATCCATTCTTTAATCGAAAGGTCGTGACTACATCATCTGGTGACAACGTTGAGCTAATTGATGGTGGCTACTGTGCAAACAATCCAACTCTTTATGCGATTGGTGATGCAATCGCTGCGATGAAGAAGGATCGAGCCGACCTACGAGTTGTCAGTCTGGGGGTCGGCGTTTACCCAGAGCCAAAGCCACGTGGGTGGATGATGTGGGTTGCCAAGAAACTTCTTAGTGTGCAACTTCTTCAAAAAACACTTGAAATAAATACACAATCAATGGATCAGCTTCGGACAATCCTGTTTAAAGATGTAAAGACAATTCGCATCAATGATACATTTGAGAGACCTGAGATGGCTACTGATTTAATGGAACATGATCTTGAAAAATTGAATATCCTTCGCCAGAGAGGGCGTGAATCTTTTGCCTCTCGTGAGGATGAACTCAGATCTTTCCTAATGTAGCTAACACTGGAGCTAGTCATGCCAATTCCTGAATCGCAACTTGATACTTGGTCTCATCAAGGATCAATCACCCAATCAAAAAATACTTACAATTCCATCAAAACCGTATTGGAAAATAAAGATACACCCTACTCAGCAAAGAACTACAAGGTTTTCCTGCAAGGGTCATATGGTAACGATACGAATATCTACAGTGAAAGTGATGTTGACATAGTCATCAAGCTCAACGATTGCTTTCAGCATGACCTCTCACCATTACCGACCGAACAACAAGAAGCCTTTAAGAAATCTCATTCTGATGCAACATATACACACACTAATTTCAGTGCGGATGTTCTAAGCGTACTTTCAGGGCAATATAGAAGTGACGTGGACGAAGGTAAGAAGGCTATCGCAATTGCCGCGTATGGAAATCGGAGAAAGGCAGATGTTATTGCCGCCATCCAGTTTCGGCGCTACCACAAGTTCCTTTCCACCTCGAATCAGTCTTACGATGAAGGGATTTGTTTCTATACGGCTTCCGGGGCGCAAATTGTGAACTATCCAAAGCAGCATTCAGACAATCTTACGAAGAAGCACCAAAGCACATCTATGTGGTTTAAACCTATGGCTCGGATCTTAAAGAATCTTCGGAGCAAGTTAATCGCAGAAGAGATGATTGAGAGCGGGGTTGCTCCCTCATACTACCTTGAAGGTCTGTTATACAACGTGCCTAACGACAAATTTGGCAAGAGCTATCAAGACACCTTTTCCAACGTCATTAACTGGATTCACCAAGCAGACCGATCAAAGTTCGTCTGTGCAAATGAGCAATATTATTTACTCCACGAAAATTCACCTGTCACATGGCGCAAGGAAAAGTGTGAGGCGTTTCTAACGGCTGCAATTGACCTTTGGAATCAGTGGTAGAACTAACCCTATGAAACATAGGCTCGACATAGACCAGTCTTTCTAGCTCGCGTAGGTTGGGTTGAGGTACGAAATTTAACGTCCACAGGCTTTGGCAGCACCTAGGTATCGGGCTTTCAATATCTAAGCAGTCGCACTCACAGATAGCAGCAGAGGCAAGCTAACAACGCCCATGCACACCGACCGCCGAAAGCTGATCGGTTATGATGCAGAGGTTATCTGCGGCGGGTGATGGGCAACGTTAGATCGCGTCTCGTTTGAATGATTTTCAAGCACGAACCTTGCTATCTGCCTTTTTTGCTTGTTGTTTAGCGCGTTTGGTAGCCATTTTAGCCGTTTTCTCTGCCGCTACTCTCTCTTGTTCTGTTTTTTGCCGTTCCTCTTCTAATTTCTCCAGATAGTAGTGATAGTCACCTTGATAGACGTGCAACTCCCCGTCGCGAATTTCGACAATTTTGTTAGCAACTTGCGAGATGAAGTAGCGATCGTGCGCTACAACAATTACCGTGCCGTCATAGTTCTGTAAGGCTTCTTCCAGCATTTCTTTAGCTGGAATATCGAGATGGTTGGTTGGCTCATCGAGAATGAGCAGATTAGCAGGCTGTAACAGCATCTTGGCAAGGGCAAGGCGAGCTTTCTCACCGCCACTGAGTGCCGCTACTTGTTTAAAAACGGTGTCGCCGCTAAAGAGAAAACGTCCTAGAAAGGTGCGGACTTCTTCGTTCTTCCAATCAGGCACTTCATCGTGAATGGTGTCCATGACCGTCTTACTGAGGTCGAGGGCTTCTGCCTGATTTTGCTCAAAATAGGCAGGAATAACCTTGTGTTTACCGAGTTCTACCTTGCCATCAGTCGGTTGTTCCATGCCCACGATCAGGCGCAGGAGAGTAGATTTGCCGGCTCCGTTAGCACCTAGAAAGGCAACACGATCGCCCCGTTCGATTTCCAGATTGGCCCCTAAAAACAAGATCTTATCGTCGTAGGTGTGAGTCAAGTCTTGAAGGGTTACAACCTCTCGACCACTGCGAGGTGCGCTTTGGAACTGAAAGCGTAAGGTTCTCAACTCAGTGGTAGGGGCTTCCACCCGTTCTATTTTTTCGAGTTGTTTTTCTCGGCTTTTTGCTTGAGTGCTACGAGTGGCACTGGCACGGAAGCGCTCAATAAACACTTGCTGCCGTTCCATTTCTTTTTGTTGCCGTTCAAAGGTACTTTGTTGGCTTTCCCGGCTAAGGGCTTTTTGCTCTAGATAGGCAGAGTAGTTGCCAAGGTAGGTAGTTGAGACTCCCCGCTCGGTTTCGACAATTTGCGTACAGAGGCGATCGAGAAATTCACGGTCGTGCGCCACAATGACCATTGGGGCGTTTAGTCCCTTGAGGTAGGTTTCTAACCATTCGATGGTTTCCAAGTCTAGATGGTTGGTTGGCTCGTCTAGCAGCAAGATATCGG
This sequence comes from Microcystaceae cyanobacterium, assembly GCA_041743025.1. Classification (GTDB taxonomy): domain Bacteria; phylum Cyanobacteriota; class Cyanobacteriia; order Cyanobacteriales; family Microcystaceae; genus JBGTNM01. The sequence goes on from JBGTNM010000254.1 coordinate 3,915, forward strand.
GGTTTTGTAGCAGAATCTTACCTAAGCTCATTCGCATCTGCCAGCCGCCACTAAAGGCACTGACCAGGCGATCGCCATCTTCTGGGGTAAAGCCCATTTCTGGCAAGATTTTTTCAATTTGGGTATCCAATCCATAGCCATTTAGCGCTTCAAACTGACGCTGCAAGCGATCTAGTTTGCCAATGAGCCGATCTAATTGTTCTGGATCGGCGGTTTCCATCTGCTGTTGTACCTGGTGTAGGCTATTTTGAATGTCATTGGCTTCTGTAAATACCGTCCAGAATTCCTCTCGAACAGTACGGGTAGGATCGACTTCAAATTCTTGAGTTAAATAAGCAATGCGAAGACTAGCAGGACGGATAATTTCACCAGAGGTCGGCTCTACCTTTCCAGCAATGATTTTCAGTTGGGTGGATTTGCCAGCCCCGTTGGCACCGACTAAGCCGATGCGATCGCCTGGTTTGATTTCCCAATTAATGTCTTGCAAAATTTCCCCCGTCGGATAGATTTTGCTAATGCGTTCCAACCTCAACATAAAAAGCCTCTACCAACGAATGGCAATCAAGTGTTTAACATGGGTCATCTGCATTATAGAACCCAAATTAGAGCACCCATCGCGTCGGGTGTGTTGTAACGCATCTTCTCTGTCTTATTCTACGTCTTCAAGGAGGGCAATCACGGCAAAATTGTAGCGATCATGTCGAGATCGGGGTAAAAAATCATACAATCTCTCCATGTATGACGATACCTGCCGATTTCTTGCCGAAAATTTCTCAGCCGATTTTGCCAGTTGGCTGCTGGGAGATTCGATCACCCTGACAGAGCTAAAACCCTCCGAACTCTCCCTTGAACCTATTCGAGCCGATGCTTTGATTCTACTGGAGTCGCACGAGTCTGTCTTGTATCTAGAATTTCAAACCCGTCCCAAACGGGATATTCCGTTTCGGATGTTGGATTACCGTGTGCGAGTATACAGGCGATATACAGACAAAACGATGCGACAAGTTGTGCTGTATCTTCAGTCCACTGGCTCTGACCTTGTTCGGCAAACAAGCTTTTCGATGGAGCGAACTCGTCACGAATTCGAGGTGGTTTGTCTCTGGGAACAACCCGCCACATTTTTCTTGCAATATCCGGGACTGCTCCCCTTTGCGGCTTTGAGCCAGACCTCTGACTCAGAAGCAACATTGCGCCAAGTTGCCCAAATGGTTGCTCAGATTGCAGATCCAACAACGCAAGCCAATCTGACTGCCGCCTCAGCGATTCTGGCTGGGCTAAGATTAGAGGAGGAAGTGATTTATCGTCTACTTCGGAGAGACATCATGCAGGAATCAGTGATTTATCGTTACTATCCAAGAAGAGGCAAAAACTAGGGCAAAGGCAAGTACGCAACGAGAGATTGCACTCAACTTTTTACGAGATGGCTTATCGGTCGAAGCAGTTGCTCGTGGGGCGAGTCTATCGATTGAGGAAGTACAGCAGCTTCAGCAGCAAATAGATGAGTCATTGCAAAACTGAACCTGCTTCAGAGTGCGAGAAGTTATGTGTGGAAACGCGGCATAACGTTAAATCATGTCCCGTGAAAGGAAAATGACTGCCTTTGTGCGATCGCGCTCATCAAGCAGGGTGATAATAAAAAGCGACTCCCAAAATAGCGTAGGTCGTTAGTAATAATGCGCCATCTAGCCAATTAGAGCGACCGCTAAAGCTAATTAAGTTGTTTGTCGTGACAGCAACCGCCAGCGAGATTGCCTCAAAAAGATTGAAGTTGAGATCCATTGGTTGATGTATGGCCTGTCCGACCCAAACCAGCACCGGTGCTAGAGCTAAAGCGACCAGTCGGCTATCTTCCATGACGGTTGCTACGGCCAAATCCATTTGATTGTCAAACGAGAGGCGAACAACCGTGACAATACTCGCCACATCGCTAACGAGAGGCACCAAAATGACTCCCACAAACAACGGCGTTAAATGCAATCCTTGCAGCGTTTCTTCGACATTGCTGGCCAGCAAATCGGATTCATAAGCCACGACTAAGGTTGAAATCAGCAAAACCCCTACCCAGAGCCAAATAAAAGGGGATTTTTCTTCCTTCTTTTGCCCAGGGCTTTCAAGGTCATTGTGTCCTTGAAAGGAAAAAAAGACAGTCAGTCCGTAGACTAGCAACAACAGCGTAGCAACAATCAGGCAAAGCTGGTGAATGGCCTCTCCACTAACCATTAAGGAAGTATTGATAACCACTGTCGGCAAAGCGATGGCAATGACTGCTAGGGTCATCGAAGGGCCATTAATTTTAGCGGTTTGGGGTTGGAAGGTTTGTTCTCCATAATGCAAACTGCCGACGAGCAAAGCTAATCCCATCGCTAAGAGGAGATTGCCGAGAATGCTACCAGTAATACTCGATTTAACGAGATCTACCAATCCGGCTTTGAGAGAAACAATTGTAATAATTAAGGCAGTCGCATTGCCAAAAAGGGCATTAATCCACCCTCCTAACACAGTTCCCGTGACAGAGGCTATCTTTTTAGTGGCGGTACTCAGCCAAAACGACAGTGCAGCGATCGCAACCGCAGACGTTAAGCAAATCGCTACTGCGCCCCAGTCGAGAAAGTTGGCGGCGAGGGAAATCGGCACAAAAACTAGCAAAATAGCGGCGATTATGAGAGTTGGCGACATGATTAAAGTAATTTGTCCTGACTGTTTAAAGGATGATTTTGTGCGATTTATCTATAATAAAAATCAAAATCTTTTAAAGCTGCTAGCCTCGCTTTATTTAAGCGATAGTGATAGCCAATTCTTCGCTGAAACTGCTGCCAAGAACTTCTTTTAACCGAACGAGAAGCGTCACAATGCTGACTCAATTGGCTGAGGGTTTCCCAAGTTGAATGGCTTTTGATTTTCCAGCCGACTTTGGCGGCTGCCAATCCGATTAAACTCCCTTCTCCACTGTGCATTCCCCTCAATTCAGCGTAACGTGCAATTTGTTCCCACCATCTAAAAAACTCATTCTCTTTAGGGCCATCTCTCGTCACAATAAATAAAGCTTCTCCTACCCATTGTGCATTTTCTAACGGAATTTTTAATTTTGCTGCCAGTGTTTGCATCATGGCTAAACTGTGGGGACGTGCCTTAGAGACATGATCGATAAGATTTTTCTGAAACCCAATGATGCCTGACGGAAATTCTAAACCATTGGGTATATTGCCAATAATTCTAGTATCAACGTCAATCTGAATCGCGGTCGGAAAATCGACGAAAACTCGTTCTAGAAGCAAACGGCGGTCATTGTAACAATTTTGAATTCCCTGTTGATGATGTTTAAGCGCGATGACATTATGCTGGCTGTCAAACTCTCTCGGATTGTCAGTAAAAATATAAATTAAAGTATTGGGAGAATAACTCTCTAAATCGTTAGCCAGCAACTTGGCCATTTCTCGATATTGAGAACCCAGAGCGATCGCACAAAAGCAGAATTCTTTTGAGGTAGGTTTCATGATATTATTAATCTAAATGTCACTGTATTTTTGACTGCTATTACTCAACTAACAGTTTCTATGTCTTTCAACCAAAACTCTCTGACTAACGCTATTCCGTTAGATAAAATTCGCTACAACGAACAGGGATTAGTTCCTGCCATCGCTCAAGATTATCTCGACGGAACGGTATTAATGATGGCTTGGATGAACCAGGAGTCATTACAAAAAACGCTCTTAACGCAAGAGACTTGGTATTGGAGTCGCTCTCGACAAGAATTATGGCACAAAGGGGCAACTTCTGGACACATTCAACAAGTAAAAGCTATCCGCTACGACTGTGACAGTGACGCGCTCTTAATCACGGTCGAACAAATGGGAGATATTGCCTGCCACACGGGAGAAAGAAGCTGTTTTCATCAGATTGAAGGGCAAAAAATACCACCGCCTGCGGATACCTTATCTGGGGTTTTTGCAGTGATTTGTGATCGCCGAGATCAGCCGACTGAAAATTCTTATACTTGTCAATTATTAGCCGGAGGAGATAATAAAATTCTCAAAAAAATTGGCGAAGAATCAGCAGAAGTTGTCATGGCTTGTAAAGATGATGATACCGAAGCGATCGCTTCTGAGGTTGCAGATTTATTTTATCACACTTTAGTTGCTCTAGCTTACCATCAAGTCGATATCAAAGATGTTTACCGCCAACTTCAACAACGACGAAAATAATTGAGGTTAAATAATTTCAAATTCAAGCTGCTCTACTTGGCGAAAATTATGGCTAAAGTGATCGACAATATTAGTATCACTTAATTCTAAATTGTAAAAATCGATAAAATCATCATCAAAATAAGGCCCAGCGTGCCAAGTTCCTACCGCTAATTTAATAAAACAATCACCTGGAATTCTAAAGGCAGCCAACTGATTGAGATCGGGGCGATCGCTGCGTGATGGCGGCGAAACTGCGATTAACCATTCTTTCCCTCCAAGCGATCCCAAACACTGCGTACATTGGCTGTGGCGAGTAATTTTATCAAACTTTCTTCCTCGCTTTTCTAGGCGCATAATATAGAAACGAGTTGTCCCATTTTTTAAGTTTAATTGAGCATCTTGATCATCGTAAGATTTTCCATCTTTTGCAGGTGTAATCAACTGTCCGTAAGGCTTAAATTCTTCTACGGTAATCAGTTTAGCAGGAAGTGGCTTGAGGAGAGTAGATTGATTCATAATTATAGTAAGCTGTCATGTATTTAAATTGCATTATCGGGATCGTTAGAACTATTGTAGGGCGAGCATCTTGCTCGAAGCGTCATCTGTCGTTTAGATGCATCTCAGCTTATAAATTTTCTAATTATTCTATTATAATTAAAATAACGCAATCAGCAGACAGTCAATGGTGCAAGAACTTATTGATTTACGAAAAAGTATTCTAGAAGGGCGTTGTGCTGATGCCCTAGTTCTGCTCGATGAGTTAGATGGGATGAGTAAGAAAGCAATCTTACGAGCGATAGAATCTTTTATCATTCGACTGCTAGTCCATTTAATCAAAAATCAAGTAGAACAAAGATTAACGAACTCTGGGGCAGCTTCTATCCGAGGTTCCATTATTGAAATTAGCAAACTTAATCTTAAAGAGAATAAAAAAAGCTATTATATCAATCAATCTGACTGGATACCGATTTTGGAGGAATCCTTAGAAATTGCTGTCAGTGATGCCAGTGTTGAAGTATTAGAAGGTTGCTACAGTCCTTTTCAGTTGACAGAAATGGTGAATAGAGAGGAAGTTTTAGCAATAGCTAAAGATTTATTAGCTTTTACTTATAATTACCCCATTCAAGAATTACCCAAAACAGTTAACAACTATTTATCTCAATTGTCTGGCGGGGAAGATTGGAAGTTAGGGAAACGCCTATAATTTATCGCCATTTTCATTTGAGTAGAATACACAATTTGTAGGGGCGAATGGCGTTCGCCCTTATCCATGAATGTGTAATATATATTGAAGAGATTACCATTAAATTCCATGACTTTTACCAATCACCCAATGACGGCGGAAAAAACGCGCTAAAGAAGTTTCTTCTAAAGATAAATAAATCGGTCTTCCGTGAGGACAAGTGCGCGGATTGCGGGTCATTTTCCAGCGATCTAAAAGGTCTTGCATTGTCAATAAATCTAACCGTGTTCCATTGCGAATAGCACTGCGACAAGCGGTTGCAACTTGGGCTGTTTGTAAATCGCCGCCTAAACTCAGTTCAATTAAAGCATCTTGGCAATCTTCTCGTAAAGAAAGCATTTCTGGCACTGTCCGAACTGCCCACATTTGTTCGCCAAACGATTCAATGACTAAGCCGATACCCTGTAATTGTTCGATTTGATGGGAAGAAATTTGACTGAGAACAATGGGAATTTCTAGCGTAATCAATTTCCACTCGTCTTGAAGTTGCTCGTATAGGATTCGTTCGTGAGCGATGTGCTGTTCGACTAACCACAATCCACTCGCGTGTTCAGCCACAATATAAGTATTTCTGACTTGTCCTACCGCCTGGAGTTGCATCAAACCAAGATCAGTGGGAGACTTGGGCGCAATACGATAAGTAGACTTTTCTTCTGATACTTTGAGTAATTTTTTAACCCGTTGATTTTGAATAGTTGTAACGGCAGTTTGAGGCACAAGGCGCAGAGCTTGTTCAATCGCTTCGGCTACTTTTTCTTGCCAAAAATCGAGGTTATGGAGATAAATTTCAGCCTTGGCTGGATGGCGATTCCAGTCGATTTGACTGGGGCAAATTTTGAGATGAAGGAAACAAACTGGAAAACGATCGCGGGGTAAAGTACGGCTAAAAGCAGTTAAGATGCCCTGTTCCAAATCTGGCGATCGCACGACTCGCCCGTTAATAGCGACTTTCACCCAATCGGAACGGCGGCGGTGACAGCGATCTGGCAATCCTAACACTAACTCTATCGAAGCCGGTTGAATTTCAATTTTGTCTTGGCTGGCAGGAAAACTTTCTATTGGTTGAGAGAGAAATTGTAAATCATTAAAATGAACATTTTTGAGAAATTGCGGCAGGATTTCTTGGGCGGTTTTTCCGGGACTAATGTTGAACCAAAGTTGCTCGTCTTGCCAGATTTGCCAGGTAACATGAGGGTGACAAAGAGCGATATTTTGCAGGAGTGTCTGAACACTTTTTAGCTGTTGAGAAAGAGAAGGTAGTGCCTGACGGCGAACCGGTATTTTGCCAAAGAGATTGGTAACAGTAACAATTGTACCAGGGGCGATCGCGGCAGTTTCTTCGGGTTGGCGTTCTCCTTGAGACTTGTAGTAAATGCGCCACCCTGCGTTCTCCTCATGGTTTGGGCGACTGGCAATGTCTAAGTCTGCTACTTGGGTGAGACTGTGTAGCGCTTCTCCGCGAAACCCCAAGCTAGAAATTTTCCACAAATCAGCAAGGCTGTCTATTTTGCTGGTACTGTGAGGGTTGGCACAACAGCGCAAATCTGCCAGAGACATTCCTTTGCCGTTATCTACCACCTGCAATCGCCATCCTGAGAGATTTAGCGCAATAGTGAGGCGGTTTGCCCCAGCATCAAGGGCATTTTCGACCAATTCTCGAACGGCGGCGGCAACCGAATCGATAACTTCTCCGGCAGCGATAAGATTGATAATTTCAGGTGATAGCGAGTGGATGGAGGATGACATTAAAGAGGATTGATTTTCTCTCATCTTCCCATGATAGAAAATCCTGCGTCTGATGTTTGCACGCTAAATCTAGTATAATGACGAATTTCTCGATAGCTACGTCCAATTTTTGGAAACCGTATGAGATAGCGACACTTTTTTGCAAATTTATTTAATAAGAGGGGTTCGGCTTCCTCGTAGCGTCCTTTATTTATGATAATATCTTGCTGGTGGATTATCCTCATCTGAAGTTTGCTCCAATGCTGCAATCATGGTTCCGTTTTCATGATGTTCTTTCTGTCGATTAACATAATTGATGGCAATATCTAAATTTTTTATGCTAATTGAAAAGACTCCATATCCCTTTTGCCAAGCAAATCGATTAGACAAGGACAATTGTTGATTCATATAATGGGAACTGCTGCCTTTAATTTGTCTAACATAATCATAGAGAGCTAATCGAGGAGGAATAGAAACGATTAAATGGATATGATCGGTGATTCCATTAATAGCATGAACAATACAGCCTAAAGAATCTGATTTGCCAATAATATAATCATATAATTGACGTTCTTGTTCTGGTAAAATTAACGCCTGTCGAAATTTTGTTGCCCAAACAATATGGTAATACAATCGCCATAATGACATCTTAATAATAGGATAATTTGTTGGTTTTAAGTAACTTGGCTAAAAAGGGCTAGCTTTGAGTCCTCATCCCGCCTTGAAATTTATTGCAGATTAGGAAGGGAAGTCTTCAACCCGCCTTGAACTTAAGTTCAAGGCTAATAGCTAAAGTCCACTAAAGGGACTAATAAAATATTAATTTAATGATTGGATTTCCTTTTTAAGGATAGCCTAAATTCTTAAAAACTAATCCTCTCTACACTAAGATTTTCCTTAGTCATCTTCAGATGACTTTCGCTGTTAGCCGTGAAATTGATTTCACGGCGGATTGTGAAACCTAACTTCCGAACATGGAACTTGGACTTCTGAACCCGAAACTTGAACTTCTGAACACGGAACTTGGACTTCTGAACCCGAAACTTGAACCTCTGAACTCGAAACTTGAACTTCTAAACATGGAACTTGAACCTCTGAACCCGAAATTTGAACCTCAAAACATGGAACTTGAACTTCTGAACATGGAACTTGAACCTCTGAACACGGAACTTGAATCTCTGAACCTGAAGCTTGGAGTAAAACTAATTCTACTTCCGACTTCTGACTCAACGCCTCCCCCAAAAACCCCGCAACAACCGCCTCAACCCAGAAAACGGCAAGATAATAAACCCTAACACCCTCTGTAACCAACCAACACGACGGCGGCGAGGACTGCGTTGTGCTTGCATGGTGGCATAATTATTCACAATTGTTCTCGTATTGGGATGATTTTCTCCTAACACTCTCCGACAGATAGCAATGGCTTCTAAATAGAGGGGTTCGGCTGCTTCGTAGCGCCCTTGGGAACTGTAGAGTAAGGCTAAATTGTTGAGGGAAGTAGCGACATGGGGATGGTTGTCTCCTAAGAGGCGTTTATATAGGTCTAAAGCCTCTTTATAGAGGGGTTCTGCTGCTTCGTAGCGCCCTTGGGAACGGTAGAGTTCTGCTAAATTGTTGAGGGAAGCAGCGACATGGGGATGGTTGTCTCCTAAGAGGCGTTTTCTCAGGTCTAAAGCTTCTAAATAGAGGGGTTCTGCTGCTTCGTAGCGCCCTTGGGAACGGTAGAGTTCTGCTAAACCGTTGAGGGAAGAAGCGACATCGGGATGGTTGTCTCCTAAGAGGCGTTTATATAGGTCTAAAGCCTCTTTATAGAGGGGTTCTGCTGCTTCGTAGCGCCCTTGGGAACGGTAGAGTTCTGCTAAATTGTTGAGGGAAG
>JBGTNM010000255.1:0-6938 GCA_041743025.1 Microcystaceae cyanobacterium
TCGCATGGAAATAGCTTGCATGGACTCCTGAACTGAGAAGGATTTACCAACAGTCCATTCGCGTATCACATCCTCAGTAATGTCACCAATGAGTTGTTCGTAGGAACGCATCCGTTCGCCATGAAACGGGGGCATCATCAGCTGACGCATCCTGCGGTGGCGATCGCTACTTAACCCAATCACAGATTGCGTTCCTAGAAATGGTTCAAATAGACCGTTTAGCTCACCAGGAGCATCAAACATCTTGGAATCATCGCTAGTCAAAATGGTTTGCAGGGCTTGAGGATGACTGAAGAAGACGACAGGAGCCAATTTCTCACCCAGCATTACCGTGAAGCAATCGCCATAATCATGAGTACAGCTACGCATAAATGAAAATGGCCTGGTAATCCAGTAGAACATTTGCCAAATTGCCGGAGTTTTTGGCCCATTGGGGAGGGACATAACAGTTACCTAATTACAGATTTGCTTTCTTCATGACGAAAAATCTGATGTTTCAGAATGTGACTATTAGTCTGTCAATTTTGATTTTGTGCGCAAGTGATTTCCGAATGTCTTGCTAGCGAAAGGTTTCAAAGATTAGGTACACACAATTTTTAGCTTGACAATCCACTAAGTGCGCCTAACGGTCGCAATCACCGGACACAAATAACTCTTGCCAATAGATTACATACTTCAAAGTTCCGGTGCATTGCGATTGTTAGGCATTAAATTTAACCCAATTAACAATAAATTAATTATAACTTAGGCAAAATTTTGCTTCGCACTGTCTAGCAAGTCTTTGATCATTTCACGAAGACAACTATAACATTCGTAAAACGAATCTGAGTGTGGCTCAATATTAGACTGAGGATGAACATATCTACCTCTAAACTTTCGTGCTTTGCGAATCACGTCATCAAAGTTTTCAGGTATTTCAATGTCAGTAAATACTTGTCTTATTCCTTCTTTAGCCTGCTCAACAAAACTGCTTGATGGCAATCCTTTAATTAAATTCGAGATGCGACCCTTTACAATCTCTTTGTCATACCCCTTTTCCACTAAAAGTTTTTCGACCAAGCTAATGTGATCTTCTGAGATCAAAAGTTCTTGCGGGCCACATCTCTTCGTTATAAATTCGATTATTTGCCATAGATAAATGAATGAAGCGATAATATTAGGAGTAGTGATAGCATCTACCCATAGATCAATTATTAAATTTATATCGCTTGCTTGGCCGAAACTTTCTCTAAGTATCATTTTGGGTGGAACTTCTGATAAATTTAAACACTTTCCATCCATTGAAACACTTATATCATTACCCTTTGGATCATTAAAGCTGAAGCATACCCCAACATGTTCTTCGTGTGTAACTGCCCCTATATATGTATAAATAATCTTGCTATCTATGCCATCAGCTATAGGATTACCATCTTGGCTTCTTAAAGAGTTGGAATCAAAAATCGAGAATGAATCAACTATGCCATCTTTGATTTTAAGATCTAAATTTGATATCTGAAACCCAGGTTTTTTTGCACGATGAATAACAATCGTTTCATCATGCATTAATCGTGCTCCAAAGCCATACAGCATTGATATATGATTCAGCAGAACATTTACCTGTACGCATCCTTGATTTATCGCATCCATTTTGTTTTCAGCCTCAATAAAATGGCAAACAAAAAGTTTTGCTTCACCAAAAGTTGGAGCATTGGCCTGTTGATAGACAAAGACTTTGAAAGGTATAAATGTAATTCCATTAAGATGTCTTACATCTGGCCAATAACGGACAGGGATATGAGCTCCATCGGGCGTAGGTAAAAATTCAAAACAACTTATTGATGCAGTGGCAATTTGAAGATATTGCTGAGTCAAAATTGATCTCCAAAACAAGAGTTTCACACAATAAAAATTTCTTGATTGCTAGAAATTTCTCAGCTAAACTCTAGAGAAAAATATATAAAGTAGTTTGCTGAGTATCTACACTAAGTTGTCCAATAAAATTTTCTACGAAACTCTGCCTAACAATCTTTTTAGAGAGATAGTTTCCACATATCGTCCCTAGGAGGGCAGATAGGCAGAAGGCTTCCGTATATCTACCACAATCCGCTAGATCTCTAGAAACTTTCCGCATATTAACCGGATCTGGGTAGATAGCCAGAAACCTTCCACATAATTTAGCCATAGTACATATAGACTGTTTTGTATTGTTTATCACATGGTGTACTGATGGCACACGACTTTCCCCTTCAGAAGAAGCCGACAAAACTACTAGATCAGGTACGTGAGGCCATGCGGTTGAATCATTACGCCTACCGTACAGAAGAAACCTACGTCCAGTGGATCAGGCGATACATCTTGTTTCATGATAAGCGCCACCCCAAAGACATGGGTCGACATGAAATTGAAGCGTTCTTGACGGATCTGGCCGTCAACCAGCAGGTTGCGGCCTCGACTCAAAATCAAGCGCTCAACGCAATATTGTTTCTGTACCACAAAATTTTAGGGATTGAGATCGCTGGCATCAACGCTGTTAGGGCAAATCGACCGCGTAATTTGCCAGTGGTGTTAACTAAGACGGAAGCATTTGCCATCATTCAGACGATCGATGGCCCTCATCAGCTTGTGGTCAAGCTTCTCTATGGCAGTGGTTTGCGGCTTTCTGAGGTTTTGCGACTGCGCATCAAAGATCTTGATTTTGCCCAGCAGCAAATCATTGTCAGAGACGGTAAGGGTAGAAAGAATCGGATCACAATGCTGCCAGCTAGCGCGCTCACAGAACTCCAGGATCATTTATTGGGGTTCGGCGACAACACCAGCAAGACCTAGGGCGCGGTTTTGGTTCGGTCTATCTGCCATTTGCGCTAGAGCGCAAGTATCTCAATGCTAACCGAGATTGGATATGGCAATACGTTTTCCCATCGGGCCGAATCGTGAAAGACCCTCGTAGCGGAGAAATGCGGCGGCATCATTTGCATGAGAGTGGGATTCAAAAAGCGGTAAAACAAGCTGTATGGCAAGCTGGAATTACTAAGAAAGTCGGTTGCCATACGTTTCGTCATAGCTTTGCTACTCACCTTCTAGAAGCTGGCTATGACATCCGTACAATTCAAGAACTCCTGGGCCACAAAGACGTGAAGACAACCATGATTTACACCCACGTTCTAAATCGGGGCGGGCGAGGAGTAAAAAGCCCTTTGGACGGCTAAACTAATGTCTTCACTTCAGCTTTCCATATGCTGAAATAGCCAACCTTGGAGTACCCATGCTCATGGTAGAATGAGAATTCTCTATCGTTGTCATGAGCATTTTCTATCTTCATCGAATGGCGATTGATCAATAACGATTGACAGAAGGGCCATAGTTTGACTCTGGGTAATAACCTTGAATTTATCGGTGCCGGAGCCACCAATAACAAGGGTTAAAGCGCTCTCCCGCATTAATTCTGCTAAAACCCGATCTCGCTCCGCAGGCGAAAGCCTTTTCACCTGGTCGATTAGGTCGTCTACGTGGGAACTAGGCGACATCTTGTTCATGAAGCAAAAATCTCTGTCACCCAAATACATTAGGTTAAAGATGGCTTTTCTATAAATTTTGTTTCCTATAAATTATTCCTCGAGATATGCCTTAAGGTAGATGACCTCTTGGAGGAGTATGGGTGACCTATTTAGGCTCGAGTTTTTGGTTCTGTTCTAAATTATTGTGCGATCTAGCTAAAAGTTCAATTTTGATCGTCTACATACAATTTCTGTAGAATGTTTCGATCATAGCAAAACAGCCCGCTTGCGAATAATGACGCATGGGGCATTAAATGCTTTCTTCTTGGAAGGAGCAATTGTCTGCTCACCATTGAGCAAAATCTATAGCCGGTAGATTCATAGCCAAAGAACAAGCGCGTAAGGCTTGGATCTGGGATCGTCGGGGAGTGGGGGGGGAGTTGGGAATAGGCCGCTCATGGCCCATCTACCCTCACTCTGCCAATACATAGCGGGTGAGCACCCGCATGATTTCATGAACGCGTCCGGTGGGTTGCGGCTTGCTCCACTCACGTACTTCAGCAAAGCCAAGACGAAAAAGTTCGTGAACGATGCGCTCGACACCGTAGGCAGGGCCAATGACCAAGATGCGGATGATCTCTCGCCCTGATTCGGCGTCAGGTTCAATGGTGACTTGCAGGCTTGCGGTAGACAAGGTGGCGGGGAGAAAGGCTTGAGGCATGGGGGTTACTCGCAGTTTATAACATCAGAGGATGGCCAGGTTGAACGCCAGAACGCTGCAACCCTGACCGATGTATAGCACAGATAATTCTAGATAGTGTAAATTTAATTCTACTAATGCTATTCTGTGTTCATGGTCAGTTAAATTTGTGCTTAATAAGGCAAGCGCTGATTATCTGACCCCAATGCCTGATTTAAGGATCAACTACATCTATATGGATGCGGAGACCCGGTCACGCTATGACCAAGCCTGTGTTGGGCTGCACTGGTCGTCTAAAGACCTGGTTAAGCAGTGCATCCAAGCGTTCTTTAAGGTCAATCGAGACTACTACGTTGACTGTGCTTATCAGGACTGTGACGCCAGAGGGATGTCTGTTGGTGACTGGTACAAAACGCTTCGGGATGGCTCAGACGAAGAGCTGCGCCCTTACCTAGCTGGGCGTCCCGCCTTTGGTGCAACTCCATTAGACACCGTCCCTCCTGTGCCCACGGGTGTGGAGAATAAGCGACTTTACAACACGCTTTCGATGGGTGGCTTTAATCTGGTGCTGCTCAAAACCTGCAAGTTGGTTGACCTTGGCCCCATGTCTCAGGTAGTTAGCCGCATTGTGGCCCAGCATTTTGACTGCTATTGGGTAACGAACTATGCGCCCCAGCTTGAGTTTGATACCACGTGTTCATTACCAGAAAGAAAGGTTTAACGATGTCCCAACCCCTCCCCGAGCAAGTTCTTAAGGCTGTTGATACCGTCCTCGCTGTCTTGGGTGAACCCACAACAGATACCCGCTCAAGAGCTCTTGATGCTTTTCAGCAGGGTGATGCAGGTCTGCTGCGGCTCTTGGCAGCTACTAACCTGGACGACCACTACCTGCGATCGCTGGGCTACCTCATTTCAGCCAAGTCTAAACCCGATTTGCCGACGGTAGCTGTTGTGTTGGCTGAAGCGGCCCGCGCAGCCGCAAACTACGCTAGAGAACGTACGATCAATCAGCTCAACCAAAAAATTCACCTAGACCTTCTGGCGTCTTCCTAACAAAAGAAGAGCGAAACTATACCCCTGGTGCTGTCGCCAGGCCCGATCATTGCTTGAGCAGCCATTCTGGTTTGGTATAGGGAATGGCGGGATTTACAATAGAAAGAACCTAGCAAATAGGAATGGGTCGATGGCTTCAGGCATTGGGGTGGTCTCATTTAGGGATGCTCTTAGAGAAGTTATGGCTGTACACGGGGCGCAGGCCAGCGTCGTAGCCCACTCGGCTGGCATTTCAGAAAGCAGCCTCTCAAAGTACCTGAGCGGCACCTCCGACTTAAGAACTAGTGATACCGACAGGATCCGACAAGCCTTGACCCCATCAGCCCATGAGCACTTGCTGCGCTTGCTAGGGTTGCCCCAACTTGAACCGCTGGCAGCTGATGGCCAAGATCGTGCGCTCCTGATGGAATCTGCAATTCAGGACTTTGTTCGCCAGTGCAGCGATCGGGATTATCTACGAATTTTGGGGGCCGTTACAAGAGGGCGAACTGAAGCCCTCGGCCACAGCACTTAACCCGCGATCGCGCTACATGCTGTCAAGGTTTGGGTTAGCTTGGGATGCCTTATACACGACCCGGAGCAGAGCAAGCTGTTCTTCGGTGCTGCACTGCCGACAGTACGTGTCTATCAGCGCAAACAACGCATCGGTTTCTAAGGAATTGCTGCCAGAGGCTTGGTCGCTACGACTGGCGATCATAGCCTGCTCAGATTGCAGCATGAGCGAAAGCATATAAACAAACGCTTCGGGCTCAAGTTCGTCCAGCACCCGCTGAAGCGAGGAGGTATTGATCTCCCGCCTGCCGTTACGAAATCCCGAGAGCGTTCCCTGGGTGACTTGAGATCGCTGAGCCAGATCCCTGGCATTAACGTCAAACTTGTCTAGCGTCATTCGCAGGGCTTCGCGGATGCTGACGCGATGGGAGCTATAGCTCGGTTCCGCCTCTGGGTCAGGGGGGGATGTGGAATCATTCTGATCGGCCATCTGCGTGTGCTATGGGGAGCATTCCGAAAATACACGCAAATCTTTCAAGATTCCACAATATTGCCGAAACTTGAAAGGTTTCTCCCCCTTTCTGTAAAGCAATCTGACGGGAGGCTGGTGCAACCTGATCGACTGAAGGCTATTCTGAAACGCCAACTTTTGGCGCTAATCGCCTGATCGGTGATCAAATCAGGGTTTTTTCGGCTATCATCCAAATAATCGTTTCAACTTTCGGCAAACTTTCCAGGCTGTTTAGCCAAAAGGAGACACTTCTCTCTAAAACAAATTAAGACCCCTGGCGGCAAACCAGGAGTCTTAATACATCCCATACCCCCCCACAAGCCGTCCAAGCAAAGCAAAGGGAAGGGAGAAAAATTAACTAAAGGCATCATAACAGCTCTGCTAGATTTTTAGCATAGCTTTTTGGATTTTTGGTTAGGTTTCTCCCTCTATTTCCCTTCGCTGGGGAGAAACCTAAATTCCTAAAAATCGATGGTACTTAGCCTTTCAACCTCGTTGGTGCCCAGTTCTGAACTTGGACAGCAACTGATCGCTATCTTCGGTGACTAAGTAGCTAGGCGCAATTAAATATAAAACGTTCTAGTGGGTAATCTCCGGCTTGACTGCGCGTCTCCATGCCCTCAATGACGGTCATGGCTAGGTCATATTCGTTATCAAACATCTGTCCGGCAATCTCGTGGCCCTTCAACTGCCGCCATTGGGTTTC
>JBGTNM010000256.1:0-11176 GCA_041743025.1 Microcystaceae cyanobacterium
CCCGTCCCATCAGTTAAGAGATAGCGAAAATACCACAGGTGTCCGTCAACTTCTTGGTTTTCTACCTCCAAATCGGATACGGCAGATTCTGAGGCAGGACACCAATTAACCAAATAATTGCCGCGATAGATTAATCCTTCTTCATAGAGTTGCACGAAGGCAGTCCGAACGGCATGAGACAACCCTTCGTCCATCGTAAAGCGTTCCCGCGTCCAATCGACAGAAACACCCAGTCGCCGCAGTTGGTTGACAATGGTGTTGCCGGATTCTTCTTTCCACTGCCAAGCGCGTTCGAGATACTTGTCTCTACCAAGATCGTGGCGGTTTTTGCCTTCTTTTCTCAACAAATTGTCTAAAACAGTGCTAACGCCGATGCTGGCGTGATCGGTTCCTGGCAGCCAGAGGGTATTATAGCCCTTCATACGATGGTAGCGCACCAAAACATCGATCAGCGAACTTTCAAAGGCGTGACCCATGTGCAAGCTGCCAGTGACATTAGGAGGCGGAATAACGATACAGTAAGTTTTGCCACCTTTTTCGGGATTAGCCCGAAAAATACTACTATTTTCCCAATATTGCTGCCATTTGGACTCGGTGGTTTTTGCGTCGTATTG
This sequence comes from Microcystaceae cyanobacterium, assembly GCA_041743025.1. GTDB lineage: Bacteria > Cyanobacteriota > Cyanobacteriia > Cyanobacteriales > Microcystaceae > JBGTNM01. The sequence continues at coordinate 615 of JBGTNM010000256.1, forward strand.
GGGGGGGAGGGAGGGTGCGCTTGCAGTCATCGATAATGATTAAAAATAAAGGGGTTACGGCTTACGTCTCTCTAAATTGTGCCACAACAAAGCGATCGCGTTCTGTTAGCTAGAAATCTTTCAAGAATTTAGTATAATTATACTAGTCTGTAGCAAAGCCACCCTACTGTGTCAAATACATTCAAAATTATGACTAACGAACAATTCCAACAATGGCTTCAAATTCAAGAAAAGCAACTCACTGCTTTGGAAAAAATTGCGGCTGCGCTTGAAATGCTAACGCCAGAAAAGTCAACTCCCAATTACCGTTACGATCTCAAAAAATTTCCCACCTTTGATTGGTCTTCGATTCATGCAGAAGTCGAGCGTAAAGACCGCTACGGTGCTGCTACCGTCATTTGGCAGGGAAAACGCTATGTCAGGCGATCGCCCGAAAATGGCTTTGGTGCTGCTATTTTCTTTACTCGTTGTATTGGTAAAAGCGAAAACGGACACAATCAATATGAAAGATTAATCACCTTTGAAGCGTTAAATAATCTTCAAGTTCGCCCGATTAGTCGGGAAGCTGAAGCAGAAATCAATTAATTTTAAGTAACCTCATGCAAACGATTAACTTGGGAAAATACTTGACATTAAAAGACTTTTGTTGTTGTACTCAAACTTATCAGAAATACAGCGATCGCATCGATCCTTTTCCCAAAACTCCCGAAACGATTGAAGCGATTAAACAGTTAAATCAATGGATTATGGAGCCAATTGTTGAACAATATGGCATCGAGAAGTTTAAATTAACTTATGGTTTTTGTTCTCCTGAACTCAAAAAATATTTAAATCAAAAAGATCCAAGCACAGGCAGCAAAAACGGTCGGATCGATCCGCAAAGAGATCAACACATGGCACACGAACGCAATCGTCATGACAAATATTACTGTTCTAGACTGGGTGCTGCTTGTGATTTTTTAATCGTAAATGTTGAGAGCGATCGCGTAGTTGATTGGATTTTATTTGAGAAACTCCCTTTTGATTCTATGTATTTTTACGGTAAAGATAAACCCATTCACATCAGCTACGGGCCGCAGCATAAGCGAGATATTTGGGCATTTACGGCAACGGGAATGCCAACTAGGAAAGGGATTAAAACTTGGATTGAGTTGGCTAAAAGCATATAGCGGTAGGTGGGCATTGCCCACCCTACATCGTGTTAAATGGTTTTTAGAAATTCTGCTCTAGCTTCTAATAAAATCGCCAAAAACTTTTTAATAATTTCGTGAATTTCACCCGTTGTCATTAACTCGACAGCCCCATCTAAATAAGTAATTCTAAACAACTAGCGAACAAAATACCCGTGCTACAATTGTTCTAATAATACAATTTAAAGGCATGACAGCTTATCTCGTTTATATCTATAGGAGTGTAACCTATGAGCCAAACACCTGTAACAGTCACTTACTCGCTAGAAGAAATCTTACAGCAGATCAATCAGAAGCTAGACCGACTTGATGAGAAGTTTGAAGCTAAGCTAGACGACTTACAAAAAGACGTTACAGACATCAAAATTGGACAAGTCAAGCTTGAAGGAAAACTTGAGACGCTTGAAACCGAGCTAGAAGGAAGAATTGACAAACTAGACGCTGAACTAAAAGGAGAAATCAAAACCCTTGAGGCAGAAGTTAAGGGAATCAGTAAACGGTTAGACACCCAAGAGTTTATTAATCGTTCTGTTGTGGTTGGTTTTGTCTTAGCGATAGCTGCCGGATCTGTTAGGTTATTTTTTCCAAATTTCCTTAGTTAATAAGGCTAATCCTTACTATAACCCATGTTTCAACCCCAACGCATCGAACCACAAGCCGGTCAAGAATCCGTCTGGGACTATCCCCGTCCTCCTCGTTTGGAACCCTCTACTAAACGCATTCAAGTCATTTTCAATGGCGTAACGCTTGCCGATAGTCAGCAGACTTATCGCGTCCTTGAAACTAGTCACCCTCCCGTTTACTACATCCCTCCTGAAGATATCCAACAGCAATATCTCCAATTTACGAGTCAACATTCCTATTGTGAGTGGAAAGGCATGGCGAGTTACTATACTGTAGCCGTCGGCGATAAACAGGTAACCAAAGCGGGGTGGTACTATCCTAATCCGACTTCAGCTTTTGCGGCGATAAAAGATTTTGTTGCTTTTTATCCGAGCCGGATGGATGCATGTTATGTTGATGAAGAAAAAATCATTTCCCAAGCTGGCGACTTTTATGGTGGCTGGATTACCAGCGAGATTGTCGGGCCGTTTAAAGGGAGTGCGGGGACTTGGGGATGGTAGAAAAAATTAGGCAAGAGGCAATTCCGATTACCCATTTCACAAATTTTTTGTTTCAAGCTTGAGATTTGATACTACAATGCAGCCAAAGTGGGACTGATACGGAGAGCGTTAGGATAGGTGAGTTATGGGTGAGTTAGAACGCATACCAGTTGGTATTATTGGAGCTTCAGGATACGGCGGCGTACAGTTAGTACGGTTGTTGTTGGAGCATCCAAAGGTAGACATTGTTTATTTAGGTGGGGACAGTAGTGCGGGAAAGCTCTATGGAGAGTTGTATCCTCATCTCGGCCATCGCCTAGAATTAACGGTAGAAGCGATCGATGTTGATGTAATCGCTTCTCGCACTCAGGTAGTCTTTTTAGGGTTACCCAACGGACTAGCTTGCGACATGGCCCCCCAATTGATGGCCCTGGGGTGTAAAGTCTTGGATTTATCGGCGGATTACCGCTTTCGGAATTTAGAAACTTACACTGCCTGGTATAAAGCCGAACGCAGCGATCGCGAAACCGCCGCTAAAGCTGTCTACGGCCTGCCTGAATTGTACCGAGAAGACGTTAAAACTGCCCAGCTTATCGGCTGTCCCGGTTGCTATCCAACCGCAAGTTTACTAGCGTTGGCTCCTTTGCTAAAACAAGGCTTAATTGTGCCGGAAACCGCTATTATTGATGCAAAATCTGGTACATCTGGAGGAGGCCGCCAAGCTAAAACGAACCTGTTGCTAGCAGAAGCAGACAATTCGCTAGGAGCCTACGGGGTCGCCAAACACCGGCATACACCTGAAATTGAGCAAATTTGCTCAGATTTAGCAGGACATGAAGTGAGAGTACAGTTTACTCCCCACCTCATCCCGATGGTACGGGGAATTCTGTCTACCGTCTATGCGACTTTGCGCGATCCGGGTTTGGTGCGCGACGATATTTTAACGATTTACAATGCCTTCTATCGGTCTTCGCCTTTCGTCAAAATCTTACCGAATGGCATTTATCCGCAGACAAAATGGGCCTGCGGCACTAACCTCTGCTACATTGGCATCGAAACCGACTCCCGCACTGATCGCGTTATCGTCATGTCTGTCATCGACAATCTCATCAAAGGTCAGGCAGGCCAGGCAGTACAGTGCTTGAACTTGATGATGGGATGGGAAGAAACGCTAGGATTGCCGCAGTTGTGCTTCTATCCGTAAAAGAAGCAAGAAATAAAGGGATTATTAGAGATTAAAGGGCTAGAAGCAGTGTTTTTCTAATCCTTAGTCTCTCATTTTTAGTTTTTAAAGCAATTCTTACGCAGAAACCGGGTTTCTTAACAAGTTTACTTATATCGCTAGAATCATTACTTTTGCCATATTTCTTAAAAATTACTTAAATCCTACTTTTTAGCCTGAGAAAGGCTATTCATGTAAATATAAATTAACAACTTCTACAATATGTAAATTAACGCAACAAAAAACAAGCAATAGTCAAGTTTAAAGCAATCATTTTTATTCACTCCCCTCTATTTTGTAAATTAAAATTAAAACAAAAAAACATACATAAACCTTTGCAAACATAGTGTTTATTTTTATAATTAAAAGCTAAGAAAATACTAACAAAAAATCCTTTTAGATTTCTTAATTTCTGAGGTGGTTTCTATTAAAAACATCTTGGTAGAATTCAGCTATAGCGTTTAGAAGCGCTATCTATCTCATCAGCTTTGGCGAAAGAAGTTCTATGAAGCTTTGCGTTCAAAAATGGGTTCCCTCCCTATCTGTGGGAGTTGCTTTAGTGCTTGGCAGTACTGTCAGTGCCAAGGCAGCTAGCCTCTATCAGATAGATCCCTCTAATCCCAATAATTTACCCGTCAATTGTGCGAATCCTGGTGTCACTTGTCAAGATCCCAACGAGTTAATCACCATTGGCTTTGATTTTTCTCTCGATGCAACTAGCCCTAATGCTGGGCAACAAGTGTCTGCAATTGGCCTTTTTGGCTATTTTGAAGATCCTCCTGGCTCAGGCACATTTATTCAGGGTATAGAAGCACCTATTTCTGTCACTCTTTATAGAGCCTCCAATCAATCCATCATCAGCCAAGTCCAAATTCCAACTGATACGAGTGGGTTAACTTTCAACAATGGCTTCTGGTATTTGCCTCTTTCAACGCCCTTACCCGCTTTAGATTTGAATACAACCTATCGATTGGCTGCTTTCTATCCGAACACTGTTTTTGGGAACAAGTTAGTCGTCGAACCTCTTGACAATGGGGCACAATTAGAACCTGAAACAGGCGTGACCATTGGTGATACTTTCTTTCTATTGGATGCTGATGGCTTTCCCGACTCAGAATTCGACGGTTTATTCCGAGCAACCGCTAACCTCTTTTTTGGAAACGCACCTGTTGGCCCAGGTACAGCAACCGGCCCAGGTACAGCAACCGGCCCAGGCACAGCAACCGGCCCAGGCACGACCACCATTCCCGAACCGAGTTTGATCAGTGCCCTGGTTGCGTTTAGCGGTTGTGGTTGGCTATCTCAAAAGCGAAAAAGCTGGGTTTGACGGATAGCAGAAAGTGAAGGAATAGGGGGTTCGCCATCGATCGTCTCCTCATTCCCCTATTTTTCAATTGTTTTGAGGCGAAGACAAAGGCCAACCCAGGCGCGTCGGTTGCTGGTAGATCTTGCGTAATGTATTAATATCTCTAGCAGAAATGGAGGGAGAATTGCGAACTTGGGAAAAATAGAGCGCGTCAGTTTCGTCGGGACTGTGCCCCCAAATACCCAAAGCATGGCCGAGTTCGTGGCGTGTAGCAGATAAAATCGAGGCTTGACTTAGACCGGGACTGATTTTCACGTTCATGCGATGGCGCAGGCGCTCTGGAGTCGTGGGTTGAAGGTAGAATTCGTAGCGGGTTTGAGCCGATCGCGCTCTCGCAATGGTCGACTGTCCCGTTGTTGGATCGAAGGTTGCTCCAATTGGCGGTTCGGCCCTTTCGAGGCGAATATCTGCTAGTTCTGGGCAATTGACTTCCACTAGGGGCAAGTAGGCATTCCACTCGGCGATCGCGACTTTCACTGATTCTACCCACTGCTGAAAGCGGCGGGTACTGGCTGCTGGGTCGTCGGGATTGGCCGGGTGATCGAAGTAGATTTTAATCGGCAATTCCGACCAAATTAAATACCCAACAGGTGAGGGTATAATAACGTCAAAATAATCGCCTGAACGCTGAGGATCTTGCCATTGGGTTAAGGATGGGGGTAAAGCATGGACTCTCAGAGGCGGTAGGACAGTTTCTAAAGAATTGGCCGACTCGACTAAGAGATGGCGGCGAAGAAGACGCGGGGACGAGGAGACAGGGATACACGAGGAAACCCCAAACCAAGCGACGACCAGTAATATCCCTGCTAAAAACAACCAGCTTGCCTGACGTTTCCACCAGGAACGCATAAACCACCCTATCAATTATCGATTAATTGTTCATTTATTAAGCCATCCTGCACTTAAAACAATAGTCAGTCCCATAAAAACGGTACTCAGCGTCCAAGTAATCTGATTGAGGGTTTTTTCAGCCGTTTTAGCACTGGTAAAGAGTTGAGCTTGTCCGCCGATGCCGCCGAGTCCGTCACCTTTGGGGCTGTGCAGGAGAACTAAAACGATCAACAACAGAGCAGATGAAGCCCAGATAATTTGAATTAATTGAACGAGGGTCATAGGATTTAGATAATTCCCCCTTTTTAAGGGGGGTAGGGGGGATCAGATTTTGTTTAAGGGGGATAGGAGGATCAGATTTGAGAGTATTTGAGCCAATCCATTATCGGAAACACTCATAGGGAGAGGCGAACGGGAGTGCGGTTGGTTTTGATTTCGACGGGAGCCGCTTTAATGAGCGATCGCCCCGTCATTTCTTCCGGTTGAGGCAGTTGTAAGATGTTGAGAATCGTCGGAGCAATATCAGCCAACCGCCCATCATCTCGCAATTCTACCACGCCCCCGTAGCCAGGAATAATTCGTTTTTCCCCTTCGATCAAGATCAACGGCACAGGATTGGTGGTGTGAGCCGTCCAGAGATTGCCAGCTTCATCCCTCATGGTTTCTGCATTGCCGTGATCGGCAGTAATAATCGCAGTACCGCCCATTTTACTGATACTAGCGAGCAGCCGACCCAAGCAGTGATCGACGGTTTCCACTGCTTGAATAGCCGCTTCGAGATTTCCCGTATGTCCTACCATGTCGGGATTAGCATAATTTATGACTACTAGCGAGTAAATTCCTTTTTCAATGGCTTGCTTAGCGACATCAGTGACAGCAACAGCCGACATGGCTGGGGACTGATCATAGGTAGCGACCATCGGACTTTGAATCAATTCTCGGTCTTCTCCAGCAAAGGGTTCTTCCAGTCCGCCGTTGAAAAAGTAGGTTACGTGAGGATATTTTTCGGTTTCTGCTGTCCGAAATTGCTTGAGTCCTTGTTTGGCGACAATTTCTCCGAGAATGTTGTTGAGGTTTTGCGGTTCAAACGCCACGCCTACAGGCAATCTCGGATCGTATTGGGTGAAAGTCACAAAACTCAACGGCGAAATAAGCGTCCGTTCAAACCCAGCAAAATCCGGCATCGTCAGCGCGTGGCACAATTGCCGCGCCCGGTCGGGTCGAAAATTAAAGAAAATAACGCCATCGCCTGCTTCAATCGCACCCCTGTCAAGGCGCGTTGGCAAAATAAATTCATCCGTCGTCCCGGCGGCGTAGCAGTCGGCTATGACTTGCTTTGCCGAGCGACCGTCGCCACTGCCATCTTGCACCAATACTTGGTAGGCTTTTTGCAGGCGATCCCAACGGCGATCGCGATCCATAACATAGTAGCGGCCGCTCAGGGTGACAATCCGTCCAATGCCAATTTTATCCAGGTGAGCTTGTAGCGTACCCAGGTAATTGATTCCTTCAGTGGTCTGGGTGTCCCGACCGTCGGTGATAGCATGAACGCAAACATCGTTGAGTCCTTGTAACTTGGCGAGATCGAGCAATCCCAGCAGGTGGTTAAGGTGAGAGTGAACACCGCCATCAGAACACAATCCGATTAAATGAAGCTTACTTTGGCGTGAATGGACGGTTTGACAAATCTCGCTTAATACAGAATTGCGGAAAAAAGTGCCTTCCTCAATCGCGTCCGAGATGCGAACTAACTCTTGCGGCACGATTCGGCCAGCGCCTAGGTTGAGGTGTCCCACTTCGGAGTTACCCATCTGACCGTTCGGCAGACCGACATCCTTGCCAGAGGTGCGAATAAAGGTTCTGGGATAGGCTGCCCACAAGCTATCCATGACGGAGGTTTTAGCAAGAGCGATCGCGTTGTTTTCGGTTTCTTGGCGATAACCCCAGCCGTCCAAAATAACTAACACTACCGGAGCTACAGGTGCTTGCACCATGATCGTCACCTTATCAAAGATAATTTGCTCTGCCCTTTGATGATACCATTGCCCTCTTAAATGTGACTAATTGTTAAGGTTTACCGACTTAGTTCTGCCATCAAAATAAAAATCCCCTCACTTATTGATCAGGGGATGGCACTCAAAACAAGAAGAGAAAAGAGCGCGATCAAGTGAGCGGACAAGACTCACGATAGCACCAACGCAATAACGTTAACCCGATGAAAAACTTGCCGATTTCTAGCCCCCAATACCCTCCATGCAGATAAATCATGGCAGGCGGCATGGGTTGAGTCAGGTCAAACAGATGAAAAGACAGTCCTAAACCGCTCATTTGGGGGGTTAAGAAATAAGTATCAATCAGAGCGATCGCCAATAATAGGGTAGCGAAAATGAGCGACCAAATTTCTTGACGGTAAGGTAAGGTATGATAGCGGCGGAAAACCAAAAAAACCGTTAAAACAATCGCTCCACAGACCAATTCCAAACGATTGAAAACGCCGAAAATAAGATATCCCGCATTGACAAATCCACTCTGAGCCATCATGCCAGAGGCGAATAAACTGGGAATTACGACTAAATCGAGAATAAAGCTGGCACTAAGCCAAAATCCTAGGGTAAACATAACCCAAGTTGACCAATTGGGAGCTTTTAAATTATGCTCAGAAATGGCATTCATCAGTAACCTCGCGTTTGTCATTCTATTTCTATTATCAAATATTGCAGCCAGCACTTTGAGGTTTTTGATAAAGAACTTTACAGTTTGCGCTAACCTTGGGATAAAAGGAAGGACAAGCAGTTATTGTCAGTAGTCAAACCTTAAGAAATTATTGATTAATGTTCTACAGCTTATGACTGTTACTCAAACTCTCCGTGAATTTCTGCAAAAGCCTTTTCACCTACCTCAAAATATTATTTGGCGTTTTCCTCTGCATCCATCTCAACAGCCTCATATTTTTGTCGTCGGCGCTCCCAGAAGTGGAACGACGTTGGTGAAATTAATTTTAGACGCTCATCCCCATTTAATTAGCCCTGGGTATGAAACCGCTTTTTTTATGTTTAAAGACATTTTTTCCTTTAAATTTGAATCTTTTTCGCCAGATGAACTACAAGAAATGCGCCAACAATGTCGAGATATTATTGAGTTTTTTGATCAATTCACCCTAAAATTTCTGCAAAAAAAAGGAGGAAGTAGATTTGTTGAAAAAACCCCTCCTCATGTTTTAAGGTTGAGTTTTTTAGTTAAATATTTTCCCAAAGCTCAGTTTATTAATGTTGTCAGAGATGGGCGTGATTGCTTTTGTTCGGCCCGCCATCATCGAAATGTCGTACAAAATAGTCACATCAAGCGGTACGCTCGATATTGGAAAAGGTGTATCAACGCTCGGCTGAAATTAGGACAACATCCCAATATTTTAGATATTAAGTATGAAAAATTAGTCACAGAGCCAGAACCAGAAATTAAAAGGCTAATGGCATTTTTACAAGAAGATTTTGATCCTAGACAGCTACAACCGGGCGACTATTCGCAAAACCGACTCACGCGCAGCAAGCGTCCACAATTTGCTCAACTCGGTCAACCCCTCAATTCAACAAGCGTTTCACGCTACAAAAGCGAGCTAACGCCCGAAGAAATCCGGCAGTTCGAGCAAATTGCAGGCAAGCAATTACAGCTACTAGGCTACCCCTGTTTTGAAAGTAAACTTTAACTCGTGTCAAATTACTTGACGAATTTGAGAGAAATAGATGTATCATAGTACCTATGTTCTTGACAAGAGAACGACAATTACATCCTTGTTTGTTTCAATCTCTCAACTTTTGAATAAATACGAGCTTAGTTATGGAATCCCTCACGCCTGCCCAACAAGAACTCTACAATTGGCTAATTGATTATATCAACGAAACCCAACACGCTCCTTCGATCCGTCAGATGATGAAAGCGATGAACTTGCGATCGCCTGCACCTATCCAAAGCCGCCTTGAACGATTGCGCGCCAAAGGGTATATTGATTGGATAGAAGGCAAAGCCCGCACAATTCGGATTTTGGGGCCTAGAGGGCAGGGAATTCCGGTATTGGGTGCGATCGCGGCAGGCGGACTCGTTGAACCATTTGCCGACGAGCAGGAAAAATTAGATTTATCGACTCTTATTAAACAGAAAAGTTGTTTTGCCTTGCGGGTGACTGGCGACAGCATGATTGAAGATTTAATTACCGAAGGAGACATGGCGATCATGCGGGAGGTTGTTCCCCACGAACGCCTCAAAAACGGAGAAATTGTCGCTGCCAGGGTCGAAGGACACGGAACGACGCTCAAGCGTTATTATCTACAGGGAACGACTGTTATTCTCAAACCTTCTAATCGAATGTACCAGCCAATTGAAGCGAGAGCCAGCCAAGTTCAAATTCAAGGGGTTTTGGTGGGGGTTTGGCGAGGTTATTGAGCAATGGGAGGGCGAACGCAATTCGCCCCTACAGTCGGTAACGCAAATTTTCCACAATGTAACAAAAGATCGATAATTTTAAGATAAGTCTTAAAGAAATCGGACTTAAATAATGGTTGGGAACGATCCGCAAGCGAGATCGGCTGAAATTAAACAATTCGTCGCTAACAATGAATTAGATAAGGCGGCGAAACGCCTGCTCGATTTTGTCGAGGATTTTTCAACGGATAGTCAACGAGAGTGGGAAGCGATCAGGAGCAAGTCACTTATGTAGAACAGGTGAACTAGGCTAAAAGAGAGGAGCTAAAATCGATTAAAATAGAAAGCAAAGTTAACCCTCTCCCAAAATGACCCCAAAAAATCAGCAAAAACTCCCACAATATCTGCAAGAAATTGCCAAAATTCTTCATCAA
>JBGTNM010000257.1:0-14825 GCA_041743025.1 Microcystaceae cyanobacterium
GTGAGCCTTCTTGGTTAAGCCAGGCACTTAATATCTTTTTGCGTAAGTCTATTGAGTAAGCTGCTGCCATCTGTATATTCTCATTTTGTTACCTCTCTATTTTAATATATTTGTGGTGCTTTTGATCCTAATTTGCTGTAAATTGCATTAACGGGATCGTTAGAACTATTGTAAGGCGCTGCGTAGTAAGGGCATAACATTGTTATGCCCTTACTGGCGATAGTCCGACCATCTTGCTCGAAGCATAATCTATAATTTAAATGCATCTGCTGTTTATTACTTACACTTTAAAAAATAAGTTAATACTTTCCAAAAGTCATTACAGTTTTCAGCCAAGAATATTGTAGAATCCTGTCTTACAGTTCAACCCAACCTACACTATTCTCCCCTCTCCTACAGGAGTGGGGGTGAGGACAGCATTGCCTTTTTCGGCAATCAATCTTACCTAAAACAACTATTTAACCTGCTTAAATTAGCATTACTTTTGAATGATTGAGTCAGTATGATTTTAATTAAACCATCAATCATTTCAAGAGGCTTTCCCATGTTAAATGGCACAATAATCCAACTTACTGATAATTCAACTGATGATACCAACCTACAAATCTCAGGTAATAATGTTGTCTGGGAAGGACGAGTAGACAATCCGTTCGATTTTGATTCAGAAATCTTTTTTTATGATGGCAGCCAAACTATCCAACTGACTGATAATTCTATCGGTGATTTCAATCCACAAATTTCAGGCAATAATGTTGTCTGGGAAGGGGGTTTTCCGTTTAGTCCTGAATCAGAAATCTACTTTTACGACGGTAGCCAAGTTATCCAATTGACTGATAATTCTTTCGGTGATTTCAATCCACAAATATCAGGGACTAATGTTGTCTGGCAAGAAGGCGATCCCATTGGAATTAACGCAGAAATCTATTTTTACGATGGTAGCCAAGTTATCCAACTGACTGATAATTCTATCGGTGATTTCAATCCACAAATTTCAGGCAATAATATTGTCTGGCAAGGGAGCGATTTTTTTAGTGGGAGTTCAGATATCTACCTTTACAACGGTAGCCAAACTATCCAACTGACGGATAATTCTCTCGGTGATTTCAATCCGCAAATCTCAGGCAATAATGTTGTCTGGGAAGGAAACAGTGAAATTTACTTTTACGACGGCAACCAAACTATCCAACTAACTGATGATTCTGATATTTTTATCAGCAATTTCAATCCACAAATCTCCGGTAATAATGTTGTCTGGCAAGAGCGCGATGCGTTTACGCTTAACTCAGACATCTACTTTTACGACGGCAACCAAACCATCCAACTAACGGACACTACTTTTCTTAAATCTTCTCTTCAAATCTTTGGCAATCATGTTGTCTGGCAAGGCTTTGATGGTTTTGATAATGAAATTTTCTTCTACGATGGAAGTGAAGTTATTCAATTAACAGACAATTCTTTTGACGATCGCAATCCTCAAATTTCAGAAAATGCGATTGTTTGGGAAGGCTTTGATGGCTCTGACTATGAAATTTTCTCCTTTAACTTTACAGTAAAACCCCCGATTGTGGGAACTCTCAATGACGATATTTTGACGGGAACTGAAGGAGAGGAAAGTATTTTGGGGTTGGCAGGAAATGATCTTATCTTAGCTCTTGGCGGTAATGACAATATTGATGGGGGTGATGGGAATGATGTCATCGAAACCGGTAACGGCAATGACACTGCCGATGGCGATTTAGGCAATGATGTTATTTTGGGTGGCGATGGGTTTGACTCTCTCAACGGCGGCAGAGGTAAGGATACTCTCTCTGGCGGATTGGGAGATGATGTTATTGCAGGTGATGATGGCAATGATGTCATTGATGGGGGAGATGGGTTTGATTTACTCTTTGGCGGCAGAGGTAAAGATACTCTCTCTGGCGGATTAGGCGATGATGATATTAATGGTGAAGATGGGAACGATTTGCTTGATGGCGGATTCGGTTTTGACTCACTCTTTGGCGGCAGAGATAAAGATACTCTCTCTGGCGGATTGGGAGATGATAATCTCAACGGAGAAGATGGAAACGATTTGCTTAATGGCGGATTTGGGGATGATAATCTCAACGGCGGCAAAGGTGCAGATAGACTGCTAGGGGTTGATACGACTAGCACGACTAGCGAATTTGGTGCGTCTGAAATAGATACCCTAACAGGAGAAGGAGGAAAAGATGTTTTTATCCTCGGTGATGCGACTCGCGCTTATTATGATGACGGGAATCGTCGTTCCTTGGGAGAGTCTGATTATGCTCTAATTACAGACTTTAAACCTAATCAAGATACCATTCAACTGCACGGATCAGTTGACCAGTATTCCCTCGATTTCTATCTTAGCGATGGAGAAACCTTAAATGCTGCTCTCATCTATGATGCTGGCGTAACAGCAAGAATTGAGATGATTGGCATTTTAGAGAATGTATCTGCTGACTTGACGGTGGGCAATCCTGCCTTTACCTTTGTTTAGTGCCAATCCAGTAGGATGCGTTCAGAACGCATCCTACTACCTATCAATCCTAGAAACCCGTTTTCTTGAAGAAAACGGGTTTCTATTCCAGAATCAACCTTTAACGCAAACAACTTGTTTTAACGTCGCCACGACTTCTACCAAATCGGATTGTCGGTTCATCACCTCTTCAATCGGTTTGTATGCTCCAGGAATTTCATCAATCACTCCTGCATCTTTGCGACATTCAATGCCTTGGGTTTGTTGAATCAAATCATCGAGACTAAACTGTTTTTTGGCTTTAGTACGAGACATCAAACGCCCTGCGCCGTGACTACAACTACAAAAGCTTTCTACATTGCCTTTGCCTTTAACGATGAAAGATTTTGCTCCCATCGAACCAGGAATAATCCCATAATCTTCAGTTCTTGCCCTGACTGCGCCTTTGCGAGTGACATAAACTTCTTGTCCAAAGTGAAGTTCTTGTTCGGCATAATTGTGGTGACAATTCACCGATAGCAGGGGTTGATTGGGTTTTCCACCCACAAGATGTTTTTCTACAATCGCCTTAAACCGCGCCATCATGACATCTCGATTGAAACGAGCGTAGTTTTGCGCCCATTGAAGATCGTGCCAATAAGCCGCAAATTCAGGAGTTCCTGCCACAAAGTAAGCAAGATCGGGATCACTTAAATTGATTTCTGCTAATTTTGCTAATTCTTTAGCCGTAGAAATGTGACATTGTGCCATTTGATTGCCAATACCCCGCGAACCTGAGTGCAGCATTAGCCAGACTTGTTCTTCGCTATCGAGGCAGACTTCAATAAAGTGATTACCACCCCCAAGGGAACCGAGTTGATGCATGGCTTTGCCGTCTAAGCGTTGGACTCCCCTATGCAAGTCTTTAAACTCCTTCCAACCTCGCCAGTTAGTAACCGCTTTTTCGACTTCTTTGTTTTGATTGAAGCCAACTGGAATAGCCGCTTCGATATCGAGTCGAATTTGTTTGAGTTTGCCTTCAAGTTGCGTGGCATTAAACGGCATTTTAATCGCTGCCATGCCGCAGTTATGAACGAACACGCCAGCAGCCAGCGCAAAGTTGCTATATTCTGGCACTGCTAGGCAATAGACATCTTCGCACTCTGCTAAGGGAGTAACAGCAATAACTTTGTGATTGTAAGCGTGTTCGTATTCTCTCTTCAGCCTATAGCCATCCTTATCAATTGTTGAGTAGAAAGGCATTAAAGACGTTCCTGGCTGTAGCTGAGAAGCTTCCCGATAAGTCCCGTCTCGTAACATAAATTGATGGTCGGGAGTACATTTAATTTCTTCTCCATCGTCTAGGACAACTTTGACTAATGAGGCATGACGGCGGGTTAAACGAGCGATCGCACGAGCCGCTACAATGCTTCCTGTATTCGTACAAGAATAGACGGAGATACTTTTTCCTAAACTTGCTAGATATTGAATAGGGTAAGCTTTTCCATCAAAGAGTGGAATGAGAGTATCTCCTGTAAAACAACCAATATCGACTCCCACCGCCGCCGGCATCACGGCATTTTGGGTGGCAATCACCGAACCGACTAAAGCCCCTTTTCCTAAATGAACGTCGGGCATGAGGGCAACGTGTTTGAAAACAAAGGGCAAATTAGCGACATTTTTCGCCATTTTGGTTTCTTCCCCACCCAGTTCGTGATTTGCCCAAGATAAAACAGGGGTTGGGGTTGAGAGTTGGAGTTGTTCGTAAGGCATAATAAAATACTCAATCGTACTTCAATTATAATACAAAATAGAAATTTTAATCATTGTTAGTGGGCAATAATGCCTGAATTTCTAAGCGCAAAGCCGCAATCTCGCTTTGCAGTTGGGTGATCGCTTGTGCGCCTGCAACTTCAGCTTCTGGATTTTCCGCATCTCGACCGACAAAAAACGTAGCTAGCGAAGCAGAGACATAGCCAAAGATAGCAAAGCCATATAAAGCGAGCAAAAAACACAGAATACGTCCTTCAGGGGTTTTCGGGAAATAATCCGATCCCATCGTAGTAATCGTCATCGCCGTCCACCACAAAGCCGTACCATAATCGTCTAGCGGCGAGTCGGCAACCTCGTTTTCAAAAGCATACATCCCAGCCGCTCCCAAGAAGATAACAATGGTAGTCAGTCCGAGCAGATAACCAAACCCGCGCCGCGTGAAGCTGTTAGCCAGCGTCCGCATCCCCCGGTTAGTGCGCGTTAGGATTCGCAGCAATCGTATCCCGCGTGTGCCTTGAGAGCCTTGCAAAACTCGCAGGAAGCGAACAAAACGAAACAGCCGTAAGGCAGGTAGGAGTAAAGAGACAACACTCAGCCAATTGCGCTTGAGGTAAGGAAGTTTGCGAGGAGCCAGAAAGAATTCTAAGGCAAAATCGAGTCCGAAGATTATCCAGATAATCATTCCCAGTGCATCCAGCAAGGGAGTGAGTCCCCAAATCAGTTCGATAACGAACAATGCCAACCAAAAGCCACTAAAGACTAGCATCGGCGCATCGAGCCAGTCTTCAACTTGTTGTAAAATTTCATAACGTTCTCGTTCTACGGCTTGCCTGTGAGCCGAACTCAGGTTGTCCATAAGGCAAATATTCCCCATATTTCGACCAGTCAAGCTTACTGTACCTGACAGGCTCCCACCTGCGGTTCGGTCGGTTGATAGGGAATGGCCTTGGCAGGAATGAGTGCTTTTAAATTCAACCAACCTTCTTGTCCCTCAAGAGCGGGGGGTAAAGTCTTTTTTGGCGAAGCTTTTGGGGAAGGCGGCAAAGAAACCTGACAGACTTTGAATTGAAGGAGCGTTCCATCAGGGGATTTTTGTAACACTTTAAGAATACTGTCGGCAGGAACAGCGATCGCTTCAGCACCACTTTTGTTAGGGATGGGCGAAGGAGAAGTCAGGTTCAGGTTCGTTTGCAAAGATAAGGGTGCTTGCAGTTGAATCAAAGAGCCATCTTTGAGCGATAGCACTGGCGAGGAAGTCAACGAAGGCTGAGTCGGTTCGGTGGGTTGCTGTGCAAGGCGATTCGTCAATTGCCAGAAGCCATAAGCTAAACCTCCCAGCACTAACAGCCCTAAGCCCGCTAATAGCAGGAGCGGTCGCTTTTGCGGGGCATCGGCAGGGACTTCGGTAGGAATCGGCGAGAAGTTCAGTTCTGTCTGAGGCAATGCTGGCGGTGTTTCTTGATCTGTTTCGTCCGTCGTATCGAAAGAGCTAGAAGTGCTTAAAGCCGCTTCGATTTGAGCCATTAACAAAGGCGTAGGCTCTCGGTCGGGCTTGGGCTGAACCTGGCAGTAGAGGAGGGCAACGGTCACATTATCATGGCCGTTGTGGCGGTTGGCAATCTCAATCAGTCGCTCTGCCAGACTTGAGAGATCGATGGCTTGGCTAAAGAGCGGAACCATTTCACTCTCCCAAAACTGTTCCACGCGATCATAATCGCTTAAGCCATCCGAGCACAGCAAGAAAAGACAATCTTCATCCAGAATCCATCGCTGCACCGTCGGATGGAGCGATGCCGAGTTATTCATGCCGAGAGCTTGTACCAACGCGCCTGAATTGGGATATTGAATGGCATCTCGATAGAACAAATAGCCTAAACGAACCTCCCGCGAGGCGAGATCGTCATCGATCGTGATCTGATGGCAACTGTTGGGCGTAATCCCATAAATCCGCGAGTCGCCGACGTGAGCCAAATAAATTTCATGCGCGTGAGCTAGCGCTAGAACAACCGTCGTTCCCATGCGTTGGCGATCCTTGCGGTTTTCCTGGTCGTTGCGATCGCTAATGCGATCGTTGGTCAAACGAATGCTGTGTTCGAGATAATGAACAATGTCGTGAGACTGCCATGCTCCGGCTGTTGTGCGCGGTTCTATTTGAGCAACTAAGGTGTCAATTGCCAATTGAGAGGCGATTTCTCCGCCTTCTTGCCCGCCAATCCCGTCACAGACAATGACTAAAGGAGAGGGAGATTCTGGCAGTTGCCTGAATTCTCCGACGGGGGGGTAGCAGGCATCCTCATTATGTTCGCGCGCCGGGCCTTTGTCAGTACAGGTGATCAGGTGATAGCGTCGCTCGTCGTGTTCAGCGCACTGGGCAATAGCCACTTCTAAATAGGCGATCAGTTGTTTGGGGTGGGGAATTTTACCCGTTTGTAGCCGCCTACAGAGGTCTTGCAGGAAAGGCGCGATCACCGAGGAGGCTCCCTCGATCCAAGATGACCACAGTTGGCCAAGTTCTTTGACACTGTGATAGCGGTGTAAGTCAGCCTGTAGTTCCAGCAGTTGAACCGTCGTGCCATTGACTCGCAAGAGAAAAGGATCGAGCAAACTCGACACAACTCCCTCTCTTTCCAAGGGATGCCACAGTTTGGCCATTTGCCAAAGCCAATTGAGTTGCCGCAAGGGACTCGCTTGTGGCCAGACTTGGGTTAATTCGCTCAGCAAATCAGGATAGTAGAGCGGATTTCGCGCACTGTCGAGCGGAACAATTCCGTATTCGAGCAAACAGACATCTAAATTGAGGGCTTCTTCTGGACTGGGCAGGTAGGTGTAAAGTTGAGGCAGGTGGAGCCGATAGGGAAATAACTTGAGGTAAGGGAGAAGTTGGGTGGGGATTTCGTCGGGAACTTGGGGAGGCAAACCGGGATGGGTGTCGAGGAGGAGCTTGTCAGTCAGAAGTTGATAGCGATCGCTGAGGATTTCCCCCGGTCGATAGGCTTTAATCCAATCGCCTAAAGCCCGCAGATAGCGCTTGACCATCGGCGTACCGCATTTGTGACAAAACGCTTTGTCTGGGGGATTAGCTTCTTGACAGGAGAGATTGACACAATATAGGGGTGTCGCTAAATTGTCCATGACATCTCATCGTTGGCTAAGGCGATCAACCAGGAGAAAGCCTCGCTCGACGCTACCCAATGTTAACGACATCTGAAGCCTTCGTCACCCGTTTATTATTCAAAAATTGTAGCGTTTCCCTCGTTCCTCGAAGCGAGAGATCTAGGAGTTATCTTTTCTCGCTCAGGGCTTCGTTTCAGCCATAATGAGTTTAAATTCTCGCAACGCAGGATAAAAATTGCGGTTTTCATGGCTCGGACGGCTGAGTTTAATTAGGGCAAAGCGTTGCAAAGGAGTCAACTCGGCCCACTGCTGAGCGGCGATCGCCACGTTAAATTCGGCTGCTTTACTTTGAACCTCGCTCGCAATCGAAGCCTCATTATTCCAAGGCGGACGTTCATCGACGGGCAATTCCCCGGCGGGTGCCCCCGTTTTTTCCTTAAGCAGGGTTTGCAGCCATTCACGATAGAAATGACTTTCTTGAGAGGTACTACAGGGCAGACAAACAAGCTGGTGGCGATCCTCGTCGCTAAGCTGATGCCAGTGAGCGAGCTTGAGTTTCACGCCACAAGTATCCAATTTCAGGCGCACTTGCATCGGAATGCAACGCAGAGAATCGACAAAATCCGCTTCAAAATCGAAAAAATCACTCATTTTTCTTGATTTTATGCCAGTTAAACGCGGTTAAAAGAAGGCAGTCGAAATCTAATTTCTATTTTTTCATGTCGATCATTATAACTATAAACTTGATTTGCTAGACAGAATTCAACAATTTTTGTTGCCAAAAACTGTAATGTTTTTAGGAAATACTTGATTTATCCTAATAAAACAAAACCTTTCTAGAATCGCTGAGAATAGTCATCGGTCAATTGCCTTTAGTTGGAGGTATGTTAGGTCAAATTTTCAAGAGTAAATAAGTTAGAACTGACGCAGTAACGCTTAATGTAGGATGCGTTCTGAACGCATCCTACTACCTTATGGTTAGGCAATTAGACAAAATTGAGAACAATCAGTTTACAATCTCTTTGTAGAAAGTGTAGAGGGAGGGAAAGAACTTTCATGCCTTTTAGCGTCAATCCGATAAAATTTGGTACTGATGGCTGGCGCGGGATCATTGCAGCCGATTTTACCTTTGAGCGCGTGGCCAAACTTGCTCCTTTAGCAGCGCGTGTGTTAGAAGATCATTATGGCAACCTGTCGAGCGATCGCCGTATCATTGTCGGCTATGATCGCCGCTTCCTCGCCGAAGATTTTGCTCTCGTTGCCGCCCAAGCCTTACAAGAAGCGGGCTTTAATGTGGTACTCTCCCAATCTTACGCCCCGACTCCGGCTTTTAGTTGGGCGGCAAGAATGCAAGATGCCCTAGGTGCGATCGTCCTGACTGCCAGCCACAATCCCGCCAAGTATCTAGGCTTGAAAGTCAAAGGAGCGTTTGGGGGATCAGTATCACCGGAAATAACCCAAGAAATCGAAGATTTACTCGATGAAACGCCTATTTACTCGGTTAGTCATGGTAATTTAACCTATTTTGACCCTTGGGAGAGCTACTGTGAGGGATTGCGCCAGAAGGTCAATATTTCTGCGATTCGAGAAGCCATTACGAGCGGAAAATTGCAAGTTTTTGCCGATGTCATGCATGGGGCGGCAGCAAGCGGGTTAAATCGGCTGCTAGGCTGTTCTATTGAAGAATTAAACAGCGATCGCGATCCCCTTTTTGCAGGCGGCGCTCCCGAACCTCTACCCAAATACCTACCCAAGCTATTTGCCGCGATTAAAACCGCCGCAAAAGTTGGAGGAGACACATTGCGCGTGGGGTTGGTGTTTGATGGAGATAGCGATCGCATTGCCGCCGTTGATGGACAGGGCAATTTCCTCAGTTCCCAAGTCTTAATTCCCATTTTGATCGACCACTTAGCCAGACGCAAAGGTTTTACCGGAGAAATCGTCAAAACCGTCAGTGGTTCCGATTTAATCCCCCGTCTGGCGAGTCTCTATCACCTGCCGATTTATGAAACCCCGATCGGTTACAAATATATTACCGATAGCATGTTATCGGCACAAGTCCTCATTGGTGGCGAGGAATCAGGAGGAATTGGCTACGGAACCCACATCCCTGAACGAGATGCACTGCTGTCTGCGCTGTATGTTTTAGAAGCAATGGTTGAAAGTGGTGAGGATTTAGGAGATTATTACGCCCATTTGCAAGATAAAGTGGATTTTCACAGTGCTTACGATCGCATCGATCTTCCTTTAGCCACTATGGAAGTCAGGGCAAAACTCTTAGAACGCTTACAAGCTGATTCTCTCAAAGAAGTGGCAGGCAAAGACGTTTTAGATTGCTTAACGGTAGACGGCTATAAATTCCGTCTCGCCGATGGCAGTTGGTTATTAATTCGCTTTAGCGGCACAGAACCGGTTTTGCGTCTCTATTGTGAAGCGGCAACCCCAACGGAGGTGCATCAAACTCTTAATTGGGCGAAAGATTGGGCAAATTCAGTCTAAAAACAAATCTGCCATGATATTATAAAGAATATGATAGGCAGTAAAAGTGTTTATCTACAATGCACACTTAGGTTAAATGAGCATAAAACACACGACAGTTCCTCAAAGTGCTTCTCCTCGCTACCGAGTTATTCGGGGAACAGAAGGTGTTGTGCGTGTCGATATTCAGAAAGCCCAAGAAGCCATGAGGCACGCGATGGAAGTCCGCGAACATCTTCGTTCACAGGACATCGAAAGGAATAAATTCATCCGTTCCCATGCCGCAGAATAACACTCCTGGCTATAATCCCATCTTTGAAAAGCTTGTTATTAACACTGAAGAAGATAGCCAAAAACGCCTGATTGGAATGCTGGCGTATGCTGACTATAAACTAGACAAGCATGAGTGATCGAATATCAACTACAATTTGTAGTATGTCAAGCGTCAGATCTAGTCTAATGGCAAAGTCACCGTAAAAGTACTCCCCTTGCCCAATTGAGAGGCAACGGCAATCGTTCCCCCCATGCCTTCTACTAGCGTTTGGACAATCGACAGTCCCAATCCAGTGCCGCCTGTTGCTCGGCATCTCGCCTCATCTACCCGGTAAAATCGTTCAAAGATTCGCGACTGATGTTGGAGAGGAATGCCGATACCGCGATCGCAAACCTGAATTTTCGCAGCACCTTTAGCCGATGTGAGCTTGACAGTAACCTGAGATTGTGCGTCAGAATACTTAACGGCATTGTCGATCAGATTGAGCAAAATTTGTTTGAAGCGGTTGATATCGACAGTCGCGACGATCATTTCGGGAGGGAAAGAAAATTCAATCGGGCGATCGCTAAATTGGCGAGCCATGCCTACGACCTCATCAATGAGCGTGTTGAGTACCACCGTCTCAAGCGCAAAAGGCATCTGTCCACTGTCGGCTCTGGCTAAGTCTAGCAGATCTTGCAGCAGTTGAATGGTGCGATCGGCTTCTGAAGCGGCAATTTCTAGGGCTTCTCGCTGTGGTGACGTGAGGTTGTGCCCGCGCCGTAGGGTACTTTGTAGGTAGCCAGAAACCACCGTCAAGGGGGTTCGCAGTTCGTGGGAGACATCGCTGACGAGTTGGCGTTGGTGTTCCCAGGCTTGATTGAGGCGAAATAACATTTTATCAACGGTTTGGGCGAGTTCTTTGACTTCACTGGGCGCATTTTCCAGGCGGATGTGAGCTTCACTGAGGCGATCGGCAGATACTTTCGCGGCAATTTGGCTGATGTTTTGAAGGGGTTTGAGCGATCGCCCGATGTACCAAGCAATGGCAATGCTCATGAAACTCAGCGCGATCAAACTGGCCAGACTCAGACTTTTCATTAAACTGAGGAACATAGTCTGATCGCCTGTAATGTCTTGAGCAATGGTAATCGTTCCCAAGTTAACGTCTCTGACGGTTAGTGGCATCTCACACAGTAACCAGTAGCGATCCTCAACCGACTGTAATTGCGGTTGAAGGGATATATTCGTTAAAGAGGTTAAAATTTTGCCGTTACTGCCTACTTTCATTGGCATAGATTGGGCGCTCATTTTACCTTGAGGCGATTTAACCCATAGCAACGTCGTGCTAGTCGTCAGATTGTCGATCGCTTTTTGCATTCCTTCCGACAGAGACACCATATCGCTGTAAATTTCGACATCATGAGGAAAGCGATCAGCAATATATTTGATGTTCTGTTTGTGGGTGGCGACGAGAATGTGTTGCATTCGCCAACTAATCCAAGTGGCGACTCCTCCCAACCCCAAAAACAAGACGATGACAACTCCCAGCGTCAACCGAACTCGCAAAGAAGTCGGATCGAGCGTCCTTTTCCACTGATGGACAGGATTAAAAAGGCGGTTTGACCATTTCATCGCTTATCTAAAACAATGTCTCCGACACATTAATTTTAGTGTCGCGCACCAAAATAAATCCTGTGTGATTGAATCCTGAGTTTTTGCTGAATTTGCCGCATTTCTCCAGTCCCTAACCGCCTTCTGGACAAAAGTGCTTCAATCGTAGATAATGAAGAACTCAGTTATGTCCTCGTATCACTAAGGCGCGATCGCTCTCCGATGAAAAAACTGATTGACGGGCTACAAAGTTTTCAAAGCAGCTATTTCAGTAGCCATCAACAACTCTTTGAAGAACTGTCCCATGGCCAGCACCCTCGCATTCTCTTTATTACTTGCTCTGACTCTCGCATTGACCCCAATTTAATCACCCAAGCCGAAGTCGGAGAATTGTTTGTCATTCGCAATGCCGGCAATATTATACCTCCCTTTGGAGCCGCTAATGGGGGAGAAGGTGCAGCGATCGAGTATGCGATTGAAGCGTTAGACATCCAGCAGGCGATTGTCTGCGGTCACTCTCACTGTGGCGCGATGAAAGGACTGCTAAAAATAAATAGCCTGTTCGATACAATGCCTCTGGTTTACGAGTGGCTAAAACACGCAGAAGCCACCCGCCGCGTCATTAAAGATAGCTACAGCCACTACGAAGGCGAGGAATTGCTCGAAGTGACTGTCGCCGAAAATGTCCTGACGCAGTTGGAAAACCTGCAAACCTATCCCAGCGTGCGTTCTCGACTCCATCAGGGAAAACTGTCGCTTCACGGCTGGATCTATCGCATTGAAACGGGGGAAGTTTTAGCTTATGACGGGATTTCTCATGATTTTGTGGCTCCCCAAAGCAGTCTGAGCTTTCATGAACCGGAGTATACTCTGCATCCGAGTTGTCCTGTCGTCAAGCAAACTCCCTTTACGGTTCCTGAAACTAGCCAACAGAGCGTTCCTAATGGGTCTAGTTCTTCTTATTTACCCGGATACGAACGTCTGTCGTCGGAGCAGTCAGAACGGATTTATCGAGGTTCTAGTCACTAGTTTAATTCTGTTCATTCCCATGTCTTCCGAGATAATTAGCGAACAGCCTCAAAAAACTAAACGCCTCAACGCCTCTCGCATCCGAGATCATTTAGCGAATGAACGCACGTATCTGGCTTGGATGAGAACTGCGATCGCCCTAATGGGGTTTGGGGTAGTGATTTTACGCTTGAGGGCTTTTCAGCCTAGTTCTGTTGCTAGTCCTGGCTTCGGTTGGAAGTTAGGGTTGCTCTTTTCGTTAGTGGGTTTATTAACTGTCCCTCTCTCGACGTTACAGTATTTCGCTGTCCGCCGCGATATCGAAACAGACACTTACGAACCCCTTGCTCGCTGGGTCATCTTATTTAGCATTGCGATCGCGCTGCTAGGAACTGGCATTATTTATTTTGTCTTTAGCAGTCCGTCTCTGCCGCTAGAGTAATTTGTTGAATGATTATGACGAGACAAACCGCTCAATCTTCTCAGACTTTATACCAATCCGACTATCAGCTTTGGTTGGAAGCCACTATTTCGCAATTGCGCTCTGGTCAGTTTTCCACTGTGGACTAGGAAAACTTAATTGAGGAGTTGGAAAGCATGGCCCTAAGTGATCGACGGGCAATAAGCAGCCTGCTGACTCGACTCTTTGAGCATTTGCTGAAGTTGGTTTATTGGTTGGTTTATTGGAATGATGAGCGAGATTATAATGCTAATAAGTGGAAGTCAGAAATCACAGCTTTTCGAGTTCAAATCCAAAAACTTCTCAAAGTTTAAATTCTCTATTCCCCTAATAGGAAATAGTCACTCGGGGGAACCCTATAAGAAGAAAGACAAGCAACCAAAATGTTTAAATTCTCTATTCCCCTAATAGGAAATAGTCACCTTTTGACAATGGCAGACAGTTGAAGAAGGCGGAATATGTTTAAATTCTCTATTCCCCTAATAGGAAATAGTCACGCGATCGCCTGAAATAGCGGTTGTCCTGCCAGATGTTTAAATTCTCTATTCCCCTAATAGGAAATAGTCACGGTACACATACTTATTAGCGTCGGTCACTCTAAGAATGTTTAAATTCTCTATTCCCCTAATAGGAAATAGTCACCTCCTGAGATCGTCGCAACGCCAACGCCTTCTGTAGGTTTAAATTCTCTATTCCCCTAATAGGAAATAGTCACTTTAGCTTCCCTCCTTCATCAAAATCGGGGATGGAATCTGTTTAAATTCTCTATTCCCCTAATAGGAAATAGTCACATGAAGTGCAGACGGGAATCGCGCTGCTTAATGGTTACAGTTTAAATTCTCTATTCCCCTAATAGGAAATAGTCACCGTAATGCCTGACCTTGAGGGACTGGCATTCCATAGTTTAAATTCTCTATTCCCCTAATAGGAAATAGTCACATTCAAGCAGCTTCTACAGCCGGGGTGATAGGAGATGTTTAAATTCTCTATTCCCCTAATAGGAAATAGTCACGAGGGTATGAAAGTCAATTAAAAGCGATTTCTCTGCGTTTAAATTCTCTATTCCCCTAATAGGAAATAGTCACGTTATCAGTTATCATTCAAAGATATGATTAATTGTGTTTAAATTCTCTATTCCCCTAATAGGAAATAGTCACCTTATCCCGATGGCGGGGTACTGGGGATGTACCCGTTTAAATTCTCTATTCCCCTAATAGGAAATAGTCACGTTTGCCTATAAGCTAACCCTCTATCAATGCCTAGTTTAAATTCTCTATTCCCCTAATAGGAAATAGTCACTTGAGCATAAAGAATCGTATACAGGCGCTAACCTGTTTAAATTCTCTATTCCCCTAATAGGAAATAGTCACGCAGCTACCAAAGATTTGGCCAGCAATATTACCCTGTTTAAATTCTCTATTCCCCTAATAGGAAATAGTCACTATTTTATAGATACGCTTGCTCAAAAGCTAGATTAAGTTTAAATTCTCTATTCCCCTAATAGGAAATAGTCACGGTGGACGGCTAGCTTTTCCGCAAATATCAGCCCGTTTAAATTCTCTATTCCCCTAAGAGGAAATAGTCACCCGGCGACTGCCAGCGCTCCCTATGTAGATGTTTTAGTAGTGTTTAAATTCTCTATTCCCCTAATAGGAAATAGTCAC
>JBGTNM010000258.1:0-1930 GCA_041743025.1 Microcystaceae cyanobacterium
TTCAATAATGGCTGCCGCTCTTGCGATGGTGAACGGCTGTGATGCCATCTTGCAAAACTTTGCCTTTATGAGCGATCGCATAGACAACCCAATGATCGCCACATTCCAGGCGATTATTCACCTGACACTCCAAATAAGCTAAAGCTTCAGTCAGAATGGGGGAACCATTCTCGGCTGTCTCGGTTTCGAGGTTGGCAAGGCGCTCTTCTCCAGGGGCAAAAGGTTTGAGAAAATGTTTGATCAAGCCGAGATAGCCGCCTTCGGGTAAAATGTTCAGGACAAAGGAACTTCCTGAATGTAACAACGATTCAATTGCCCGGTCTTTGGCTACGGCAATGGTCAGTCCTGGCGGGTCAAAGGTGGCTTGCGACACCCAAGACGCTAACATCGCCCCACTGAGTTCCCCCTGCTGGCACGTCACGACGCACAGTGACCCTACCAACCTGCCCAGTGCTTGTTCCGTTCGTGCTGAGTGCGATTCACTAAAAGACGGTTTGGGTTGGCGGGCTTTTTTAGCTTTTTTCAAAGCTTGAGCAAAATCGGTTCCCGCTTCTTCGCACAGCTTTAAGGTGGCATCGGTGGGTTTAAATTTGACACGAATCGGCTCGAATCCAAAGCGATAACCGCCATCGCGCAGCTTCGATTCCAATAAGTCAATCGCTTCGCCACTCCAGCCAAAGGAACCAAATACCCCCGTCAATTTCGTCTTGTCTGCACTGGCTAGGGTAATCCCTAACGCTGTCTGAATCTGGGTTGGCGCGTGACCGCCCAAGGTAGGCGAGCCAAAAATAAAGCCCGCACAACTCTCGACGGCGGCTTTGATTTCATCGGGTTGGGCAACCTCAGCATTGATGGCTTCGACGCTTACTCCGGCTTTGGTAATGCCTAGTGCGATCGCTTGAGCGAGCGTTCCGGTATTGCCGTAAGCGGAAGCATAAATTAGAGCTACGGTCAATTCTTGGGCTTTTTGACTGTCTAGCCAGTGACGGTAGGATGATGTTAATTCTGACAGTCCGTAGCGTACTAAAGGCCCGTGTCCGGCAGCGTAAATCTTAGCAGGTTTGTCTTGGAATTTGTCTAAAGCACTGACAATTTGTTGGGCATGGGGAGCGATGACACAATCGAAATAGTAACGCCGATCTTCAGCATAAACTGCCCACCCTTCATCAAAAACTTGATCGCTGCAAACATGAGCGCTAAAAAGTTTGTCAGTAAAGAGAATTTGCGTTTTTGGATCGTAGGTACACAACTGAGACGGATAGCGAGGGTTGGGAGTGGGAATAAATTGCAATTGATGCCCTTTACCTAAATCGAGCGTGTCCTCTCCCTTAACGATTTTTAGCTGTTGGGGAAACTGAGGTAGCAGAAGATTGGGTAATAAGACTGCGCCAGGATTGGAACAGATTAAGGTCAATTGGGGGGCAATTTCGAGCAAGGCTTTAAGGGTTGTCCCTCGGTTGGGATTGACATGACCGACAATGACGTAATCAATTTTTTGCGGGTCAATGCGTTCAGTCAGTGTCTTTAAAAAGATTTCGGTAAAGGATTCGCCAGGGGGATCGAACAGGGCAATTTTATCGGCAACAATGAGGTAAGAATTAGCGGTCGTTCCCCGTTGTAAGGCGTATTCTATTTCAAATTTTAGCCTATCCCAAGTGCGCGATCGCAAGACAATGGTTTCGGCAGCGATGGGAAATACTTGTACGTCTTTCGGTTTCATATTTTACTTTTTACCTAATTGATTTGAACGAGATCGGCAGCCGTATAACCGACTTCCTCATCGGCGAGAATTTTTTGATAATCAATAAAAATGTGTGTTGGATAGCCAAGGCTGGGATCGTAAGTCACAGAAATTTCGTCGGCATTGCGCTCAATCGCTTCTTCTATCACGCTAAAAAGTTGATTAATTGTTTTATAAAAATCAGGCAAA
>JBGTNM010000259.1:0-4123 GCA_041743025.1 Microcystaceae cyanobacterium
GAGTAGTATTGGAACAGGATCCTACGCTAAGGCTAAAAGCCTTGCGGGGAACGCTTTTCAAAACCCGTTTTTTTGACGTTCTTTGGCAGACGTTCTTGTACCAGTTGAACAGTGCCCTAATTGGTACAGAAAAATAGAACGGTATATCAAGGGTTTCAGCCCCTTCCTGCCAGAGGGGTTCAATTGGTACAGAAATTAGAAGTGCTTAGCGTAGGATCCTGTTCCGCTACTACTCATACCCCACTCGACTCCTGATCATTTCGCTTATTCTTCAAAATGCTGTATAACGAAATCGTGCTTTAACGAAAGGACGAAAATCAATGGCTCTCCAAATTGGAGCTATCTCGCAGAAAGGGGGGGTAGGGAAAAGCTCAATTGCCCGATTAATTGCCCGTGAGTATGCAGTGGCTGGATGGGATGTCAAAATCGCAGATCTCGACATTGCTCAAGCAACCAGCACGAATTGGAAGCAGCGCCGGGAGCAAAATGGAATTCAGCCCGAGATCGCAGTTGAACCGTTTCGCACCGTCACTCAAGCATTGAAACATGCTTCTGTTTATGATCTGGTCGTGTTTGATGGCAAGCCTCACTCCAACCGTGAAACTTTAGAGATTGCCCAAGCCTGTGACTTAGTCGTTCTACCTACTGGCTTGTCGCTGGATGATTTAATGCCTTCGGTTCTGCTGGCTCATGAACTGGTAGAAGCAAAAATTGACGAAGCAAAAATCGTGTTTGCTTTGTGTCGCGTGGGCGATCGAGACAACGAGATTGACGAGGCTCGTGAGTATGTTCGCAAAGCTGGATATCAAATTCTTGCAGGCTCAATTCCAGAAAAAACCGCTTATCGACGTGCCAGCGACGTGGGTAAGGCAATGACAGAGATTTCCTTCCTCTCTTTGCGACAAAGAGCTGAAGAAGTGGCTCAGTCTGTGATCGATCGATTGTCGAAGAAGGGTTAAATATGGCAACTAAACCACCCCCACCTCCGAGGAAACCTTCAGATAAAGGTGAGCCGCCGAAGCTAGAGCAGAATCGCTCCAACCTAGACACTCCTCAATCCGGCGAACTGGCAAACCTAAATTTCAAAGTACCAGCCGAATTCAAGCGCGATTTCAAGATTGCTGCCGCTCAGAAGGGCATCACCCAAGTTGACCTACTGCAAGAGATCTTCCAGTTTTGGTCACAACATCAGAGCTAGTCGTGTTTTCGTTATTTAACGATTTCGCTACTTAGCGATTTCGTTTTTTCGCTCTCGAAGTTCATGCGACTGCATTTGAGGAATGGACTAATGATTTGACTAGACCCCATCTGGGTCAATGCCCATCGCTCGTAGCCGTTCAGCTAATCGGTCTGCTCGTTGACGTTCAGCCTCTCGCCCCTGGCGTTCAATTTCTCTGCCTTCTGCTCCAGTGAGAATGACTTGCCCATCATGATCGCACCAGCGCAACCAGTTCCGCGTCACATCTTCCTCAAACTCTCCTGACCAGAGCGTAAGTCCCAAACCGACTTCTTCTAACCAGATCGACTGCCCAACCTCACTGATTCCTTGCGGCGGGGTCAACTCTACATAGCGCCCCGCTGAGTTCAACCACACCCGCAACAGCGACTCATTCATGTCACCTTTGCCTTGGATCTGCTTCAGTGGGTCAAACACAACATAGTAAGGAATGTGGATTTGAGCGTATAGGTCTTTCTTGACGGTCGTCTTTCCCTTCTGCTGTGACTTCCGACTTAAGGTCAGTTCGTCCCCCTCCTGATTTGAGACAATCTCAACGCAGACCTCTGGCAGCTTGCCAAACTCCCACACAAAATACGATCGATTCTGTTTCTTCGAGAAGTCATCGGCGCACTGTACTCCTAGACTGAGCATGGCATCCGGGACAACCGGATCTCCCTTAAGTTTGTAAAACAGTCCGACGTTGGCAGCCGCGAGAAACGGGGACGGCAGCGCCTTGGAACTGTAGAGCGGTTCCACTAACAGCCGTTGCTGCTTCTCAGATTGCAGATTGTCCACAGGGGTATCATCCTCGATCGTCAGATGGCTGATGTCTAGCTCAGTGACGATTTCTTCAGAATCTAGAAGTTGTTGAGTCATGGGCAGTAACCAAACCCGATAGTTTATTATCCTCTGATTTTTACCAGCTTGAGTGCCGGACTCTTCTGGTTGTCAATAGTGAGGGTTTTATTTCAATAAGCCCATCAAAACTGGGGAAATCCTTGGGATTGTGCCGTTGTCAACGAACGACCAATGCTTTCAGCCTCTACATGGACTTTTTTGTTATTAGTCCATGTAAAGTAGCGGTAACATCTTATCCATCGTGATCACTATGAAGACAGATCGGCATGGGCAAGCCAAGATTTTGACTTCCGATGAGATTCAGAGATTGTTTGAGAGGGGCTTCACTTGCGATCGCGACCGAGCACTGTTTGGCATCTGCCTCTACACGGCTTGTAGAATTAATGAGGCTTGCACCCTGTTGAGCACCGATGTTTACGATACTAGAGGCGTGAGGGTAAAGCTGACCATCCGTAAAGGCAATACCAAAGGGCAGCAGGACACACGCCAGGTTGCCGTTCATCCGGCTCTGGCTGACTATCTCGCGCCCTATCAGGGGCAAGGGAAGGAGCATCTATTTCCTGGTCGGCATGGGAGAGGGCATCTTCACCCCACATCGGCGGATGCGATTCTGCGGGATGCCTGTCAGCGCGTGGGGCTGGAAGGAGTCAGTACCCACAGCATGAGACGGACGGCTCTGACTGTGATGCACCATGCAGGGATTCCTCTAGGGGTGCTGCAAAAAATATCTGGACATCGCAACTTACAGGCACTCCAAAAATATTTGGAAGTTTCAGAGGAACAGGTAGAAGAGGCGATCGCCTCACTCAACTTCTAGGAACTGTCCGCAAACAGGGGTTAGACTAAGCTGCTTCAGTGACGGGGTGGCTTAGTCTAACCCCTATTACTTTCGCCAACAGCCCTCATGATCGCGATCATGAGGGCATTGACTCGATTATTCTATTGCCATCGCACCGTTACTTCTACCCCTACCTTGCACTTTTTGGGCGGATGTCGGCTCAAGCCCTAACTTAAATTTAGCGGAGTGGATGACTGCACCGCTGAATTTAACTCGACCCCTATTACACGAACATGCAACAATAATAAGCTTGAAATAAAGAGGGTTAGTTTCTAATGAGTACTTTACTGTTTGTTGCAGAACGGGGGGGCGATCAATTTGAAATCACTGATGAGCAGCCGGGAGTCACCCTTTCTCACATCCCCATCGCTGGGGACAGACAAAATTTCCCTCAAGATGATGAATCTCAGGCTTTTGAGACAGCCAAGGATTACTGGGGAATATTGCGGGAGGATTGGCGTGAAGCAGAACAATAATCTCAATCGCCTTCACTAATGAGGTCTCAGTCAATTAAGACCCCTGTTTCTGCGGCATCCACCCTCGTGTCATTTCATGCTGGGCGACACAAATTTATGGAAGTTTGGCATAGTAGGACGGAATAGAATAAAGGTACTTGAGGTCTGTCACCCTTGGAACCTCCCCTGACAAAAGATGATTTTCTCAATACGGGCCGGCGAAAACACATTTAAACAGTGAGAGGCAGTAACTTTTAATCGCTACTGCCCCTTACTCACTTATTCAATGTTAGTGCCATCCAAGCGTTGATTTACGCAGGAAGTAGCACTGTGTCAACAATGTGAATCACACCATTATCAGCCGCAACATCAGGAGTTACGACGGTCGAGTCATTCACCTTGACACCATTGGAAGCATCGATTTTTACGTCTGAGCCTTCAACTGTTTTTGCTGATTTTAACTTAACGACATCAGCCGCCATCACTTTGCCTGAGACAACGTGATAGGTCAAGATTTTCTTCAGTTTAGGAAGATCTTTGAGCAACCCTTCAACGGTGCCCGCTGGGAGTTTAGCAAATGCTTCATCGGTGGGTGCGAAGACAGTGAAAGGACCTGCGCCTTTCAGGGTTTCGACTAGACCAGCGGCTTTGACCGCAGCAACTAGGGTGGTGAAAGAACCAGCGTTAACAGCAACGTCAACAATATCGGCCATGAAATCACCTAGTTTTTTGTGTAGACTGTTACAACTTAAC
>JBGTNM010000260.1:0-4525 GCA_041743025.1 Microcystaceae cyanobacterium
TAATTTTAAGGCAAAACGAATACTTGTCCTTGTTGATATATCTTTAACAATCTCAATCACTTTTTCATTAATAATTTCATCTCCCATTCCCCCCAAAAATACTAAACCATTTTGGAACGTTTGTTTAATAGATGTGAGACAGACGTGGCGGTATTTAGGACTGCCTGCGATCAAAAGCTTTTTGCTATCTTGAAAGCCAGATTCTTGAATTTTTTTAAGTGTTGATTTACTCCAGCATAGAAGATAATCGGCAGTCATATTTTCAATATTTATTAAATCATAAGGAGGGTTACTCTTATTAAGAAAATAAGCATCTACTGCTGCGTGTTGGAGTGAATAAGTAGGAATACCTTGTTTTTTAAAGTAAGCTACTAAAAGATTTTCCAAGGGGAGAGCAGCGTTAAAAGCAACATATTTTTGGACAGTAATCTTAGAAATATCAATATTTTCTAAAATATCAATTGCTCTTGAATAATAAACTAGTTTAAAGCTGAAATCCAAAACTTTTCTTAAGTTTAAAGTCATCGGTACTCCGGCTTTTAAAGCCGGAGCCTGCGATGACTTCGTGAAAGCGTTATTGATAAACACGTTAAAAATAACTAATGAACATTGAATCCAGTTATAAGTCTTAATTCGATGAGCTAGGTGGATTTCTTCTAGTTCAGCTTCATCAAACTTATCTTTAATTACCTGAATTAATTCTAAATAATCATTCCGTTTAGCTTGAGATTTGGGAATAGTAAATAATAGTTTATGAGTAAAAATTGTCTGCTTAATTTTACCTAAGCTGGGATACAATTTAAAACTTGATAAGAGTTGTTTGTAAGAAAATGAATTGACATCGCATTTACCGTAAACGTAGTTAATGATATCAAAAGCGATAATTTCAGACAATTCATAGCCTTTATATTGATATGATAGTTTTTTTTTGAGAGCTTGATATATTGCAAAATTACTATTCATGAACAACGATTAAATAAATGAGTTATTTTAAAAAACATTCCAGTTTTTCCAGAGCCAACCAAAAACCCTCTCCTTCGTTTTTATGTCCTTGCCAAATTTCAGGAATAAAAGAAGCATTGGCTGCTGTTTTTGCTAAATCTTCGACTAAAGCAGGAAAATCAATTTCCCCCTCTCCAATTTGTAACCCTTCTCCATCCAATCCTTGAGCATCAGCAATATGTAAATGCGCTGTGTAACAACCCACTTTCTCGATAAACTCTTTAAAAGAAAGCTGATGATGATTACAAGCTAGTTTAGAGTGAGAAACATCGAGACAAACGCGATAACCCTGTTGGCGGCAAAACTCAACAATATCATCGGGATCGACAAATAAATTATGATAGCGCTGTCCGCCAAAATGCCAGGGAAAAGGCGGCATTGTTTGCGGGAGAATTTCAACGCCTTCGGTATTTAATTGTGAAAGACTTTCCAACAAGAGATCGTATCGTTCCTTTCGTTTAGAAATTGGCAAAGGTGCATCCGTTGTAAATCCTCCAATGTTAGTAACAATTAAAGGTCTCGTTGCTTTTCTAAAAAAAGCTTTGAGTTGGCGAGTAATGTCAATGACTCGTTGCAATTCTTCAAGAGAATGCTGGCGATAAGCTGCATCAAGAGAGCATAAATCCAGCAAGCGATCGCCTGTAAATAACTCTGGACTGTGGATGACGAAATCTAAATCATATTCTACCTCAAAATACTGCTCTATCTCTGCTTCTAAGTCTTTATAACTGAGGTGAAATTCTAATAAATCGGGATTAGATTTACCCAAAAGCAATTGAAAATCATGATAGCGTACAGGCAATCCCCAAGGACGCTTAAAGGAATAATTTTTCGGCTTAACTTGAACCTGTTCTAGATCGCTAGCAAAGAAAAAGTCACCCATTTTAAAAGCACGATTGGCTTTGCGTCCGACGAGTTCGCTTTTTCGATTGGGTTGCAATCCTCGTCCCGGACTTTTGACTGCAATCATTTCTTCGGTGATAATTTGCCCCAATTCCAAATTACAATTAATGACTAAACTTTTGGCGAGAGTTTCTCGATTCATTAATTCTCCCTGACTTAACTGCCGTTGAGAAGGCGTTCCCAATGCTTGTTCTACTTGGCGAATGCCTTCCACCATCGCTTTAAATTCTGCTGGCAACAAACTTACTTTATGATCGTTGCCTTCGAGGGTTTTATCGAGGGTAAAATGTTTTTCAATGACTTTAGCACCTTTAGCAACCGCCGCGATCGCAACGTGAATCCCTCGCTCGTGTCCTGAATATCCCACCAGGCAGTCACCAATTTCTTTGAGACGATCAAGATAGTTAAGGTTAACATCTTTAAAAGGGGCAGGATAAGTCGAATTACAATGGAGTAAGACGTACATCGCTCCAGATCGCTGCAAGAGTCTCACCGATTCGCTAATTTCGGCTTCGGTAGACATTCCCGTTGAGCAAATCAAGGGTTTTCCGGTTTTAGCTAGTGCTTTGAGCAATTCATGGTTGGTTAAGTCAGCAGAAGCGACTTTGTAAGCCAACATCCCATAATTTTCTAAAATAACTAGACTGTCAAGATCCCAAGGCGTACACAAGGGGAGAATGCCGCGTTGCTGGCAATAATCGAACGCTTCTAGCATTTGAGGAGGATTTAGTTGGAAGCGAGAGAGTAAATCGAGAGTGTACTGGGAACCTAAATCTTCACTGGCATCGTTGGCATTGCCTGCATTGTGATAGAGCGTGGCTAGACTCCGCATCTGAAATTTAGCACAATTGGCTCCGGCTGCGATCGCTTCATCGATGAGCTTTTTGGCGAGTTCGAGGTTGCCGTTGTGATTGTTGCCAATTTCGGCAATGATAAAGGTGGCAGAAGTAGCATTAATCGTAAACTGTCCAATTTCGATTTCATCAAAGTGCTGTCTGGCGATCGCGACGAGGTGAAAATTGGCATCTAATAGGGGAATAAACTCGATTTGCTCGGAAAAATAAGCCTGAATCTTTTCTGGAGGTTCGTCAACCGCAGCATATTTGAAGTGTTTGTTAGAAATATTGGCAACAGGTTGATTGAGATCGATAGTATCTTGTTTGACTAGCCAGCGACGAAAATCTCCATCGGTTAGCACGCCTTCTAACACCCCCGCCTCCGTTACCGAAAAGATAATGCGACTTTTGTTGTCACTAATTTTTTTGAGAGCATTGAGGATGCTATCTTCCGCAAACACGATGTATCTGGCGAGATTTCGATCAATCAGCATAAAAGAAGCTCAGCAAGCAGTAAATTGAGAAAGCAGCACCATTTCAGTTACTTGATTAACTTTAGGTTTGTTCGAGAGTTTGGAGAAATTGCTCAATGTCTTGTTCTAAGCAGGAACCTAGTTGGCGAGCTTTAGCTAAATTAATCGTTAATTGAGCATAATCGATGGGAACTCCGTATGCATGACGAAAAAAATGGCGAAAGCCTCGTAAACCATTGAGAATAAGGTAACATTCTTCTGAAAGTAAAGCAGGACGAATGCCAGGCACTTCTTGAGTCATTCGCTGTAACAAAGCACTATGCCAGCGTGTGGTATCGGTAATTTGATTTTCAAAGTAAGCAGCTACTAACTTTAAGAGATCTTCGACTGCATTATAAAGATTGTGGATTTGATAGGCAACACTTTCGAGACGAGTTGGGTTATCTGGTGTTAATCCAGAAGCACGATCTTCAATTAATGTCAGCGTTCGACGAATTAATGACATTTGAGCGTTAAAATCGGTTTTCAGGATGATTAAGGCGTTTTCGTCCACAAAATGCCCTCTTCTCTGATGCGATGGGCGAAATGGCAGCGTTCTAACTCAATCATATCGACCTCTCTCCCTACTGTAGCCGCTAGCCAACTGATTAGGGTACAAAAATTTACGGGTAATTGTCCAACAACGGCAATATCAACATCCGAAGTACTTTTGAACTTCCCAGGACGAACCAGAGAACCGAAAATATAGGCTTTTTTCAGTCCGTACTGACTACCTACCGCCTCCAACCACTGCTGAACTTGCGCTAGAGTATGCTGCCGTTCTTGTTCTAGAGCAACTTGCCGTCGAGCAACGGCGCGATCAAGAATGTAAGTATCAAATGGCATCTTGGTTTCCCATTAAGTAATCTACTATCGCAAAATCTGTCACTGAGTCAATTTCCCAAGCAGCAGTCTCATCCATCACAAATAAGGCGATTTTTCCCCCCAGTCGATTGCCTGTCTCTTTGAGTACCCAAGGCTTAAAAAGATAAATAGAGCCATTCTCGACATACTGCGGCTTCATATCTTGGCGACGGGGACGCGCTTGGTAGTCGTAGTTAATCGCCTTAGCCACGCCTTCGACTTCTTCCCACAAAAATCGATGCGAGGGAGAAACCGATAACAAAGAATCGGCTTTTTGAGCTTGTAGTTTTTGAATGGCGTGATCAATTTGCGCCCCGCTTCTCATCGGAGAGGTACACTGGAGAAAAACGACCAAGGTAGGGGTAATCCCTGATTGTTCAATTGCCGAGAGCGCATGAATTAAA
Source organism: Microcystaceae cyanobacterium (assembly GCA_041743025.1). GTDB lineage: Bacteria > Cyanobacteriota > Cyanobacteriia > Cyanobacteriales > Microcystaceae > JBGTNM01. Next base: position 4,522 of record JBGTNM010000260.1, read on the forward strand.
GCGA
>JBGTNM010000261.1:0-5232 GCA_041743025.1 Microcystaceae cyanobacterium
TTTTTGACGACTCGCCCACCTGAGCGCTGCCAGGCACGAAATTCCCGCCACTGTCGCGGGAATTCCCGTACTGAAACCATTAATTGTTGATAGTTTGGCCGCCGCTTCATTGGTTAGTTTACTGTTTAGTTTCTTTTTCGCTTTCAGAGGCTAGGGCTTTTCGAGAAGTCGTTTCGATGGTTCGGAGCGGACTGACTTCGACATCGAGCAACCGATTCCGTTCTTCCTGGGCCATTTTCTCAAACTGGCCAGAACTCACAATTTGTTGTAGGTGCGCCATCGCCCTTAGTTCAATGGCTCTCGCTAAGGATCTTTCGGTTTGAATGGTTTGCTTGACCATTGTTTGCGCTAAACTTTCGGCCGTTGGAACCGCGAGAGTTTCAACAATTTGTTCTTGTCTCACCTCTTCTTCATCTTCAATCCCATGAAACGCCCTGATTGCTTCAGGGGTTTGATTTTCGCTGAAGTACATCCCGCAGGTTTGCTCTAAGATCTGGACTTCTTCGGAGGAATAGCTTTCTTGGTCTTCGAGTCCTGTCCATTCTAGGGCTAATCCAAAGAACTTGAAAGTGAACGCTGCTCCGTATACCTTCTTGAGTTGATTGTAGAGCGTCGTTCCTTTTGTTGGGCTTTTTTTTCCTTTTGTTTTCCCTTGAGCTTCCTCGTCCTTGGCGAGTTCTTGTTCAATTTGGCTCAATAACTCATCTATATTTCCCGCCTTTGCCTGTTCAGTAAACGTTTTTTGCAGGTCGGAATTCCCATTGACAATTAGGTTGTGATAGCGTTGTAAGCGATTAAATTCACTCTCGTTAAATTCGGCTTTTGTTCCCTCCAAGTAGCACTTCAAAATATAATCTTTTTGGAGTTTTTCTCGCTTTTTGTCCTCATTTTCTGCAACAATACCGAGTTGCTTAATTATCTCATCTCTGGGATAGTTCATTGATTTAAAGACTCCTAATTAAAGTTCATGACTAGATCATCAACGGGATACACTCTGGGTTTTTGAGGGGCTTTTTCAGCCAGCTTAGGTTCTAGAAAAAGTCCCTTCTCTGGCTGGGTATCGGGCAAATCTACCGAGAAAGTCAAGAGTTTATCCAGGTAATTTATTTGATTGGCAAGTTGTCTAATACTTCGCGCCGCATATTGAGACAGCATTTGACACTCAGCCAAGTTTAAATCTTGAAGGGCGTTCACTTCCCAAAAAGCTTGAAGGGGGATTAAGAATTTTTGTTCTTTGGTTAATATTGAACCTTTATTTTGGTTGAGAAACCTAAAAACTGCCGCTTCTTTTTGAGGTTGATACCGATAGAAAAATTGAATGGTTTCCCCTAATTCAAGACTCGGCAAATTTTCAACAACTTGATGGGCGATTTCATAGTCTTTCTGAATTTGCTCGATTCTTTCGGTTAGGATTAGCTGAGATTCATGGGCGAGATGGACAACCGTTGTCTGGGCGCTTCCTTCAATATGGGCAGCAATGGCAGACCAATAACTAGAAAGGGCGAGTTTAATCGAGCTTTTGGCTTGCTCGCTCGGTAATTGTTTCAGCCACTTTAAGATACCCCCGTACTGGTCTCCTTGATGGCTGATATATCGCCATTGGAAATCGTATCTACTCATCAGAAAATCGGCGTGGAGACCCCCGCCATAGCGCAAGCTTGGCGGTGGGAGGAAACGCCTCCTCCAAATATAGATTTACAAAGATGTCTCGGATGAGATAAAATAGGGCTATGACACAAGCCCTGACTGTAAAATGCAAGTTGATAGTCCCAACAGAGTTTCGCCATCAAATTGACGAGACACTTAAGGGATTTGCTGACGCTTGCAACTACATTCTTGATGTGGCAAAACAGGAGAAGTGCTGGAATACAACCAAACTTCACCACAAAGTCTATAAAGCCACTAGGGAACATACGGGGCTTAAAGCCAATCACGTCTGTCAAGCCATAAGACGAGTGATTGGTAACGCCAAAACTGTTAAACAAATCCACAAATTCAGACCTACCAGCATTAGTTTGGATGCCCGCACGTTCAAGTACGTTGAGGACAAGCAAATTGTTGGGATAACTCTGAAATCTGGGCGAGTTAATTTCGGCTTGGCAATTGGCGGCTATCAAGTAGCACTGTTGAGGGGTCAAATTCCGACCAGTGCGACATTGAACAAAACTCGTCAAGGAGATTACTACATTAATATTGTGGTAGAGATACCTACTCAGCCAACTGGGAAGACTCCGAAGGTAATTGGAGTTGACCTTGGTATCCGTGACATTGCTACCACATCTGTTGGGAAGTCTTGGGACGGAAAACAGCTTAGAGAAACCCGTGCTAGGTTTGCCCGTGTTAGAGCGTCGATTCAATCTAAACGCAGCAAGGCATCTAAGAGATTGCTTCGCAGGCTCTCTGGGAGAGAGCGACGCTTTCAGGCTTGGGTCAACCACAATATCAGCAAACAACTTATCCACGATGCGTCTCAAATTAATGCGGCTGTTGCTTTTGAAGACCTTACAGGTATCAGGCAACGTGCCAAAGTCAGAAAGCTTCAGAAGCGAGAGCATAACTCGTGGGCATTCTATCAATTGAGAATATTTACCGAATATAAAGCTGCTATTGCCGGAATTCCCGTGATATTGGTTGACCCAAGGTATACTTCTAAGACTTGTAACTGCTGCAAGGTAATTGGCAACCGAGACGGCAAAGTCTTTCAGTGTATGAATTTGAATTGTGGTTGGATTGGAGATGCTGACCATAATGGAGCTTTAAATATCTCGGCTTTGGGGCTGCTTGTAAATCAGCCTGGAATCTCGACTATGTTTTGTTCTCTACAAGATGTAGTTAGGGATAAAGCCCCCACTATAGCGTCAGCTTAGTGGCGGGTAGTTTACGTCAACTCGCCAATACCCCTTGCCGAATTTGGTGGCAGAAATAGTACCAGAACCCGTAGAGGTCAGTCAGGCGGTAGCGGTAGGCTTCTCCTGGCACTAATGAGCGCAGGTCTTTTTCTAAATGCTCGGCCCAGTGGACATCTCCTAAAAGTTTAGGCAAATCTTCTCGGTAATAGTACGCCGTCCCCCCACTTAAGATTACTTCTTCGACGGCGGGGAGTTGTTGACTGTGCAACCAGGTCATTATGTTGTTAAAGTGCTGTTCTCTGGCTATTTTGACGGCTTTGACTAACTCGTCGAGTTCTGACTTTTGAGCGAGATGATGCTGGCTTCTGACCAGCGATTTTAGCACTCGACGGTCTGCCTTTTCTCCGGCCCGGAAGACCGTTTCTAGTAAATCAACGGGCTTGTAGCCACTGGTTAGCTGGCAGACCGTCTCTAAGAGTTGGAAAAAGCCTAAATTGGTCGTGTCCCCGTCTACTAGTTGACCTCTTTCTTGCAACAGGTATGACGCATTACGATGTCCTACCATCAGGATCATCGCTTTGTGGCTTTTCGGATCTTTGATTCGCCCTCGTACCGCTAAACCTCCCCCTTCAGGCAGGCAGATCAAGTTTTGAAGTTCAATCTGGTAGGGACGGCCTCTAAAGGAAAGCCTTTTGAGGCCGTCCTTGATTAACAGTTCAAATCGCTGGCTGTCTCGGTACTCGCTGTAGGGTAGCAACAATCCTAAGTTGAGGGTGAACTGACCCGGTAAGTGATAGTGACTGCCCAAAGCCCCTACCATGGCCAACACTTTGTAAACGGCTTGCTCGTACTTGAGTTCTCGGTTTCTCTCCAGACTCCAAAATTGTGTCCTGGCTAGGTAGCCCACTGCATAGTGCTTTGAACCTACTGTGATCCAAGCTTCGTTTTCACTGTCAGTTTTGCCAATTTTTTGTTGTTCGTAAGCCTCTATCTGCCCTTCCGTCACTTCGATGACTTCGGGTTCCATAACTGTCCACCTCAGTTCATTTGAATTTGAACCTTCAATAGTGTACAGCCCCTTACTCATCGAAGCACTGGGGTCAAAGGCCAGGGTGATTCCTGCCATGTTATTCCTTTGTCTGATTACTACGGATGAACCTAGCTACCAACGCGAGTAGCCACTTACTATTTGAGAAAAGTTGGTTGAAGAGAGATGTGTTTATTTTACTGGCCTGATTCTTGTGTGTCAACTCGTTTTTTTGTCGCATTTTAGTCACCTCAAGTATTTCTTAAGGAGGTTTTGAGGAGGTCTGAGGGAGGTAGAGGATATTAGGAGGATTAAAAGAGGTTAGCTGGAGGATTTTGCAATTTTTGAGCTTGATTTTTTTTATTAATAATTAATCATTTTGATAGTTTCACTAATTCATGAGGATTCGACGAGGATTTTGGCGGATTTGAGAGGAGAATAGGAGGTTGATTAGAGGTTTTTTGCACTTTTTAACTTCTTAATTTTGGTAGGTAGAGCCTAGTTTTGTTGCCGATTTTCTTGGGGCATTACGCAATGTTTAAAATAGTTGCTAGGATTTTGTCTGGGAGGAGGCAGTCATTAAACGATGTCAGTTAAAAAGAATTTTCGAGGACAGTTCAAAGGGAAAGTTCGAGAATTAATGGAGTGGTATGTTTGGCAAGGAGGGCGTTATTGGATTACGCCTGTGAGAAAGCGATCGCCTGTCGTGAGCCTCGAAGTGAGAATAGCTTATGTCTCTCGGTGGTATGCTTTTTTATTTCCTTTTCATGAAGGCGCGAATGCCATTTTGCAGGCGGTTCCGAAAAGCGATCGCTATTTCTTCTGTGAACCGGTCAATGCCTACCGTACTTTCAAAGGATGGCTGGTGAGCGATCGCTACTTTCCCTCGGTTAAAGAGCAGTTGGAGATCCTCGAAGCCACCATTCACTACGTCGTGCCGGAATGGGACTATCTGCCACTTATCCCGCCCCCTTGGGTGGGAATGTCCTTCGCCCCCTATTGGGGAAAATAAGTAATGCTAGTTTGCTGCAATGTTAAATTGTCAACAGCTAGGGGTTATTATCACTCCGAGCGCACTCCGGGAACCTGGGCAGGCAAAGGTGCATTCTCTCTTGAGTTGAAGGGTCGGATTTCGCCGCCAGACCCCTATTTCCATTTGTTAGAAGGCTTTCATCCCAACGGGCAAGATTATCTGACAGGCAAACGGGTTTCTCCCCTTAAGCGCCGTGCTGCTAGCGATTTTGTCTTCTCTACTCCCAAAAGTGTCAGTTTACAAGCTCTCGTGATGGGAGACGAGGCACTGAGGGAGGCACATCGGCAAGCGGTTAATAGCGCGATCGCTCTCCTCGAAACCTA
>JBGTNM010000262.1:0-3572 GCA_041743025.1 Microcystaceae cyanobacterium
ATCAAACTCATCCCAGCATCTCCACCAATTCCCTCATTACAACTTCTTTTAATGGCGGTAAAAAATGCTGTACCGTTGCCCATACCACAGCAACATCAATCTCCCAATATTCATGCACCAAAATATCCTTCATTCCCGCTATGGATTTCCAAGGCAAATCGGGATAACATTCACGGCGTTCATTAGGAATCTTTTTGACAGCTTCCCCAATCACCTCTAACAACTTCACCACCGCCAAAGTTTTCTCCCTGTTTGATTCAAAAGCGTCGAAATTAACACCCTTCATAAAAAGTTCAATTTCCGCGATCGCCTCTAGAATATCTTGCAAAAATTCTGTATAAGTGCGCTTCATATATAAACTACCTCAGCCAAAACGCGCTCACGAATCCGCGATTTAAGTCCGCTTTTGGTGACAACATCTACCTTCAACCCAAAAAGCTGACTCAAATAATCCCTAAGTTCCACTAACATAACTAGAGTTGGTGGTGTCTCATAATCAACCAAAATATCAACATCACTCACTTCAGTTTGCTCGCTCCTTGCATAAGAGCCAAACACACCCAATTCTGTAATTTGATATTTGGTACACAAAGACGGTTTTTGTACTGATAAAACTTGCCGGATCTCATTAAGCGTTTTCATAGCACTTTACCCCAGCATTTTCTCTAATTAATTTTCGTGCCTAAAACCGTTAAAAATTCTGCCAGCCAGCGAGGATGGGCGGGCCAGGCGGGGGCAGTGACGAGATTGCCGTCTACAATGGCTTCTGTCACCGGAAGCTCGACATAATGCCCTCCTGTGTTGGTGACTTCTGGGCTGCAAGCTGGATAAGCCGAACAGCGCTTTCCTTCTAGTACTCTGGCGGCTGCCAAAAGTTGCGCCCCGTGACAGATAGCGGCAATCGGTTTGTTGGCACTCGCAAAATGCCGAACGATGTCAAGGACGGCACTGTTGAGGCGGAGATATTCAGGGGCGCGACCACCGGGAATGACGAGGGCATCGTAATCTTCGGCGCGAATTTCGTCAAAGGTCGCATTGAGGGTAAAGTTGTGACCGGGCTTTTCCGAGTAGGTTTGATCTCCTTCAAAATCGTGGACGGCAGTACGGACGGCTTGTCCGGCTTGTTTGTTGGGACAGACCGCCTCAACTGTGTGTCCGACCATTTGCAGGGCTTGAAAAGGAACCATGACTTCGTAATCTTCAACAAAGTCACCGACGAGCATGAGAATGCGTTTGCCAGCCATTGTGCAAGACTCCTTAAGTGTTACGTCTCGTGCTACTTTTCGATCTAAAGTACCATGAAATCTTAAAGTTCTCACATTAATTTAAGCAATGTAAATGGAGAACACGGAAATTAGTTATAAATTCTCAAAATTGGACTAGGTTTCGACATAAAATTGCCAACATATGCAGTTTCTAAACCATTTAATATATCTTCATCATTCAATTGTTCTAATTGAATTTTTCCTGATAAAAATTGATTTAATAAGTATTGATAATATAATAGCTTCTCATGTAAATCGGGAGCGATATCTTTACCGCGAATTAGCATAGTATCTATAATGTCATTTCGACAGCAATCGCCATGACTTACATCGGTGCTAAATAACGTATTAGGTTTAACATTATAAGGACTAAGCTTAAAAAGATTATTTCTTGTGCGAACAAAGTCATTTCCGAGATCAAAATAAACAACAGGATATAAAGAATCAAATCTTTTTGTTCTAAAATAATTAGTTACATAATATCCTCTAATGCCACAACTTACTTTAACTTGTAACCCAGCATAGCGCTGTTTTGCTAATTTTATGTTTTGAATATTGACTAGCTGTTCTCCATCATTTTCTTTATCAATCCAGCATATATTTCGATCACTAAAAGGATTGTATATCCAAGAATAATTGCTATTTTTTGTTGAAGCAAAACCTGTTCCAATGGCGATAAATCTATCTGTACTTTCCCGTAATAAATACTCATATATCTCTCTTCTGAAAGGGCTGGAAAAATGCCTTAAATAATCTTCAACTAATTCTACAACCTTTTATCAGTTTTAATCTTATTTTAAGATGGCTTAAAGTTTTTCCTATTCCTCAACTTTCTTTTGGTTTTCCGAGACTTATTGCCAAAATTAATGAGTTTGATTGTTTACGTTCTTTAGTCAATTGTTGGGACTACTTTTATTTCTCTTCTGCCTAGAGTGACAGAAGAGAGTTAAAGTTTTGTTACAGCATCAAGGCATTCAGTAATTTCTCTAGCAACAAAGGGAAAACTTAGCCAAGAAAGCTAAAAATCAAGCATGGTTAATTTTCATGCGATGTCTGAACTGTAAACGAGACGAAATCCCTGATTGCCTCGCAACAAGCGGAAATTGCCCCTATTGTGGTGTTTATTTTCCGTCTTTATTGAGAAATATGCTTCCTTCTGGCACACTTCTCCACGATGATAAGTATCGCATCGATTATCCTCTAGGACAAGGAGGATTTGGCATTACCTATCGAGGGTTTCACACGGTTTTAGAACGGGAACTGGCAATTAAGGAGTTTTATCCTGATAGTCATGCGTCACGATGCCAAAACACAAAATATGTCACTGTTACTAAGAGTAGTCAAGACGCTTATGAACGGGGAAAGGCTCGTTTTTTGCGAGAAGGTAAGATTTTAGCGCAGTTAGAGCATCCGAATGTGGTGAAGGTACAAGACTTATTCACGGAGAGAAATACTGCCTATTTAGTGATGGAATTGGTGAAGGGACAAACATTACGGGATATTTTGGATAAACAACCCGAAAAGTGTTTAGAGGTTGACACCATTGAATGGGTGATGAATGCTTTAGTGAATGCGTTGGAAGCGGTTCATCAGCAAGATATTTATCATTTAGATTTGAAGCCAGATAATGTGTTAATTACGGAAGAAGGAAGGCTGGTTTTAATTGATTTTGGTGCAGCAAGACAAGGATTTACTAGAAATAGCCAAAGTATTCAGGCGTTTACAGAGAGTTATGCAGCACCAGAAGTTATTTTAGGGGAAGAAGTGGGGAGTTATAGTGATCTGTTTGAGTTGGGGATGATGTTACATGAAATGTTAACAGGTGAGTTGCCTCCTTCTGCTTTTGCGAGATCATTTAAAAATGAATTGGAATTAACGTTAAATTTAGCTGATCCTTGGCAAAGTTTGTTAACACAAGCGTTGAAGTTACAACCACCAGAACGACCTAAATCTGTAAGAGAATGGTGGGAAAGCAGACATCAGTTAATAACGAAAATAGATGAAAAAAAAGCATTTTGTTATGTTCAACTTGGAACTAATTCTTTAAAAGAAGGTAGGATAGAAGACGCTGAAAAAGCGTTTAATGCTGCTATTTATTTTAATCCTTATAATGCTGCTGCTTACTATAATTTAGGTTGTACGTTACGAAAAAAAAGACAGTTAAAAGAAGCAATCGATTTATTTCGGCAAGCTTTAGCTCTTGAACCTAATTATGCAATATACCTTTTTAATTTAGGCGTAGTCTTACATAATGACCGAGAATTAGAAGAAGCTATTGAAGTATATCAAATAGCCATATCTTTAAAT
>JBGTNM010000263.1:0-2994 GCA_041743025.1 Microcystaceae cyanobacterium
CGATGACTTACGCTTTCGTTCTCGACGAAGATGCCGTTGCTTTAAATCCTCAGCCAATCGCATATCGCTCAACTCTTCCTCATCAAAGATTTTCCCGTTGAGTCTAATTAGACAACCAGCTAAACTCTCAATCTCTTCATCGGTCGGGCGATCGCCTGATAATATCTTTTTCAATCTACTGACAGAAATTTTAGTTTCTTTTGCCAGGTGTTTCAATCCCCAGTCAGGATTTTCTAAAGTCTTCTCAATTGCAGTGGCGATGGAAGGTAACGAAGAAAAACTTAAATCGTCTTGAGCAAAACTGCTGTTCTGAAAAGGTACGACTTTTTGCGATCGCCTTTCCATAGACTGTTCTTGCTTCCCGATCCAATCCTTTACAGCTTCCTCTAAAGTATCGTTAATATTTTGTCCTGCCTGTTTGCAGGCTGCCTTGAACTCCATAGTCAGTGACTTAGGAATAAATCCCCTCAATTCCTTATATTCAGACGATCTACGTTTATCAACCACTCGCTATTTATCTACCAATATTGCTCATACCCCTTTTTCTCACAGGATTTTGTAAGCAAACTTATAATGCTATTATCGCCAATTTTAAAATATTGCTATTATTGCTAATATTTTGTATATTTATCCTATCGATTCTCGAAGTAAGTTATTTGAGTGATTGCGAAGCTAGCCGTAGGCATCGCTACAACAAGTATGAATCAATCTATTAAAAACAATCTGTCCAGGGATATAGCTTTGCCCAATCTTGTAGATAATTCGGGCATCAAAAAATTACAGGCAAAGATTTCCACTTTGTATGGGTTGGAAAAATCAAAAGACATCAATTTATTAACTGCATTGTTCGTAGAGTATCTTGCAGATAATTTGGAATTAATTCAGAAACCAGTACAGACAGAAAATAGTAATCTTTGTTATTTAACTTGTTTTCCCAGTCTTCCTTCTAATTTTCCTGAAAATGCAGATATTCCAATATATCTCTACGGAGACAAAGTTTTTGTTTGTAGTGAAGCAATAGAAGATTACGGAATTGTGATTGGTCGTTTTTATGCCTTCGATCCCAATAGCAAGCAGTGGCAATGGAAATATCTAATTCTTGACAATACAGATTACACGACTAATTCTTTTTTTTCTACTCGTATCTATTGGGAAACAGAACTGGAGCCTTCTAATTAAAATAAAACTATGGCTGTTATTAGTATTCAATGTCTTCTACAAGCTAAGGAAGAAACTTTTCGCTATCTGTGGAACTTGATGATAGAACAAAACACTCTATTGGTAAGCGAAATTTTAGAAAGAATTAGAACTCATCAAGAATTAGATGTATGGATAACTCAAGGTTATATTCCTGTTACGGCGATCGCTCAAATTACCAAACAACTTAAGCAACAACCTAAATATAGTGAGATGCCTGGTAGGTTCAGCACTTCTGCTGAGACTTTAGTAAAAGACATTTACAAATCTTGGTTTGCCGTTCAAAGAAAGAAAAGAAACAAAATTTGGGGCAAAAAAAGATGGCTGACAATCATCAAAAGCGAACAAGAATTACTAGAAGCAACTGATATGAGCCTTTCTGAGTTACAAGCTGAAGCAAAAAAAATTCTAAAACGCGAACAGAAAAAATACGACAAGCTAAAACAAAACAAAAATTCTGAAACAGAAGTCTCCAAGGATTTATTCGGTCATTTCATAAAGATATACGACAAAATAACCACAAACTACGAGAAAGAGAAAAAACCATATTTAAAAGCCAAAAAACTAATTCAGCAATGTGCTGTTGTTTATCTCCTGAAAAATAAACTTGAGTTTGCCAACCAGCCAGAAGATTCTGAAAAATATCAGCGATACAGACGCAAAAAAGAAATTCAGATTGAACGGTTAGAAGAACAACTTAAAGCTCGTTTGCCTAGAGGAAGAAATTTAACGAAGGACGAATATTTAAAAGCTTTAGAGCAAGCAGAATGCCTGATTACTCAAAATGAAGAAATGGAGATGCTTCAGGCACATTTGCTGAGAAGAGAAGAATCAATCCCTTTTCCAATTTCATATAATACCAACACAGATATCTACTGGTCAAAAAATGAGAGAGGGCGTATTTGTGTTGGCTTTAACGGTCTTGCCAAACATGCTTTTGAAGTATTTTGTCATAATCGTCAATTTCATTGGTTTCAACGTTTTTATGAAGACTATCAGCTATACAAGCAGAACAAAAAGCAGATTCCAGCAGGATTAATAACTCTCCGTTCTGCAAGTCTGATTTGGAAACAGGAAAAGAGCGAAGATTCTAAAAAACCTTGGTTGACCAACGATTTATATCTTCACTGTTCTGTAGAAACTGAATTATGGACGCAGGAAGGAACAGAACAAATTCGTCAACAGAAAATTGCTAAAACTCAGCAAAAGATAGATAAATGGTTGGAAGCAAAATCTTTGTCTAAAAACCAGCAGCAAAAACTTTTGGCAAATCAAACTTCTTCATCTCTCTTAAAGACGTTTAGAGATTTAAATCGTCCTAGTAAACACAGGCATCAGCAAAATCCTTCGCTCGCTATAGGAGTATGTATTGGCTTAAAAGAACCAGTAACAGTAGCAGTAATAAATCTAGTAAACAACGATGTCATAGCTTGTCGCGACACTAAGCAATTGTTAGACAAACCAATCGAGCAAAAAGCAAAGCAGGGAAAAAAAGCAAAGAAACACATTCAATATGAACTCTTTCTCAGACGCAGACAGCAGCAAAATGAAAATGATGCTCACAGGCAACAGGCTCAAACTAAATTTGCTGATAATCGTTTTGGAGAATCGGAATTAGGTAAGTATGTCGATCGCCTGTTGGCAAAAGCAATAGTTGAAATGGCAATTCAATATAGAGTAAGCAGTATTGTTCTACCAGATTTAAAAAATATTAGAGAAATTCTCAACAGTGAAATACAAGCTAGAGCGGAAGCAAAAATACCTGGGTGTAAGAAAGCTCAAAAACAATATGCTAAG
>JBGTNM010000264.1:0-5501 GCA_041743025.1 Microcystaceae cyanobacterium
TTCTAATCCCCGTCACGTTGATGGTTTTCTAGCTCATCATCTCCGAATCGTTGTCCTACATCAATCCAATATTGAAGTTCAAGAAAAGGCTAAAAATGGCTGGAGATACTCTGGGTTAGCTTATCAACATGGACAATTAACTAGTTATGGCGAATTGGCTCATAACGACCGTCAAAACTATCGATTGAGAACTCGTTACCTAGTCCTGTTCCTTGACGATCAGAATCAATTACTGCATAAGACTCCCTTTAAGATTGGCATGAATGCTGGCGTTGGTGCAGCCTTTAGTACTGAACTCAAGGAATTTAGGAAGGAAATAGAAACTATCTTCTTTGCTCAAATAGGGAAACCTCAACAACTGTTAAGCGATCGCGCTCACGCCCTGACAGTTCTTGACCTACAGCTAGGACTTCATAAAAGCGAAGGTAAGTCTCCCTTTATCTACCCTCAACAACGTCAAACTCCTGACAAAAGTGCTACACTGACTCGTCGCGATCGCTCTATCGAATTACTTCACGCTCCTATTAAAGAGTTGATTATTACCAAAGAGTCCGATGGAGGGAAAACAATTTGATCTCTCTGGGAGCAGCACCAAGACTTTACTCATAAGTATCAAGATGATACTGCTCAATTAATTGATGAACCTCCTTTTTGATTTGCATTCTACGTAAGTCCCGTAAGTCCTTTTTTCCTTAGTTCCTGCCAATAGCCAATAGCTTAAAATCGCTATACATTTATACTACCTAAAATCAATCATGGAATTTATTTCACTAGAACTTGAATTATCTGTTGAACGTCTCAAACGATATCTACTAAAACATCCAGAAAAGGCAGCAGAATTGGCTATTTCATATTTTGAGGATTTTTCTGTGCTGGCTATCGAACACAAAAGACTTGAGGCTGACTTTAAACAACTTCAATCAGATTCAATTAAAACAGGTTCTGCTTCTTTACCTTTGTTCCTCAACTCCAACAGAGGTGTGTCATGAATCAGCCAGCGCGTATTCTCGTAGTCGAAATTAGAACCCTCGATAATCCAGGCTTTGATTCGTCTCAGCTCTCTACTTTGACGTATTTTGGCGATTCTCAACGACTCTATTTGAGTTCGGATCTAGAAATCATTACAACTGCAATCCTTGATGCTATTGTCCATCTAGGTAGCAACTATCGGCATCCTTTACTCTTTGATGTTCAGGTTCTGACTGGCGATCGAATCGATGCTTGCGAGCATAGTCCCCGAAGACGACGGCGACGACGAAGATCTACACGAACACAAACAATCAATTAGATCTCTTCTGTCTAATCTACAGAGATTTACTGGTTACATTTCTACCTCTATCACTTACTTTAGGCTTGAGGTTTTCCTCTTCTATACTGAATTTTTATCTCAGCTACATCATGCGTCTCAGTAGTAGGCGCATTCAATCTTTCCATAATCGATCAACCCAGATCGTAATTGACCTGGGTTATTGTTTTCTTATCTGCCAACCTTTTATCAGAGAATCCCTTTATTTGCTGCTGCTATTAAGTTGGCTGAAGATAAGGCTGCGCGATCTTTTTCTTTACTCAGTCTAGAATCATTGACAGGAGATTTATATTGGGTCATGCCATCTCCCCCAGCTTTATGTGGATTGTTTTGTCCGCCCATTTGAACGGGAGAAACTTCGGGACGCGCACCTAGTTCATCGCCATTGTTACAGGCTGTAGTTATTAATAAAACCACAACTAATACAAAAGCAGTAGCAATTTTGGTTAAGTGTAATTTCTTGAAAATATTCATTTTTTTGTTTGTAGCTAACTTCAATTTTGGGAGCATTTAATTGAAACATAGGTGTGCTATGAACACTGTAGAAAATTGTCTCAATAATTACAGCTTATCTAGATATTTGGTAGATAGCTTCCAACTAAAGTTGCATTATTTATTAAGTTTCTAAATCAGCTTTGTTGGTCTTTAAAATATCTTTACGCCTTATGTTCAATATGAGGCAATTTAAAAGAAGCTAACAATTATTTTCAAATTTGCTTAATATATATCAAATGAATGATGTCTATAGCTTCAATTTTTATAAATATTAGAAGCGAAATCAGTTTAAATAGAAATTAAATCTATGAAAAATTTTTCTTGGAAAAGATCGGTTGGTTTAGTATTAAGCGTTTTAACTTTATATATAGGTTCTGTTGGTTTAACTGGATGTGAAGTGGGAGGAGAAGGGGAAGAATTAGAACAAGAAGATGATTAAGGCGATCGCATATTTCTTAACAGCTTGTATTCTTCGCTACACACCAAGTAGGCTGGGGACAATTTTGTACTATACTTAATTACAAAGCGCAAAATGAAGGAAAAGTGTATCGGGAAATAGATAGATTTTTTTCCTAGCTTTAAAACTTGGGCGTTGTTCAAAAACGGGATATTTTGGGTAACAAATACAGCACAAATTAAGCCAAGGCGCGGACTTGGCTTGTAGAACAAAAGTATTACTGTGCAAACCTGGTTTTCAGGCTTGCTGAAAAAGCTCAAAATCCAACATTTCTAACCAATGAGGATGCTTTTCACCTGTCATCAGTTCTGTAGGACTTTTTCCTTTTCGTTCAGTCACCCGGCTTGATCTAAAGGTACGATGATTCAGGAAAAACTTGAGAAGATCAAGATAGCCAGAGCCCAGTTGCTTTCTTAAGAAAAAATAGTTTCTTAGACGAGAGTTGAGATTTTCAACTAAAGAACTGGCTCTAGGAGTGGATCTCATTGCCGATTCCACTGCTTCCTTCACCGAGAGAAATTTACCTGAAAGTCTCTTGTAGAGGTGATTCCATTTCTGCCAGTATTGGTTAGTAGGTAGGCTCTTTTTCATTAACAAACAGACTTCCCGCACCTCTTCCAACGAAATCTTAAATCTTTGGGCAATATCTACTAGTTTCTGGTCTAGAACTTCAGCAAAAGCTAATAAATCCGCTTTTTGATTCGATAAAGCAATTCTTAAGGTCTTAATCCCCTTATTTGCCTTAGATTCTCGCAATTGCAGCTCTTCAATCATGAAATTCATTAATTCCATTCTTTCAGACCACACTGGTCCTGCCAAAGACAAAATATCAATTCTTACCCAATACAGGAGAATCTTAATTTCTTCAGCTATATTGAGCAATTCTGCTTCATTTTTGCGAGCTTGAGTTAACTTAGCTGATAGTTTATTTCCTTTTCTCTTTAATTTAGCTACTTCCATCTTCTGCTCTAGCTTTTCTCTTTGAGTTGTAGCTCCCTGAGCCTTTTTAGCTAAATTGCGACGTAACCTGTCACATTGGTCAAACAGATGCCACACATCTCCGTGACAAGGCTTATCTCCCCATGCTGCTTTTTGCCCTGCTCTGATGCCTTTGCCTCCATCGGCTACAGTGTAATCTGGATTCAGTCCTTGCTCCTCAGCTTCCAGTAAATAATATCCCCAGGTATTTTCATCCCGATGTGACACTGCTTCTAGTAAAAAGCAGTAGGTTGAATCAGCATCCACTCCTGTCAAAACTGGTCTTGAGCCTTGGAATAGTTGATCAAGTGCTACAGAATAAAATGAATTCACTCAGTTTACTGCTATATTTGCCTAATTTTGACCTAACTTATTAGTATCAAGCATCTCTCTGCTCTAGAGCAATAATTCAGAACATATGTTCTCATAAATTGGGTAATTTTTCCAGAAGTGTAACCCTAGTTTGAACAACGCCGAAGATTTAGCCTAAATTACCTTGAATTCAACATTTTTTCCATTGCCTCAATTATTTTTTCTAACTGTTTGCGCTTTTTTTTGTCTTGCAAAATTTTTGGAGAACGTGATACCTTAGATAGTTTTTTATATGTTTCTCTAAAAGTATCAGACAGTTCTTCTTCTGAAAAACTGGCATACTTATTTCCATCATTTTTCTGCCCTCCTTGAATCTTATTAACTTCCTCTGCTATTTTTTCTCTATTCCACTTTTGGGCAATAGCCTGTTCTAACAAATTTGCCGCTGCAATTTCATCTTTTATTTTCGCCAACATTACTGCATTAGGATAGCTAATCTTCCCGTATCTAATCGCATCAAAAATAAACGCGGGTAAGTTCAACAGACGCAACCTTTTTTTGGCGAATGTTTTGATAGAGATATCGCTGACTCGTGCAAATACTTCTTTAGCAGTGTCTAAAAAATCAGAGGGAACTTCTTGGTTATTTCCAATTTTATGCAGATAATTTACTATTTCTTCTCGTTCTAAAAAAGTTTTCATTTCTAAAACAGTAAGAGTGCCTATTGTGTCGTCTATTGGGTTTAAGCCTCCTCTGAGTCTATTTTCTACTAGTGCAATTTCGTATGCCTCTTCATCGTTAAGAGCGCGAATTTTGACTTCAACTTGCTCTTTTTCTGCTAGTACAGCAGCCCTATACCTTTTTTCTCCCGCCACTATACGATATTTATCTGACCCCTCGATCGGACGCACGATTATAGGTGCTAACTGTTCAAAATTGATGAGCGACTCTGCTAATAATTCTATTTCTTGTGGATCTATATGATTACGAGGTTGTTCCAACCACAGTTCGATTTTATCTAAAGAAAGAAAATCAGTTGTAGAGTCAGCAGAAAGTTGAAAGTCTGCTAATGAATTAAATGCCATAGTTAGTTGGTCTCCATAAATTCGGCAAACAATCTTTGATAGTCTTCTCTGGCTTTTTTTGCTTCTTTTTTATTCAAATTGAAAACAGTCGATTCATACAAAGGAGAATTACGTATAATTTCTAATTTACGTATTGGATTGAGTAGCTTGATGTTGTTCTTTTCAAAAAACTGTACCGCGTCACGGTAAGCAACTGTATTCTTATCAACGATACTCAAGAAAAATCCCACACCTAAATCTTTTCTAAGTCGCATCTTTCTACGAAGAATTTTGATGATGGCAATCGTATCTTCCAAATCTAAAGCCGAAGGCTGAATCGGAACTAATACGCGATCGCATAAATCCAACACATCCTTTACTGGTTCTGAATCTCCAGGTACATCTACAACTACGTAATCAACCTCAACATCATTAATCAACTCTAATAGTTCTTCTGTATTGGTCTCTTGTCTCCAGTTGATTTTCAGAGAGTCTGCCCATCTATTTCCTCCTTCTTGAAAAGAGGCATTGACAAAAAGTATTTTGGCATCTTTCTCGTTCTCTTCAAGCCACTTTGCTAAATGCATGCTGGTAGTAGTTTTGCCTACCCCTCCTTTGATATTAGCAACTGCAATGATTTGTTTGTTCATATGGTTTGATAGATTTTTGGTTTAATCACCCAAGGGTGATTGGAGGATTATTTGACTATTTTTAGGTTCATTTTATTTTTAAACTCAAAATATAATTCAACAATCGACATGTTAATTCCTCATTTCGATTTATGCAACTGATATTTGACATTCCATTTTAAAAAATCACCCAAGGGTGATTCTTACTTTTCCCGTTAAGTGTTTCGGGCAAGCTCCCAGCCCTCACAAAGGTCGTGTAA
>JBGTNM010000265.1:0-34892 GCA_041743025.1 Microcystaceae cyanobacterium
ATGACCATTGCGATCGACCAACCAATACAACATAAACCACTCAGCTTTGACGAGTTTATCGCTCGTTACGGTGGCGATAACCGCTATGAACTGATTGATGGAGAGGTATTCGACTTGGAGCCTACAGGTTCACATGAAGAAATTGTAGCCTTCATTACCACAAAAATCTGTGTCGAGATCGACAAAATAGGTTTGCCTTGGTTTGTTCTTCAGCGAGGACTATTGCGCCCTTCTAACAGAGGTATGACAGCATTTCGACCTGATGTTGCAGTGATCAATCGAGATGAACTTACCAAAGAACTGCTTTGGTCTGACCAGTCGATTTTGATGCTGGGCAGTTCGATTAAATTTGTGGCGGAAGTGGTTAGTAGCAACTGGCAAAACGATTATGCTCGTAAGGTTGAAGACTACGCGGCTTTAGGCATCCCCGAATATTGGATTGCAGACTACGCAGGATTGGGTGGTACTCGACACATTGGCAAGCCCAAACAACTCACCCTCTCTATCTGTACGCTAGTGGAGGGAGGGTATGAAATTCAGCAACTTCGAGGCAATCAGACTATCGTTTCTCCCACCTTCCCAGGGTTGAAACTGACTGCTAAACAAGTATTGATGACTGGTAAGTAACTATCTCAGCATTTCGATGGGCATTGCCCATCTTACGTTTAATGATGCCCAGGTACTTAAGCTGTTAACTCCTTTAAAATTGAAGAGGTGGTATTTTGAGGACAGAGTAATTTTACCAACAGGCGAACAAGGAAAATCTTGCATCAGAGTTTGTCAATATCTGACGAACTTCTATCGCCCTATAGAGCTTGTACGTTTTGATGAGCGCACAGGAATCGTCTACATCTTTGCGGGTGAAGATTTGCAAATTGTAATTTACCGTAATGGCAAATGGAGGTTTAGATGAAACCAGACTTTGACAATATGAGCATTGCTGAATTGCGTGTTTACCTACTTTCACATCGAAACGACGACGAAGCATTTTACAAACTTGCTGATCGTCTTGAAGTGACTTCTGACGACAGTGCTTTATATCCCATTCCCGATACACCTGAAAATATTGCCATCATGGAAGCGGCTATCCAAGAACACGTTAAGAAATTGGAAGAAAATCGCCAAAGTTAAGCAATTGCAAGCGGACGGTTAAGAGTCTTTAATATTTAATCCGGTTAAACCACAGACGGCTCATCAGTCGCAATTTTCGGTAACGTCAAAATGTACCGATAGCCCGACTCAGGCGTACCTTGAACGATGATGCTGCCGCCATGACTCTCTGCCAGATAACAGCCTAATAATAAGCCCAGCAACTCTTGAGGGTTACTGTCGGGTGATTTGGGGGCAGTTTCACTACGAAGAATCGACTCCAGCGAGGAAGTCGTCAAAATTCGTTGCCCCGAATGCGGGTCAAAGGGGTCATGCGTCAGTAACGATGTGTTGTCTTGAACGGCGACTGGATGGGCAGCCAGAGCATTGTAGAGAGCGACTTGGGGCAGTCCATCTCCTAGCCAAGGATGGGAAACCCAAACGGCAATATTGAGCGTTTTGCTGCGGCGGGAAACGTGAATGCGAATTTCTCCCCCTGTTTCTGAAGATTCTAAGACGCTAATCACCAAATAATAGAGCGCTTGCCGGACTTTTTCTTTATCTAGCAGCCAAATCCGCTTGCCCGGTTCTACTGATAAACGCAAGGTCTGTCGCTTTTGTTTGGCGACATCAGCCAAGCAGTTGAGGGCTTGCTGGCAGAGCATTTCAATGTTGAGAGGAGACAATTGCAGTTGACTGATACTTTCTTCGTTTACGCCTAGTTTAAGAATTTCTTCGACTAAAGAATTAATGTGTTGGCCGCTATTATGGATGATTTCGAGGTATTCTTTCTGCTTTTTGGTCAGTACGCCAAATACTTCCCCTCGCAGGACGCTGGACATCCCAATCACTGCCGTTAAGGGGGTGCGTAACTCTTGGGTGAGTTGTCGTAGCAGTTTGAGTTTAATACTGGCAATGGAATTGGCAAAACTCGATTGAGATTGAGTATTGTTTTCGGCGTACTGGTCAACATAAGGCTGGGACTGGCTTGAGGCAGAGGGCAAAACCAGCCACTCACTTTCACTAGAGGGCTGCGTGGTTAGTAAATGGTTGCGTTCAAATTCTCGCAAGCACCAGCGAGCCGTTAGAGTCAAAAATTCGACATCTCGGATGCTAAACTGGCGGGGGACTAAATCCATGACGGCTAGGGTGCCGATACACTGACCATCAGCCGTCATCAGAGGCGTACCGAGATAGGCTCGAATCCCGTAGTGTTGTACTAGAAAACTGCGGGCAAATGTTACCTCGGTTAGGGTATCGTCGATGACTAGCGGTTGCTGGCTATCAATGACGTAAGTGCAAAAAGCATCCAAGCGAGGAATTTGGCGCGAGGCAGCGAGTTGATTCATCAGTCCCAATCGCGAGAGACCGACGGCTGACTTGAGACAGAGGCGATCGTGAACCATTGTTCCTAGAATACAAATAGGCACTTCGATAAAACGAGCAGCAGTTTGCGCGGCTTCCTCAAAGACGGGAACCGTTTCGGTTTCGAGTAACCCTAAGCCTTTTAGTGTATTGATTCTGTGTTGTTCGCGGATGGCTGGGGTAAGGCCGTCTAGACGGCAAAAAAGGCGGTTGCCCCCATTGAGTAGGCTTGCGCTTACCCCAAAGTCTACTGCTTGCACTTGCATCATGAAATTTTACTCAGCCTAGCTTGGAAGACGATATCAGCAGACGCATTTCAACAGTCACCTGTGCAAGGATCTCGCTTAACCGATGAGAGATACTGCGGAGCTATCTATCGATCTGCTAATTTTAAAGTTCCCCCAAAATGACCGTAACGAACAGGGAAGACAAAAATTTTCTCGGTTTTTCGAGGAGTTACCGTCAATCTCCGATAAATTACGGAGAAATTCTGAAAAAATAGACAAAATTATTAACACTGAATGGGTGAGCAGTCAAGTAGGCGGTTCGTCATTTTCTGCAAAATCAACTCGTTTATAAAGTTCTTTTAAACTGATCTCGAACTGAACCGATTCTAACGTTAGAACTGCATCTGTTGTTTCATATTCCGTTAAAAGCCATTTGCCGTCAGCCATTTTAACGAACTGTTCTACTAAAACACTATATTGGTCGATCAAAATATATTCTTTAAATTCGGCAATAGAACGATAATAACGAAACTTATCAGCGCGATCGCGAGCTTTGGTCGATTTAGATAAAACTTCTACAATCAAGCTAGGATTAGTAATTGTCGTGGTTCCTGGCAGTTGATAGACGGGTTGATCTTGAACCACCATTATATCAGGATAAGTATATTCTCGATAACGAGGAATCCACAGCCGCACATCTCCAGCAAAAATTTCAGCAGCTTGCTTCATCATCGCCAAATTTAGATAAGTGCAAAAATCGACAACAATTCGATTATGATTAGTGGTTCCGCCTGCCATCGGCACAATTTCTCCGTCGCGATATTCATGTTTTTCGTCGGCGTTTTCTTCTAATTCCAGGTATTGTTCTGGGGTATAAGACGCTTTCTCGATAACAGTGTTCATCGGTTTTTCCTTTTTAATTTCTACAGAATTAACCATTGTTTTCGTCCTGTAACTCCTCTAAAATTGCTAATAATTCCCTCTCAAAAATCACTTGCGCGCGATTAGTTTTGCCGCCAAAATAAAAGCGATCGCCTTCTTGTAATGCCCAAATTTGTGAATGAGAAACATAACTCATAACCACTCCTAGCATCAACAAACCAAACCCACTATAAACTAAAGGAATGCCCGGATCAGCTTTAATTTGTAATCCTGTGCTGCCAATTAATTCATGAATTTTTA
The DNA here is from genome assembly GCA_041743025.1 of Microcystaceae cyanobacterium. Taxonomy (GTDB): domain Bacteria; phylum Cyanobacteriota; class Cyanobacteriia; order Cyanobacteriales; family Microcystaceae; genus JBGTNM01. The sequence goes on from JBGTNM010000265.1 coordinate 3,864, forward strand.
AATTAACGCCATTGATATTAATCGGCATATTAGGACGAATGGCACTGTAGAGATTTCCCTTAGAATCATAAACCATCATGGTTCCTTGAAGATCCCGCGCAAGTAAAGTCACCCCTTCACTTAAATCCGGTTTAGTGGGAATCCAGGTTCCCCAAATTCGGCTTTCATTATTAGTTGGTAATTGCGCCATTGGGATTTGAAAAATAGGGCTATTATTAACCTGTGCCTTAACGCCTGCAATACCCCAATTAGTTTGATAAAATGTCACGCCATTGTAACGCAAAGGTTCATTGACATAAATCAATTTATGCTTTAATTCTTTGCCTTGTTCGTTGACAACAGATAAATCCGAATAAAACTGATCGACATTGCCATCAGGCGTATAGTCAATCCAAAAACGATTGACATGAACACCCCAATCTTTAGGAAAGCGTGATTTAGCAAATGGGCCAGCTTCAATAATATTTCTTACCTGAAAGGTTGCCCCACTGGGAACAATTTCTTGGGCTAAAAATCCTCCCATCGCTCCCCAAATTGAACCGCTCAGAATAATCAGCATCGCCGCATGGACGATAATCGGGCCAATCCGTCCTGCTATTCCTTTGCGAGCATATAAAGTATCTTTCTCTTGAAAAATTTTATAGCCTTGCTTTTCTAATAACGGCGTAACTTTAGTAAGCGAACCGATGGCTAATTCTGCACTAAACGCTAACTTTTCAAACTGACGAGATTGCTGATAAAAGTTCCAATTTCTAGCTGCTTTTAAAGCGGGTAATTGTCGCCGGAAAGTACAAGCTGTTAAACTGGTTCCAAACAAGACCAAAAGCGACAAAAACCACCAAGTCGTATAAACGTGATTGAGTCCTAAAATCAGAATAACTTTCCAGGTTAGAAAGCCAAATAAAGCCGGATTTTCTGGGTAGTTTTCTTGATAAAAAGGTATTGATTCTCCTTGTTCAATAACAGTCCCACTGACGCTAAACAATGCAATAGCGAGTAACAAGATAATCGCTAAGCGCAAATCGGCAACAAATTGAATTAATTTCTGCCAACTGCGTTTAGGAAAATTAAAAGATTCTGGATTTGAAGGAGAATCGGTAATGGTCATAATAAATAGTTGTGCAAAGGTAACTGGTAATCGGTAATGGGTAATAGAAACTTAGCAAGATGTGTCATTTATTTTGATAAGGCACTTAACAAAAAGAACGAACTGTTAATATTTCATTAGAATGTAAAGATTCAATTGCCGATACTGGAACAACTATAACTGCGATGGATTCTCCAATTGCATTAAAAACTTCAAGAATAGCTCCCTTTTCGCCATTTTGGGGATGAGGTACATAATCAATTAAAATTGCGACATCTCCTTTTTTTAAATGATGTTCTGGCAAATCACAGCCAAGAGCAACACGCTCGTATAAATTTAAGCTCATCTTATAATTTTCCTTTTTTTCGCAGAAGATAAGAAGATAGTGGGTCAATTTTTCTGCTGGAATAATTGCATCAAGCGGAATTTTCATAAAAAATTACACATTAAAGCGGAATAACATAACGTCTCCCTCTTGTACAACATATTCCTTGCCCTCAGAACGCACGAGTCCTTTTTCCTTCGCTGCTGTCATGCTGCCAGTGCTAACTAAATCTTGATAGGCAACTGTTTCAGCCCGAATAAACCCGCGCTCAAAATCGGTATGAATCACGCCTGCCGCTTGCGGTGCTTTCATGCCCGCTCGAATCGTCCAAGCGCGGGTTTCCTGGGGTCCAGTGGTAAGATATGTCCGCAAACCTAACAATTCATAAGTCGCTGCAATCAAAGAGGATAATCCCCCTTCTTCTACCCCCAATGCTGCTAGGTAGTCAGCGCGTTCAGATTCGGGTAAATCGACTAACTCCGATTCGACTTGCGCTGAAATCAAAACTACTTTTGCTGCCTGAGATTGGGCAACTTGGCGTACTTGTTCGACCCATTCATTCCCTGCTGCTAAATCGTCTTCTGAGACATTTGCTGCATAAATAATCGGTTTTCTCGTCAATAAACCCAAAGGTTTGATTACTTCTTCTTCTTCTTCCGTCAAATCCACATAACGGGCAGCTTTTCCTTCATCTAATACAGCGAGAATTTTTTCTAATGCTTCTACTTCTAATTGTCCCTCTTTTTTCCCTTTAGCTTGCTTGCGAGCGCGTTCGATGCGCCGTTCGACTTGCGTTAAATCGGCCAGCGCTAATTCTAAATTAATCACTTCGATATCTTCTATCGGATTAATTGCGCCAGCGACATGAATAATATCATCATCATCAAAACAGCGCACCACATGAGTAATCGCGTCTACTTCCCGGATGTTAGCGAGAAATTGGTTGCCCAACCCCTCCCCCTGACTCGCGCCTTTGACCAATCCGGCAATATCGACAAATTCAATGCGAGTCGGCACAATTTTTGCGGAATGAGACAGTTTAGCTAAAATCGACAGGCGTTCATCAGGCAACGATACCACACCGACATTCGGTTCAATTGTACAAAAAGGGAAATTAGCGGCTTCTGCTTTAGCATTAGCGACTAAAGCGTTAAATAACGTGGATTTTCCTACATTAGGAAGACCGACAATACCTGCTCTTAACATAAATGTTTATAATTCTCCGTGCTGTATTAAGATTTTAAGAATTTTTTCGCCAACGAGTTGCGGCTGTTCCACCATAGCCAAATGTCCGCAATTAGGGATTTCTAAGACATTATTGCCCTGAACATCAAAAAGGGGGTGAAAACTTGCCAAATAACGCACATATTGGGGTTCCATCACCTTGTCCTCTTGCCCCGCCAGAAAATAAACCGGTTGTGGCAAGCGTGAGACAATTTGGGGGAGTAAGTGGACTTCTGCTTCTGTCGTCGAATCGAGCAGTGACCCTAAAGCAGCGTCAGCCCTGGCTTTGATGTAATCAACAACTCGCTGCCTGCCCCAACATTTATCGAGAGGATGGGCAACCATGTTACGCGCAAAGAAGCGGTCAATCAGGGGGATATAGGGCAACCAAAATGGCCGCCATTGCAGCAATTGTTGTCCAACGCGCCGAAATCGCTCAAATTCCTCTTTGAGATAAATGCCACCTCCAGCATTGAGACAAATGACTCCTTTAACCGTTGTTGGACAACGCTTTGCCCCCCAAAGGGCAATACTGCCTCCCAGGGAATGCCCGATGAGCCAAGCGTGATCAATGTCAAGTTTTTGCAGTAAAATTTGTAAATCTTGGGCATAAGCCGCTAAAGTGTAGGAGCTACGACAAATTCTCTGGGTGTCAACGTTGCGATTTTGAGCTACCAGCATCGTTGAAGCAGCAACCGGTGGTTCTGTAGCAGGCAACTGGGAATCGCCGAATCCTCGCAAATCGTAGGTGAGGCACTGATAGTTGGGGGCTAATTGCTCAATTAAGGGAAGCCAGTATTGGCGGCTCAGCAACCAACCATGAACAAAGACTAGGACAGGAGTTGAGGATTGAGAGGAGGGGGCAGTGAGCGCGTAGACATGAGGAACCCCCAAAATATCAATAGTAGGCATATTTCTATCCTATCCTGTAGGAGTGTCACTGACGATTGGACTATGAACCAAGAATCCCCCGAATTCTATGCGTGGGGAGTGTCAATTCGGTACAATAGTGTAAAGTGACATTTGGGTGCAGCCTATTTTTGACTCCTAATAGGGTCTTAATCCAGTATAAATTAAAGAGAACATCAAAACTAAAGCCCTATTGGCATGGTTTTTTGGAAGCGCTTGTTTAATAATCCTGATTCAGTTATTTCCCCTCAAACCCCTCAGTTCGACGGAGAACTTTTAGCCGTTACAGGCGACACGGGCGGTCAAGGACAGATTATTTTTAGTACAGTCCGAGATCTCGACCTCTACGAGCTTGAGGAACTCTGCGATGCAGTTGGTTGGGCCCGCCGACCTCTACGCAAGGTCAAACGCGCTTTAGAATTCAGCTTTTTGGTGGTGTCGATGTGGGAAGTCAAGGGCAATCGCCGCCGCCTGATTGGTTTTGCTCGCGCAACATCTGACCACGCCTTTAACGCGACGATTTGGGATGTGGTCATTCACCCCCATTTTCAGAGTAAGGGAATGGGCAAAGCGTTGATGAAATATATTATTCGCCAACTCAGAAGCGAAGATATCAGTAACATTACTTTATTTGCCGACCCTCACGTCCTCGATTTTTACCGCCGTTTGGGGTTTGTCCTCGACCCAGAGGGTATTAAAGGAATGTTTTGGTATCCTGATTAGAAGCTAAATATTTAAGTTATAATGACAAAGGATTATTCGGGATGTAGCGCAGCTTGGTAGCGCATCGCGTTTGGGACGCGAGGGCCGCAGGTTCAAATCCTGTCATCCCGATTGAAAATCTCACTTCTCAGTCAGGTTCCCTATCTTCGGACACTTTAGCGAATTGTCCTAGCCGATGTCGAACTTAGGGTGATTATTTTGTTATGATCGCAAAAAGCAAGACGGAACTTCGCTCAATGACAGGTAGTCTGTTCAAACTAGTGAGGAAATTTGCACCATATAATTCGGTTTTATTAAAGTATTTTTGCCGAAAAGCTGCCAGCTAAGCCAAGATAAAAAACTTGAAAATCTCGTTAAAACAATTGTCAATCGCTATCTTTACTCAAAATTAGAGAGTTTGTTAAGTTTGAGGTCACTTACCATGAAAAAATTAATGCGCTGGGGAACAACATTAGCGTTGCTCGGTATTATTGGTGTTGGGTCACTAGCGGAGTTAACCTCTCCTGCTCTTGCTTTACCAGAACAGCAAGTTTTAGAACGCTTACAGTATATTCCTTTGTTTACCATTGTTGATAAAGAAGGTAATCCGATTGTCATCAACAGTCAAAATACTCCAAACAATCAAGCAGGTGTTTATGTTTTTATGGATCCCCAAGATGCCATTAAAACGTTAGGAAATCTGCAAAAAAATGTGCCTGATAAAGCAAAGGATTTATTAGTAGCTCCTGTGGCTTTAAGCAAAGTTTATCAAATCCTTAAAACAATTAATAGTACTAAAGAAGAAGAACCGCCGATTATTTTTAGTCCTCTCCCTCAAGAAGTCAGCGCGGCGGTAGAAATTCTCAAGCAAAGTGGTCAGAACGTTGAAAACCCCCAACAAATAGGTATCCCCTTGTTTTTCGCTACCATTGGACAAAATCAGGAGTTTATGGTAGGACAAGATAGCGAAGGAAATCCACTGATTCCTCTTTATTTTGACAAAAAATCAGTTCAGGATAATATTAATATCTACAAGAAACAAGTTCCCAGTCGTGCGAATGAAGAAATAAAAATTCAAGTGCTTCCCTTATTTAAATTTATTCAGCTTTTAACGGAGAAAGATGACCAAGCCATTAAAATAATGCGTATTTTCCCACCACAGGAATCTATCGAATTTGTTCAGCGTTTACAGCAGCAACAGTCAAATCAAACACCCCCTAAGTAAGCTCTTTAGAATAGTTCCCATTCGGAAAAAACATCATGCAAAAATTAGTTCGTTGGAGTGTCACAGTTGGATTAGTTGCCAGCACGCTGCTATCAACTTGGTTGAGCCATCCGCTCAAGGTATTAGCCTTACCCACCGCAGAAGTTGCCAAAATCTTGCAAGCGATTCCCGTTCATACCATTATTAATGATAAAGGCGATCCGTTACTGTCCGTCGTGGATGACAAAACGCTAGTAGCGACTGTATTCATGTCCCGACAAGAAGCGCAAAAAGTGTTTCAACAATTACAAAAAGAACAGCCGGATATTGCCAAACAAGTTAAAATTCAAGTCCTGCCTTTAGGCGTAATTTATCAAGCGATTAAAAGCAGCAGTAACGACCAAAAACATTTGCTTTTACAATACATTCCCGTTCAAACGGAAGTAGAATTAGCCAAGCAAGTATTAAAAGCTGCTGGCGAAGAGTATCAAGGGGGTGTTCCTTTATTTATTGCGAGTGGTGGGTCAGAAGGCGGATATTTAACGGTTGAACAAAATAACGAACCGGTTGTTCCCTTTTTCTTTGAAAAAGCCACGATTCAACAAATGATAGAACAGTTGAAAAAAGACCAACCCGATCTAGCATCATCTATCAAAATAGAAATTGTTCCCTTAGAAGTTCTGATTGATAATTTAGAGAAAAAAGACGATGAATTCTTTAAGAGCATTCGTCTGTGGCCCACTCAAGAAATGATTCAAGTCATCCGCTCAAGCAACCCCGACCAACCTAATCAACAATAGCCCTAAATTTTGCTCGAAGTCTCAGGACAGCAATTGGCCCAATGGTACGACTGGGCCAGACAAACGGCGATCGCTGCTAATATTTCTCTAGGTGAATTAGATTGGTTTGTGCAAGAAGTCACCGGACTAGACCGCCTTTCCCTCAAGCTAGAGACATTTAAGACGCGACCGCGCATTCCGTTAACCGATTTTGGACAACCCCCATTAGAAAGGTTGACTGACTTGTGGCAGCGTCGCCTGCAAGCGAGAGTTCCCGTTCAATATTTGGTTGGCGTGACAGCTTGGCGAAATTTCCGCCTCAAAGTCTCTCCGGCAGTTCTCATTCCCCGTCCTGAAACTGAGTGCCTGATAGAAATTGCCCTCAAAGCCGTGCAAGAAAGTCCGATCAAAGAGCTTAATCGGGGGCATTGGGTGGATTTAGGAACCGGAAGTGGCGCGATCGCTCTCGGACTAGCAGAAGCCTTACCCGATGCCATCCTTCATGCCGTTGATTGCAGTGCAGAGGCTTTGGCGATTGCCTCTGAAAATGCCTTAAACCTGGGATTTGCCCCCAGAATTCAGTTCTATCAAGGTTCTTGGTGGACTCCGCTTGAAGCAGTTAAAGGGCAACTCAGTGGCATGGTATCCAATCCTCCCTACATTCCTAGCGACGAAATTCCCCACCTGCAAAGCGAAGTTGTTCAGCACGAACCCCTTGTCGCTCTTGATGGGGGAAAAGACGGCTTAGAATGCATTCGTTACCTTATTGAAACTGCCCCCGTTTACCTGCGTCCTGGCGGCATTTGGTTAATTGAAATGATGGTAGGTCAAGCAGAATCGGTATTGAATGAGTTACACCAGTCAAAGCAGTACGAAAATATCCAGATTTTCCCAGATTTAGCTGAAATTAACCGTTTTGTTCTAGCATATCGCTCATTTTCGTAAAAAATTTATTTTTTATTCTTTACTGTAGTCCTTTTATGGCTCTTGAATTGCTTGGATGGGTCGATAGTCCTCCAATCCTTTAGTGCGGTGAAGTGGATTGAGTAGATTGGTAGTATCTACAGCAATTCGAGGGCTTGCTCTCTTATTGTTTCCTCGATTCCCGCTAAACTTTCTAGTTTTTTAGGGTCGGCTTCTTGATGAAGAATTTTGGCAATTTCTTGCAGATATTGCTGGAGTTTTTGCTGATTTTCTGGAGTCATTTTGGGAGAGGGTTAACTTTGCTCTCTATTTTAATCGATTTTAGCTCCTCTCTTTTAGCCTAGTTCACCTGTTCTGCATAAGTGACTTGCTCCCGCTTTTAAGGGTTTGCCTTATGCAGGCAAAGAAGTAGCCATCATAGGAGAAATGATACCCAATACTGTTCAATTGCTCAATGACGACTTTAGCAAAATCAACACGACAACGAGAATGATTCAATCTAATGTCGTTCATCTGGCTACCCACGCGGCTATTGTCGTCGGAAAACTCGAAGACTCTTTTATCCTTTTCGGTAATGGAGAACGAGCTACCTTAATAGAGGTAGAAAACTGGCAGTTTGATAATATCGATTTAATCGTGTTTAGTGCCTGTGAGACGGGTTTAGGCGGTAATTTAGGCGATGGTAAGGAAATTCTAGGTTTTGGCTATCTGATGAAGGCGAAAGCGTCTATTGCCTCGTTGTGGCGTGTCAGTGACGGGGGAACACAGGCGTTAATGACGGCTTTTTATACAACCTTGCAGGAATCGAAAACCACAAAAGCTGAAGCCTTACAAAAAGCCCAGATAGCCCTAATTACAAGCCCAGATAGCCCTAATTACGGGTAATTATGAAGCATTAGGAGAGCAACGGGGTATTTTGGTGAGAGAGCGAATTAATCAAGATATTCCGAGTTCGGTCAGTAGCCATCTTAATCATCCCTACTATTGGGCCCCTTTTATATTAATTGGTAATGGGCTATGAACGGTTTTTTTGTACAGGATAAAAAATATCTGTATGAATGGCCGTGACCCAAAACGAAGGCGTGTAGGGGCATGGCATTGCCATGCCCCTACGGATATGTGGATTATTTACCCGAATTTGATATCACTACAATTTTTGTCCTGTATTTAGAAACAGTTTAAGCTTTATTGTAATGCGGGTTATATTTTAAGGCTAGGTTTAGGATTGATACTATATGTTTGAATTTCCTGTGATTGCAGGCTTAAGAAGACAGAGCGAAGGTAATGGCAAGATTTAAACGGTTGAGGGGGTTGCATTCCTGGGTTTTGGGTTTAGTGGGGTTGGTGTTGGCTTTGGGATTTTACCTGCTTCCCCTCACCGCTCAAGAGTCGCCGAAACCCTTTAAAGTGGCAACTGAACCCACTTTTCCCCCGTTTGAAATGCAAGCCGAGAGTGGTCAGGGATTGCAGGGATTTGATGTCGATTTAATGAATGCGATTGGAGAGGAAGCTGATCTGAAAATTGAGTGGGTGAGTTTGCCTTTTGACGGTATCATTCCTGCGCTGCAATCGGGAACTGTCAACGCAGCCATCAGTGGCATGACGATTACGGCTGAGCGCATTCAAACCATCGATTTTTCCCGTCCCTATTTTAAAGCAGGACTGGCGATCGCAGTTAAGGAAGACACCAACGACATTAAAGGGTTTGATGACCTCAAAAATAGAAAAATCGCCGTCCAAATTGGCACGACTGGGGCAAAGGAAGCCGCCAAAATTCCAGGGGCACAAATTAGTACCTTTGATAATGCTGTCCTAGCCTTGCAGGAGTTGACTAACGGCAGAGTCGATGCTGTCGTCAATGACGCACCTGCTACCCTCTACGCCATCAAAGACGCGGGACTGCAAGGGGTTAAGATCGTCGGCGAACTGCTGACTGAGGAATATTATGGTATCGCTTTGCCTAAGAATTCCCCCGACTTAGAAGCAGTCAATGGCGCGATCGCAACTTTGTTATCGACGGGCAAATATGACCAAATTTACCAGCGATGGTTTGCTGGAAACCCGCCAGAATTACCCCTGGTTGCCCCTGCGTTGACAGCAAGCGAGTCAGCCCCCGCCTTCAATTGGGGCAAGGTGTTCTATAATCTGATCTTTGTGGGGATTCCCTGGACGATCGCCCTAACGGTGCTTTCGTTTATTTTGGGACTCATTGGCGGTACTTTAGCCGCTTTAGCCCTCATTTCTCCCTACAAACCCCTGCGATGGCTTTGCCGCTTCTATGTGGAGTTCTTTCGCGGTACACCGATGCTGGTGCAGTTGTTTATCATTTATTTCGGTCTGCCGGCATTATTTCGGGAATTGGGGTTAGGATTTGACATAGATCGCTTTGCGGCGGCGATTATTGCTCTTAGTCTCAATGTGGCGGCATATTTAGCGGAAATCATGCGCGGTGGCATTCAATCGATTGACTCTGGACAGTGGGAAGCCTGTTCTTCGTTGGGCATGAGTCCGGTACAAACTATGCAAGATGTGATTTTGCCCCAGGCGTTTCGGCGGATGTTGCCGCCATTGGGTAATGAATTTATTACGCTGATTAAAGATACTAGTTTGGTGGCGGTGATTGGCTTTGAGGAGTTATTTCGTCAAGGGCAGTTGATGGTGGCGACGACGTATAGGGCGTTTGAGATTTACATTGCGGTGGCCTTGGTTTACCTGGTTTTGACTATTTTATCTTCGGTGTTCTTCAAGTGGCTGGAAGTTAAAATGAATCCTCTCGCTAGGATGAAAAGCAAACACAGTTAGAAATTTAGGTACTATTTTCTTTGTAACGAGTTCAATCTTCTGGAATCGTCTTTATATCTATTGAAGAAGAAGCCAGAGTTGCGTAATCCAGTTTTCAGCAAAAGGAAGTGTGAGATGAAAAATCGTAAAAATGTTTTAGTTTTTATTTTTAGCCTGTCTTTAGCTACCTCTGTAACTACGGGCTTAGCAGGACTAGCCACAGAAAATGGTGCTTTTGCTCAATCTTCAAAATCATCACCTGTGCAAGGAAATACAAATACTAAACCGAAAGAAAAGACTATTGTAGAATACATGGTTTCAACTTATACTACACCGATTTCAATTATCCTTTCAGCTATTGGTGGTGTAGTTACTTACTCGATAAATGAGTCTTGGAAGCGTCGTCAATATCTTGAAGAAAAAATAAAAAATTTTGAGGAAAAAATAGAGACGATTAATTTCAGAAAAATGTTAAGTGCTGAACTTCAATGTGTTGAACTATTTCCCTTCTTAGAAAAGCCGACTCATCGCTTTGTCGTTGTTGACGACTGCTTATGGGCTGAATCACTTCTTGAAAGCAAGTGCAATAAAACGCTAAAAGAACAATACAATCTTATTGATAAAGATCATGAAAATTTTTATCAACAGAAGCCCGCAGTAAAAGCAAGTATAAGAGATAATTTTAATAGATATCTAAATCATCTACAACAATTTGAGAAGATGATTGAGTCTAAAATTATTGATCAAAAAACTTTAAAGACTCACCTAGAGCCTTGGTTTGAGTTTATAGATAGAGCAAATAATGGAGACAGGGTAAAGTGTCCATATTCAGGTGAGGAGTATTTACCCAAAGCAGCACTGCTAGAATATATGGGTTTATTGGAAAATACTCCAGAAGAAGAACTCTCGATTATTCAAAAGGATGTTAGAACCTTAGTTTCACGATTCCGTCCTCTTAGTTCTTTCTTGGAAGATTTAGCAAAGCGGGGAAATCGGCAGAAATACGAGGCAGTTTTAGCTAAGGTACCAGATGTCGAACCGGAACCCTACGACCAGTTACCGCCAGCATAACGGTGTGATATTGGCAGAAACCCATAGAGAAAACGGGCTTCTAAATTTGACTTTTGCCTCTTGCAAGAATGCCTCTTGCCTTCTTCAAGCAATACTCCCTCGCTTTCTTGCTTCTTTGTAAGATGTCCCCACATTTCGCAATCCAACTTTAATCATCTGTTGTTCTAGTAAAGCAAAAAAACGAGCGCGATCGCCGCCTCGAATCACTGCCTGATTGTGTGCTTCTGCTAAAGCCACAGGATAGCCGTAGCCTTTGCTGACTTGCGCTAACATAATCCCTAAAGATTGCTCTAACAAGTCTCTATCTTCTGCTACCCAAGCCGGAACTTCAATTCGCGCCATTTCTGTCCCGACATTGACGTAACAAAAATAGATGCGTTGCGCCTCATCATACAAGTCTAAAATGCGTAAGGAACTGCGAAAAAGAGGGCTGCGCTGTCCGGGTTCGAGTAAATAAGCCCAAAGGGTGGCATCTCGCAAGGGATCGACCACTTGGCAGGGGGTTTTTTCTGCTTCTAAATCGCCACAGTGAATGAAGCAGTTGGGAGTATCGTGAGGACACGCTTGCAACCTAAAAAAATTCAGTCCTTCGGTGCTGCGAGAAGCACTCACGTAACCCATTAAGGGAATTTTGCTGGCTTGCAACTGCTCCCAAGCTTCTAGAATGGGGGGAAGAATGCGATCGCGCGCTTCAATCGGTAAGCCATCGAGGAACCAGTAAATCAGCGAGCCATCTACCATCGCTAAATTCGGCTCAGAATGCGCTCCAGGCGGTTTGACCCAATGACAAGCCATTTCCGAGAGTAACTGTGCTTCTAAGACCGTGCGGCGGTATCCCAGCCATTCTTCGGTGCGAATTCCCCACTGTTTGGAGAGGTAGAGGTCTTCACTTCGGTAGTAAACTTCGGGCAGGCTGTCAAGGAGAGGATACAGGTTCTGTCCGTAGTGCAACATGACTCGTCCCACGTTAATTAAATAACAATAGGCGATTTCGTGGTGAGAGGGGGCAATCTGTGACCCGTCGGTGGCAAAGATGCTGTGACTTTCAGGCGGCGGCACAATTGCAACACGGGTGTCGAGAGGTTCAACGGGAATGGCAACGGGAAACAATAGGCGATCGCGGTAGACTTGATGGAGTTCGATCAGTTCTGGCTGTCGCTGTTGGGTTTGGTAGAGTAAGTCTAGCGCTCGTTCGAGGCGTTGGCGACTGGCAGCGACTTCTTGTTTGAAGTGTTGGCTGATACCAGGAATTTGTCGGGCGAGTTTGGCGAGATCTAGCATAATAAAGTGATTATAATTAGACGGCTTCTCCACTATTACCCAATTTTTTCCTGAGTATTTCTAAGCTTTCAGTCACGCCAGCCAGAATAAATACCGTTTTGGTATTTTGGTTATAGCGAAATATATGGATAGGCTAATACCACCTACCAATTATATTTGTTTCTCTAAGAGCGATCAAAGACAAGTTTTTTAATCACCCAACCACATCCCCCTAAAATGATCAGCAGTCCTAGTGGAACCCCTATTCCACCTACCCAAAAATTATCACAAATAGAGTCTACAGCATCTTTGGGAACACTCAAAATTGCTTTACATTTTTTGCCCTCAAAATCCAATAGGGTTGCGATCGCTGTTCCTGTTCCCACAATAGTCACTAATTTTTGAAAGGTGCGATCGTGTTCTGCTTTTTCTAAATCGATCCGACTCCTAATTGCATTGAGGTTATTTTCTAAAAGTTTTAGCCCAAGCTGCATATTATCTGAATCTTTGTCAATTTGTATGAGATATTTTTTTTGAACTAAATCACTAAACTTATCCATAAAGTCAAGCTGACTCGCTTCACCAGCTTTTTGTTTAATTTCTACTACACGACTTTGATAATTAATTAAATTAGTTGTAATCGTTTGTTTTTGAAAAGCAAGGTTTAATAAATCGATTGTATATTGATTCAAAATCTCTTGAATATTACTTAGTGATTTAGCGATACTGGGCGGAGCAACACTAGTATCCTTGAGATTTCTGGCGTATTCGTCTACTTTTTTGTAGTGATTGGCTAACGTTTTATTAATGAGACGACTTTGATGATAAGCCCAAGTAATTTTATGGTAAAAGCAAAATAATAGTAGCCATTCTGTATAAAATTTATTAGCTCCTTTTTCTGCCATTTCTCGATTCGGAAACAGAATAATAATAACATGATTTTCAGGATAAGACTGAGATTGCCAATACTCAAATATATGACCTTCTAAAAAAGTCCCTTTTCCATATAAATCCTGTTGACTATTGCTCTTATCAGACACACTTTCATAGCAAGAGTTAGCAAGTGTTTCAGGATCTAGATAATGATCTTCTGTCAGCCATCCTGAAATAAGCCATGTTTGACCAAAAGTATTTTTATCGGGTTTCGCTTTTTGTTGGATCTCTTTTTTAATAAGAGGAAAAGACTCATCAATGAATTGAGGATCGCTTAAGTTTTTGACTGAACAATCAATTTGTAACCCGTAAACATCATGGAGACGAACGGGATAAAAACGAAGATCCTCTAAATTGGGATTGTCGGCAGGTAAACGCGGTTTTTTCGGTTCAGTTAATTGCCAGCAGTATTCCTGTCGCTCATCATCTCGAAATTGAATATCGGGGGGTAATTTATTTCTAAAATTTTGAGTATTCTGCTCAACAGTTTTCGCATCTAAATTCAAAGGAGCCTTGATATCGTAGATGAAAAGATCTAAGGTTGGATAGTATAGCTCTCCCATAGATAAATTTAAGTTTAGTTTTATTGACTTGAATCGTTGATAAATTGTTTCAGCTTATCCAGAGAATTTATTTGTTTAACCGCTTTTTCTGGGATATCTGAGGTACCGACAACAATCATTGCATTCTCGATCAGCTTTTCACAATTACTTGGGATCTCGTCGAAGTCAAAACCCCTGGTTATTAAAGTTTGCTGAACGGCTGCGATCGCTCTGACTTCTTCGGTTTTGGGCAGTAAATCAATCGGTAAGTTTTCTAAACACTCTAGTTTACCTTTGTACACTTGATAAGTTTGATGAAGTTGAGGATTAGCTTGGATAGTCTGTAATAACTTCGGTTCAATGTATTTCTCCCACGCTTTGGGTTGAGTCTTAAGCTCTTTGGCGATTTCCCGAAGCGTCTGTTTTTCGGGTTCGCTCAAAACCTCGGCGTAATCTTTGAGAGCAAGCAGAAAGGCTAAAGCATTGGTATTGTTACTGATTGTTATGTTCATAGAGCGAGTTTAGGGGATGGCGGTTATGATAATATTAGTCCTAAGCTTTAACCTTATTTTATTAGCTTTTATCCAACTTTGTGAATTTATAAAGAATGTCTTTACAATGGGAAGCTCAAGTTGTCGGGATTAATTATTATCCCCCATCTACCCATCTTGATATTTTAACGGCAGCAGCGAAAGATGCCGAAGAAATTGCAATTCAATTATTTGACTACGGTTATGAAACCTTTCGAGTGCAGCGACTTCCCAGAAAGCAAAACCAGAAAGGAGAATGGCAGATATCCTTAGAAAAGGAAGTCAAAACCAAAGACTTAGAACAAGCGATCGCTAATCTCTTCAACCCTCCTGATGGCAATGTACCAGAGTTAGCCCTTTTCTTCTTTTCGGGACACGGTTGGCACAAAACAGTCAACGGCAAAGAGGAGGTGTTTCTAGCTACCAGTGATGTTTTCCCAGACGAAGGCGAGTATGGCGTTTCTCTCAGTTGGTTAGGTGAGCAAATCCAAAACAGCCTGACTCAAAAAGTAGTGGTTTGGTTAGACTGCTGTTATAGTGGCGCATTACTCAACTATAAACCCACCAATAAAGATTATTGTCTGATTACGGCGACCCGTTCCTATGAACCAGGAATTGAAATTGCTCACCAACAAGGGTTATTCACCCGAACCTTACAGAAAGCCTTAAACCCCAACAATTATCCTGATGGCATTGTAGATAGTCAAAATTTAGTCAAATTTATCCAAAAAGAGATGGCACAGACGGAACAAGCCCCTCAGTGTGCGATTTCTGAGCGTTCTATCCTACTCACCTCCAAAGTTCGCAAGAAAGCCTTTCGGAATGAATGTCCCTACCGTTCCTTGAATTTCTTTACTGAAGATGCAGCAGATGCTTTAGTGTTTTATGGACGGACAAAGCTGACCCAAGATTTAGTAGAACAGGTAAGAAGAGAAAAACGCTTAATTGTTGTTTTTGGAGCATCGGGAAGCGGTAAATCCTCCCTGATTCGGGCAGGGTTACTCTATCAGCTTAAATTAGGTCAAGAGATTGCAGAAAGTAATAACTGGGTTTATTTTGAACCGTTTACGCCGACAGATGAACCTTTGGCGAAGTTAGAAGAAATTGACAAGGTGGGTTGGGTGGATGACAAACAAATGGTGATGATCATTGATCAGTTTGAAGAATGTTTTACCCTGTCCAGCAAGGAGAAACGGAACGCATTTATCAACTTCCTGACGAATTTGATGGAGACAAAACCGAATTTATCTCTCATTATTGGGATGCGGTCAGATTTTCGGGGACGATTGCGAGAATATCCACAATTTTCTGAGAAAATGACCAAGGTAAATGTGGAGCATCTTAACCGTGAAGAAATCCAAGAAGCAATTGAGAAACCAGCTGAATTTGTCGGGTTGGCGATTGAAGGAAGTTTAAAACAGCAGTTAATTAACGATGTTGAAGATTATCCTGGGAGTTTACCCCTATTGCAATACACCCTAACCCAGTTGTGGAACGAGACACGCCAGCAAGGGGAAACATTTTTGCGATTGGCAACCTATCGAGACTTAGGGGGAATTGAGGGAACACTCGAAAAACGTGCGGATAAAGTATATCAGAGTCTATCGGATGAAGAAAAAACAGTAGCAAAACGAGTTTTTTTGGAGTTAACCCAAGTTGGGGATGCTTTAGATACAAGGAGACGAGTAAGGTTAGGCGATTTAGTTAATTCCCATCATTCCTTAGAGATTTTGGATAGAGTCACTAACAAGTTAGCCGATGAAAAGAATCGATTGATTACCCGTGATGAGCAAGGTTCTGATAATTCCAATATTATTATTGATGTGGTACATGAAGCCTTAATTCGCCACTGGACACGCTTAGGGGAATGGAAGAAGGAATATCAATCAGCAATAGCGATCGAACGCAAAATTGAAGAGGCAGCCCAGGAATGGGCTGAAAAAGGCAAAAAAACCGATTATTTATTGCAAGGGTCAAAATTAGCAGTAGCCGAAGAGTATCAAAAATCCTACCCCGATTTAGATATGTTAGATGGCATGGCGGAGGAGTTTATTGAGGAAAGCCAGAAATTACGAGATAAGCTAGAGCAAGAAGAAGAAGAACGCAAGCAGCGAGAATTAGAGATTTTAGAGGAAAAGCGCAAAGCAGAAGAAAAGGCACGACAAGAAGCAGAAAATCGAGTCAAAGAACAAGCGCTAAGCAACCTGAAATTACGCCAACGTGCAAAAATTTTACAAATCTTGTCAGTATGCACATTAGGGATTGCCGTAGGCGCAGTATATTTGTATTGGGATGCCACCCAACAGAAAACCAAAGCTCAGTTGAAGGAACAAGCCTATAAGGTGCAATCGGAATTAACGATAGAAAACAATATCAATCCCCTGATCTTAGCTATTGATACAGTCGGAGACAACCTAAAGTTTAATAAAAATCGGTTCAACTTTAATAAAAATCTGCTCAGCGAAGTACAAGGTAGCTTGGTAGATGCCGTTAATACCATCCGCGAACGGAACATTTTGAAGGGGCATGAAGATGGGGTCTTTTCTGTCGCCATCAGCACCGATGGGAAAACTATCGTTAGTGGAGGTGAGGACGGCACAGTCCGCTTGTGGGATAACTCAGGTAAAGCCATTGGAAAACCCATCAAAGCGCATCAAGGTTGGGTCAATTCCGTCGCCATCAGCACCGATGGGCAAACTATCGTTAGTGGAGGTTCAGACTGGACGGTGCGCCTGTGGGAGCACTCAGGCAAAGCCATCGGACAATCCTTCAAAGGGCATCAATATCGGGTCAATTCCATTGCCATCAGCGACAATGAGCAAACCCTCGTTAGTGGAGATGAAAACGGGATGGTGCGCCTGTGGGATCGCTCTGGTAATTCCATTGGAAAACTCATCAAAAAGCATAAAGGTTGGGTCAATTCCGTCGCCATTAGCCGCGATGGCCAAACTATCGTCAGTGCAGGTGAGGACGGGATAGTGCGCTGGCGGGATCATGCTGATAAACACACCGGACAATATACAAAGCATGAAGGTTGGGTCAATTCCGTCGCCATCAGCCGCGATGGGCAAAACTTCGTTAGTGGCGGTGAGGACAGGATAGTGCACCTGTGGAATCGTTCGGGTAATTCCATTGGGCAATTCAAAGAGCATAAAGGTAGAATTTATTCCGTTGCCATCAGCGACAGTGGAAAAACTATCGTCAGTGGCGGTGAGTATGGGCTGGTGTATCTGTGGAATCCCTCAAGTAAATTCATCAGAGAACCCATCAAAGCGCATAAAGGTTGGGTTAATTCTGTCGCCATCAGTGACAATGGGCAAACTATCGTTAGTGGGGGTTCAGACGGGAAAGTGCGCCTGTGGGATGGCTCAGGTAAACCCATCGGACAACCCTTCAAAGGTCATGAAAATGAGGTCAGAGCCGTCGCCATCAGCCGTGATGGGAAAACTATTATCAGTGCAGGTAAGGACGGGACAGTGCGCTTGTGGGATCGCTCAGGTAAACCCATCGGACAACCCTTCAAAGGTCATGAAAATGAGGTCAGAGCCGTCGCCATTAGTGCCGATGGGCAAACCTTCGTCAGTGGGGGTTCCGACAGGACAGTTCGCTTGTGGGACAATCGCCTGTGGAATGATTTGTTGCAGGAGGGATGCGATAGGTTACGCTTGCATAGTAATTTTACTTCTCCCCCCGATGAATATGCTCCAAAAGAAGAAGAAGAAACCCTAAAAGGAGCAATAGAGACTTGTCTGGTTTATGGTGGCTGGGACAAGCAACAAAAAGCAGAATTTTTCGTTAGACAAGGGCTGGGATTAGCGCAAAAAAAAGGAGATACCGAAGGAGCAGAAGCTAAATTTAAACAGGCTAAAAAGTTGAACCCGACGATTAATTTAGTTCAATTAGAAGCCGAAATGAAACAACTTGCTTTTCAAGCAGAAGCCGAAAGAAAACAACCTGCTTTTCAGGAGATGATTGAAAAAGGCAAATCCAAAGTGAAGGAGGGCAAAGTTACCGAAGCCCTCCGCCTCTACGAAAATGCCCAAAAACTCGATCCTAAATTTACAATTGATGCAGAAGCATGGAATGAGCTTTGTTGGTTTGGTAGTTTGAATGACTATGCGAAAGATGTCCTTTTTGCCTGCGACAAGGCTGTTAAACTTGCAACCGATGAAGAAAAAGTCCTTTGGCAAGACAGTCGGGGGGTGGCTAGAGCTTTAACAGGAGATGAGCAAGGAGCAATAGAGGATTTTCAAGTATATGTTAGTTCTCCTCATGTTTTCGAGGATTATAAAGCTCAACGGAAACAATGGATAGAAGCTCTTAACAAGGGCAAGAATCCTTTTACTAAAGAGGTGTTGGAGGAGTTGAAGAATGAGTAGCGCGGTTCTCAGTTGGATAAAAGACAGCCTTGAAATAAATTTCAAGGCGAGATAAAGACTCGAAACCATTATCCCGCCATGAACTTAAGTTCATGGCTAATAGCTCAAGTCATCTAAAGATGACTGAAAAAATCGCTGTCAGGCTTAGACTTTTCAGATTTTGGAGATAATTCAGTCTAAAAACAAGGTCAAAAACTGATTCCATAAGCGTTATAACGATTCTAAAATTGTAGAATGAAACAGCCCTGCTTAAAAAGGGGGACTTTTAATCAGATTTCTCTCTCTACATCGTCTTAAATTACCGAAAATATGGATTATGAAGACTTAAAACAAACAATCATTAGCTACTCCAGCAAAGACTTAGAACAGAGGAAAATTTGGTATTCTCCGGCGGCAGAGGCTTACAATCGGGTAAGACCTCGCTATCCTCAAGCGTTGGTACATCAAGTAATAGAAATTGCCCAACTTTCTAACCACTCAAAAATACTGGAAGTGGGATGTGGCCCAGCAACAGCAACAGTCGAGTTTGCTCAATTGGATTGCTCAATGATCTGTTTAGAACCCAATCGAGATTTTTGTCGATTCGCTCAACAAAATTGTCAACCGTATTCTAATGTAGAAATTCAAAACACATCTTTTGAGGAGTGGACGTTAGAAACAGAAAATTTTGATGCAGTTCTAGCAGCGAGTTCTTTTCATTGGATACCGCCGGAAATTGGCTATTCCAAGGCAGAAAAAGCATTACAAGACAATGGCTTCTTAATTTTATTGTGGAATAAAGAACTTCAGCCTAGCTATGAAGTGTACCAACGCCTATCCGAAGTCTATCAAGTTCATGCTCCCTCGCTTGACCGCTATGAAGACAGAGACACTCAAGAAAAGATATTAAAAGGATTGGGGCGGATGGTTACAGATTCAGGCTATTTTAAAGACTTGGTATCGGAACAAATTGAGTCTCAAGTTACTTACACTGTTGATGAGTATTTGATGCTGTTAAATACTTACTCACCGTATCTTAAGCTAGATTCTCAGAGTAAGCAGGGTTTATTTGCACGATTGAGGGACATAATAGAACAGGAATTCGGTGGCAGTCTTCAACTTTCATACCTTTCTGCTTTTCAGCTTGCTCAAAAAAACCAGTAATATGAGTTATCAATGCTAGTATTTAGGTGTGATAGCAGTGGAATTTGAGTGGGATGAGGGGAAACGACGTTCAAATCTTCAAAAGCATGGCGTTGATTTTATTCGGGCTTGCCGAATTTTCGAGGGCGATGTTGTAGAATTTGAAGATACCCGCTATGACTATGGCGAAGATAGATTCATCGCTATCGGAGAAACAGAAGGGTTACTTCTAACCGTTGTTTACGCCGATCGCCATCCGGTTAGCCGATTAATTAGTGCTAGAAAAGCGACTCAAGATGAAAGAAAAATCTATGACGAAAATTACCCTAGATGAAGCTAAACATCTAGAAGATTTAACCAACTGTGAACAAATTAAAAATCTATCGGATGAAGAAGCTCAAGCTAATGCTCTTAGTGATTTAGATAATCAACCGATTGTTTATCCGCCGCCTCCCCAATTAATACCTCGTCCGAAGAAAACATAGTGAGAAACCCAACGCTCGACGCTAGAAAGAACCTTTCTTTCCTAAAACAGCCGCTCAAGCGACCTGAATGCCCGTACTCGACAACTTTGTCAGCCAAAATTCCAGTTCTGGGTCAGGAATTGCTTTTCTAGCTTGATTTCTAACACTTGCTGCTTCTTGCTCTGACTCACACAGGGTAAAGACAGTCGGGCCAGAACCCGACATCATCGTTCCCACCCCGCCTGATCTCTGCATGATTTCTCGCAATTGAGCGACGAGGGGATATTCTGGCAAAACCACTTTTTCTAAATCGTTGTGTAATAATTGGCCGATTTTAGCCCCCTCTTTGTGACTGATAGCGTGAACCAAAGGGCCAGAATGCACCTGAGCGCTGCGCGACTGAACACTAGAGCGATCGCGTACATACTCCCCCCCAAATCGTTGTTTGTAGGTTTGATAGGCCAAAGCTGTCGATACGGATAAATGTTGATATTTCGCTAAAATAACCCAAAGTCCGTCAAGATCCTTTAAAGGATCGAGCTTTTCCCCTCGCCCCGTCGCGATCGCTGTTCCGCCGCTAATACAAAACGGCACGTCCGATCCCAACTGAGCGCCCAATTGCTGCAAGGTTGGCACAGTCAGCCCCAATTCCCAAATTAGATCTAATCCCAGCAAAACTGCCGCCGCATCGGTCGATCCCCCTGCTAATCCCGCCGCAACGGGGATTTGCTTGTCGATAGTGATGTCTACGCCGCCGAAGTTGGCAAAGGCTTGAGGGAATTCCTGCTGCATCAGTTGGGCAGCGCGATAAGCGAGATTGCTTCCATCGAGGGGAACTTGAGGATGTTGGCAGTAGAGACGGGTTTTTTGCGTGCCGTTGGGACTAAGTAGGAGGCGATCGGCTAGCGTAATGCTTTGCAGAATCATTACCAATTCGTGATAGCCGTCGGCGCGATCGCCGATAATTTCCAAATACAAATTAATTTTAGCTGGCGCAATCAGGGTGTAGGAATGCATAGATGATCAATTTGGTTACACAGGGCGATCCATTGCGAAAGACTGAGTTGTTCGGCTCGAACTTGGGGATTTATGTTTAATTGTTCCAGAATTGGGGTCAAGCGATCGCCCTCCAACACGCTTTTAACATTATTTCGTAACATTTTACGCCGATTAGCAAACCCTAGACTGACTAATCTATCGAGTAAATAAGGGTTAAGTGCCGTGACCGCTAAAGAACGAGGTTGCAAGCGAATGACGGCAGAATCCACTTTAGGAGGGGGATAGAAGGCACTACTGGGAACCTCGCAGATCAATTCACACTCAGCAAGATACTGAACTCGCACTGAGAATGCGCCATAAGCTTTCGTTCCCGGTGAAGCAGCCAACCGCAGAGCAACTTCTTTTTGGACAAGTAGAACGATGAGGTCGTAGGGGGAAGGATCTGGGTTAGCGATCGTGCCGAGCAATTTTTTTAAAATCGGGCCAGTAATGTTGTAGGGAATGTTGGCGACGACTTTATTAAGAGGAGAGAAGGAAGGAAAAGCAGCTAGCTGATCTTTGAGGTCGATAGACAAAATATCTCCTTGCAATACAAGGAAATTATCAGCTTTTCCTAGATTTTTAGCGAGATGTTCACATAAATCGCGATCTAGCTCTACGGCGACGACTGACTTTACCTCTGTCAACAAGCGGCGGGTGAGAATTCCCGTTCCCGGCCCAATTTCCAGGACGCGATCGATGATGTCTAATTGCGCGGCCCGCAGAATCTGGTCTAGGATTTGAGGAGAGCGTAACCAGTGCTGGGCAAAGCGTTTGCGCGGATGAATGGACATATAAGGAGGGAAGGGGAAGTAGGGCAAGATTTATCGATTAATTCAAACTTGATATAGCACTAGTCAAAATCAGAAGTAAGATTATATGATTTAGGTAATTTTTTCAGCTTTGATATGAGTCAATCTAAATTACGATTTTGGTTTTGTCTGGCATCTACTACTTTAATAGGAATATTTTGGATTAGTTTGGCAAGGTTGTCTAAACTAGACTTACCTGCTTTATTACCAATTTGCCTCATTTTTGGACTAATTGTCTGGATAACAACCAGTTCGACTTTTTTTCGTAGGTACGTGGGAGAAGCAACACCGGAGTCGCTCGGAGCCATCCGAATCATTACCTGCACAATCATGCTCATCATGGTGCTTGGGGTTGAGGATCTTGCTACTAGTGCTTGGCTTCCCGGAGAAATGCGCCGCCCAATGGGAACAATGCAGTTATTTTACTTACTTCCTGGCTTTGGGAGCTTTGTTAGAAGCCAAACCAGCCTGCAACTCTTTGAAGGGTTGATAGCGTTGCTCCTCTCAAAACCTCAAAAAAATTAAAGGATTAGAAGTTCAGTTATGGCGATGGGATTATCTAAAAAATCCCTCAAATACCGATTTGGGAAACTTAGTTAAAAAACACATCGTTCAAATTGATTAGGCTTAGACAATAATGAAGTTTTTTTCACTATTACATAAACTTTTAACCAGCAAAAATGTTAAGATATCTAGTATTCAGTTTAAATTCTGGTTCAGTTTAAGCCTGGCTTTAGGGGCAACTTTCAGTATTTATGGACTCTGGATAGCTTTGAGTAGTGAGTATGTTGTTCAGGACGATGCACGACAAC
Source organism: Microcystaceae cyanobacterium (assembly GCA_041743025.1). Taxonomy (GTDB): domain Bacteria; phylum Cyanobacteriota; class Cyanobacteriia; order Cyanobacteriales; family Microcystaceae; genus JBGTNM01. The sequence continues at coordinate 26,762 of JBGTNM010000265.1, forward strand.
ATATTTTTTGGATGCAGCGTTTTTCAGATCCAGAGCTTTTTCCTAATGATTTGATTGCTGATTATTTCCAATCTGTAGCGCCATGGGGTTTCAGTTTTCTCTACTGGCTAATGGCCAAGATAGGCATTGAACCATTGGTGTTCAATAAGCTATTGCCAACGGTGTTAGCACTGTTCACAACTGGCTACTGTTTTGGTCTTTGTCTAGAGATATTGCCAGTACCATTTGCCGCTTTCCTCGCCACTTTGTTGCTCAACCAAAATCTTTGGTTAGTTGATGACTTAGTTTCTGGCACACCAACGGCTTTTATCTATCCTCTTTTTCTGGCATTTTTGTACTATTTGCTGCGACGCTCATGGCTGCCCTGTCTGGTAGTCATCGTCCTGCAAGGATTATTCTATCCGCCGTGCGTCCTCCTTTCAGCAGGAACCCTTTTTCTCCAACTATTAGGTTGGAGGCGATGGCTTCCCCGTTTTTGTCAGAGTCAAAGAGATTATCGGTTTTGTGCCGCCGGACTTGGGGTAGCTATACTTGTCATGTTGCCTTATGTCTTGAGTTCTTCTAACTTTGGGCCGGTTGTTACGGCCGCCCAGGCTAGAAATTTACCAGAGTTCTTGCCAGGTACTGGAACAGTAGTTTTTGTTGACGATCCTATAGAATTTTGGTTCTGTTGGATGCGTAGTGGGCTTTTCCCTAGCGAGTGGTGCCGTTTAACACGTCAGTCTTGGGAGCAATTGATTCCGTTAATGCCTCCACAAATCTGGGCTGGACTTTCATTACCCGTTCTGCTATGTTATCCGTCTCGATTTCCTCTAGTTAGAGAGGTGCGAAAGAGTGGAGTTGTTCTCTTAGCTCAAGTCATACTTGTATCACTTGGTCTATTTTTGGCTGCTCATGCGCTACTGTTCAAGCTCTATCTTCCGAGCCGATATACAGAACACAGTCTGCGAATTGTGCTGCCAATAGCAGCTGGGTTAACATTGGCAGTGATTTTGGAGGCAGCTTTCCACTGGAGCCAACGGCGGAGAACGAAAATCAGACAATTTTTGGCGTTGAAGTCCACAACACTACTAGTATCTGTACTTCTGCTCTATCTAGTCATGTATCCAGCTTTTTTGCGACTGAACAAAATCCCCTTCCCAAGGTTTCAATACATTGTGGGACATGAAAAGCCCATCTATGAGTTCTTCTCTCAGCAACCTAAGAATATCCTAATCGCCTCCTTATCGTCGGCGCAGACTGTTTTACCGACCTTTTCAAAACGCTCAGTCTTATTGGGAGGAGAGGTATTAGCTCCCCCCTACCACAGGGGCTACTATGCTCAGATTGCCAAACGAGCCTCTGATGTAATTAAGGCTCAGTACAGCCCCAATTTAGTCGAAGTACAGCAGGTGATTCAAAAATATGAGATTGATTTCTGGTTGCTAGATCGAGGAGCATTCACACCTAAATATTTATCTTCTAACCCATCACTGCGACAGTTTAAGCCAGCGACAACAGAAGCTCTAAGGAAACTGGAGCAGGGAGCCGTTCCGGTTTTATCCAAGCTAGGAAAGGGCTGTTCTGTTTTAGAAACTAAAAATCTAATTGTACTGCAAGCAGACTGTATTACCAAGATTTCTCAACAATCATAACACCTATTCCCTGCGCCAACGCTGTTCGCTCAAAATAGCCAGTCCCGCACCGCTAGCTTCTGCGAGAATACTCACCAAGCGGAACAAAGCTAAGGCAGAAAGAAGAAGACCCGCCGGCAAGTCCCGCTCCAGGAGAGTAAGCGCAGCAGCTTCAAAGACCCCAATTCCCCCAGGCGCGCCAGGAACAACTAATCCCAGTAGCCAGGCAAAGCTAAAAGCACTAAGTACCTGAGAAATTTGACTAGGATTGATTGGCATTAAAGCCAGTAAGGTGAACAAAAATCCCGTACCCCGCAGTCCTAAAAAGCCCAGTGCGCCCATTAAAGGCAACAAAGGATAGCCATCAAGTCGAACCGTGTTGGAGTCGGTAACATTTCCCTTAAATCGGCTTAACCATCTCATCACTAAGTTAAGAATTCGGGGATGAATGCCCAGCAAAACCCCTCCCAAACTTAAAATTTGTAATCTCAAAATCCAGGCATCGGATCTCGCTGATCTCCAACCCATTGTCCAGCCACTCAAAGCAATTATTAAAGCAGCAGCAGCTATCAACATCGGTTCCAACAAGACGCTGAGACTGGCGACACTTAGAGATCCCCCAGCACGGGTGAGAGCCGAAATGCGACCATAGAAGTGCCAGACATTGCCAGGTAAATACTTAGCCAAATTTGTTTTGAGGTAAACCTGAAGCCCCCATAGCCGTCCAATCGGTTGCTTGAAGGCTTGCAAAATCGAAATCCACACCCAGCCAGAGCAGACGTGAGCCAGTAAGGTAATTATCAGTGCGATCGCTAAAAGTAACCATTTAGCACCATCAATCTGGATTCCCACCACTTGTGTCCAGTGGTCTTTCAAGCTTTTCACTAAAAAAAACAGTGTTCCCCCAATAATTCCCCAACGGAAATAGGGTTTGATTAACACCAAAATTTTCTTCACAGACTCTACTATTTAAATGCTACCTTGACTTGATCATTCATTGCGAGCGGAGCGACTAGTTTTGCCATCTGTTATTAAGACACAGAGGTTAGAAACCATTCCTAAAAAACGAGGGTAATAACAGGTTAAATTAACGTCTAAATCATTGATTCTTGCAGCTTTTTGGATAATTTTCAGCAAATCTTTTCTTGACAACAAACGGAGATTGTTTTCACTGCCCCAGAAAGTCAGACCGATTCCACGCAATAACTGGCGATGCCAACTTCTGGGTAGCCAATGTAAAAGAGGAATTTTAGTATGAAACTCCAGCCAGTGATATCGATTGGGAGTTGTGATTAAAATTTTGGGATGTAATTGTAGAAGATTAGTTACATAGTCAATCTGAGAGCTTTCTGAACCGACATGTTCAATAACAGCCGATGAGATGATATAGTCAATTTGACTTAAGCTAGATAGCTCAGGCGGCCAACTTAAAACGGTCAGTTTGGGAAAAACCTGCTCAAGATGAACAATATTTTCAGGAGAAGTAGCATAGACTTTAGCTCCATCTTCAATTAACCAATGAATGAAACAGTTACTAGCTTCCCTCGTTGTATTTGGTGTAGCACCATGTTCCAAAAAGGCTTTACCCTCTATTTCGCCAATTGAGTGCTTCAAAAAATCATAAACTTTTCTCCTGACTTTCAAAGTGGTTTGACTATGTAGTCTAGCGAAAGGAAGCTTATGACCAAAATAATCGATTCCTAGTATTTTAGACATATGAACTTACCTACAGCTACTCAGAGTTTAGAGGCTACCTATCGGGGTTTCTCGATCATTATCCCAGTTTACAACGAAGAGAAAGGAATTGCACCAACGCTCGCTCATCTACAAGAGCATCTTAAACTTTCGGGTTATCCCTATGAAATTCTAGTGGTTAATGACGGCTCTACAGACCGAACTAGCGAAATTTTACATTCCCAGCGTGAGATTAGAGTCATCGAACACTCTAGCAATCGAGGATATGGTGCAGCCCTGAAAACGGGGATTAGACACGCTAAATATTCAGTAATTGCCATTACCGATGGCGATGGCACCTATCCTAATGAGTGCATTCCTCGGCTTGTTGCCCTGACAATGAAGGCTGATATGGTTGTAGGAGCTAGATTAGGGACTAACGTTCGTTATTCAACCCTGCGAAAAATCCCGAAGTGGTTTCTTGTTCGCTTTGCCGAGTGGATAACCAATAGTCGCATCCTTGATCTTAATAGTGGGCTGAGAGTCTTTAATAAGAGTGTGGTAGAAAGGTTTCTCAACATCCTGCCAGATACCTTTAGTTTCACAACAACTATCACAGTGGCAATGCTGACTAACGGTTATGTCGTCCACTATGAACCTATTGATTATTATCCCCGCCAAGGAAATAGCAAGATTAAGCCCATCCGCGATACACTACGTTTCGTACAATTAATTCTGCGAACTGGGCTGTACTTTGCTCCTCTCAAAGTGTTTTTACCGATAGCTGGCGTGTTTTTTGCTGGCTTTGTTTGGACGTTGATCCAAGATATTTTTGTGCGAGGCGATCTAACTGAAAAGACGCTCATTCTTTTGATTGCTGCTACTCAGATGGGAATGTTTGCACTTTTAGCTGACATGATTGACAAACGCACGTAATTAAGATTTACTGAGGGGTAATTTTTTAGATAATTTAACAATCTGATTGAATGAGATCATTATGGTTTTTTACTTATTAGCTTTTGCTTGGGGAATTGTTATTCTTCTATCTTTGATAGGTTGGGGAGGAATTGTCAGACGGATTATTCGGGAAAGCTCTCAAGTGGATTGGGGAGAACAAGCCGCTTGGGGAATGGCTTTTAGCGTTGTTTTTGGCGGAATCCTCAATGCGACTTGGAGTATTTCAAAACTAACGATTTTAATTTACATTGTGGGGGGATTTTTGAGTTTTTTATTTGATTTATATCAAAATAGAATTTTAATAAAAAAATCCATCATTTCCTCTCTTAAAGATTATCAAAGCAATCGATTACTTTTATTGTGTAGTGCGGTTGCTTTAATCTTAGGCTTATTACAATACGCTGGCTGGGTTTCTACTACCGAATTTCATGACGTTGATGATTATCTAGCTTATTTAGTCTTGCCCAATAAAATGCTTCAAATGGGAGCTTTAGGAGAAGATCCTTTCAGTCGAAGACGGATAGAATCATCCCTAGGAGGTCAATCATTTCTCCATACTTTGATACTCTGTCTTCTATCTGAAGAAAATATTCACCTTCTCGATCCCGGAATTGCTTTAATTATTGTTTGGGGAATTACGTTATCTATTATCAACAGAAAAAATTTACCTCAGTCTTACGCGCTCTTGATTATTTTTCCTTTGCTTTTTGTTATTCCTCCCTCCAGAAATGCGACGAGTATTATTACTGCCTCCAGTTTATTTTTGAGTTTTTTTAATCTCCTTGATAGCCAGAAGCTCAAGCCCAATCATCTTTTTGGTAATTCATTTATTATTGCTCTCCATGTAGCCGCTATTTTTGCCCTTAAATATACTTTCGTTCCGGCTATTACCCTGTTCTTACTATCGAGTTACTCAATCTATATCTTTCAGTTTCAGGACAAAAAAAGCACGATTTATGAATTTATTTTTACCAGTTTTCTGATCCTTTTATTTCTCTTACCTTGGATGCTCTCGCTCTATCAATCTTCAGGAACCTTTTTATATCCTATTTTGGGGAAAGGTTATCATGCCTCAGTTTATTACAATCATTATATCCCTCGTAACAGTGATGTTTTTACCGAGAGAGGTTTAAAGCTTTTTTTCAGAGGTTTTTTAGAAATATTTCATGTCGCTTTTTTCTTAATATCATTGGCTTATTTGAGCTTAAAACCTTGGCGACTGTCACCAATACAAAAACGCGGAAGCACGCTAGCATTCTTCCTAAGTACCTGGGTGTCAATCTTAATAATATTATTGTTGGGAGAGCAGTCTGAACGTTATACTTTTCCACTTACTTATGCAGCTATAATTGTTTGTCTAATTGAGATTTTAACTGTTTTTAATAATGCTAATAACAACAAATCTGCCTCAAAACCTGCAATACCTATTTTAATTGCTATGCTGGTCGCTGGCTTAATCATTGGGAGTGGAAATGGCTGGCTTGGCGTTAGGGAATATTATCAAAAACAAGTCAATAATGCTTATCGCGGTTTGACTAATCCTCCTTCACTAGCCACTCGGCAAGAAGTCAAGCAATATACTGAAATGCAACAATCAATTCCGGAAAATGAAGTGATTTTGACAGGACTAAATAAACCTTTTCTTCTTGATTTTAGTCGTCATAAACTTTTCATTACTGATGGGCCAGGTTATGCAAGTCTTCCACCTGGTATGCCTCTTTTTAAAGGAAGCGAAGCTCTTAGTAAATATTTGATTGCTAAAAATATTCGATATATAGCATTTGATTATGCTACACCTCCTGGTACTGATCGACAATATTGGATTGATAAATTAGGTTTAGAAATTTATCCTTGGACTAAACAAAATAAGATTTTATCAGTCCGTCCTTCTTTAAGAAATGAAGTTCAATATACTTTGGATTTTAACGAGAATCTCAAACAGCTTGGAACCTCTAGAAAGAAAATCTATGATGATGGAGAGATTTTTGTTATCGATCTTTTAAAACAAGCAACGCCTGGTTCCTAGTAAAGGGAAGAAGGGCAACCTTCATCCCTTAAGCGTCCCAAGCTTGATTACATGAGTCCCAATTGAGCCAAGATGCCTTTGCCAGTGACCAACTCAATGGCGACAGCAATGACAAATCCTAGCATGGCCAGGCGGCCGTTCCAATTTTCAGCAAAGGGGGTAAAACCGAATTTAGCTGTTTGCTTTTCCATGAGTCTGACTCCATGTGAGAGGATTGCGATTCAGTCAAGCTACTGAAATATAATGTAACAAAAAAAATTAAACTTTGCAACATTTCTTTACATCAGGCAGATGGCAGGAGACAGTTATCAGCCCTTAAACTGATCTAGAATGCCTAGCAGCGTGTTGTTCAGGAACTATGGATGTTAAAGCCGCCGTTGCTTGGGAAGCTGGAAAACCTCTAACGATTGAAACCGTACAATTAGAAGGCCCTACAACAGGGGAAGTATTGGTCGAAATTAAAGCCACAGGCGTTTGCCACACTGATGCTTTTACTCTGTCGGGAAAAGACCCTGAAGGCTTGTTTCCTGCGATTTTAGGGCATGAAGGAGCCGGAATCGTCGTCGAAGTGGGAAAGGGCGTAACCAGTCTTAAAGCGGGCGATCGCGTCATTCCGCTTTACATTCCCGAATGCCGCCAGTGCGAGTATTGCCTCAGCCAGAAAACCAACCTCTGTCAAGCGATTCGCGATACCCAAGGACGAGGCGTAATGCCAGACGGAACTAGCCGCTTTTCGTTGGGAAAGGAAAAAATTTATCACTACATGGGTACGTCTACTTTTGCCAACTATACGGTATTGCCAGAAATCTCAGTCGCCAAAATTCGGGAAGATGCTCCGTTTGAGAAAGTTTGCTACATTGGCTGCGGGGTGACAACGGGTATCGGTGCGGTGATTAACACGGCAAAAGTAGAAGCGGGTGCCAAAGTGATTGTTTTTGGTTTGGGGGGAATTGGGTTAAATGTAATTCAAGGGGCAAAATTAGTCGGTGCTGATATGATTGTGGGGGTTGATATTAACGAAAATAGACGAGATTTAGCCGAAAAATTCGGTATGACCCATTTTGTGAATCCGCAGGAAGTGGCGGGGGATTTAGTGAAATATTTGGTGGATTTAACGAAGGGGGGAGCGGATTACACCTTTGAATGTATTGGAAATGTTAACGTTATGCGGCAGGCGCTAGAATGCGCTCATAAAGGCTGGGGTATTTCTACTATTATTGGTGTTGCCGGAGCAGGCGAAGAAATTCGGACTCGTCCTTTTCAATTAGTAACGGGTAGGGTGTGGCAAGGCAGTGCTTTTGGGGGGGCAAGAGGACGGACAGACGTACCCAAAATTGTCGATTGGTACATGGAAGGCAAGATTAATATTGACGATCTAATTACTCATGTCATGCCGATTGAAAACATTAATGATGCTTTTGATTTAATGCACGAAGGAAAATCGATTCGGAGCGTTGTTACTTTTTAATGTCTTTTAAATCTCGACCTGTACTCTATTTAGCCGCCACTGGACACGGTTTCGGTCATGCGGTTCGTCTTGCCTCAATCGCTGCTGCTATTGCCTCCCTCGACCCAGACATTCTTTTGGTTATGGTGACAACCGCCCCACGCTGGCTGCTTGAATCTTATATTGAAGGCGATTTTATTTACCGACCTCGTGCTTTTGATGTGGGGGTGGTGCAATCAGACAGCTTGACGATGGATAAAACGGCAACGTTGAGCAAAATGCAGGAAATTTATAGCAAACGCAACGCTTTAATTGCCGCAGAAGTCAATTTTATTCAAACCAATCGCGTTAGTTTGATTTTAGCGGATATTCCTCCTTTAGCTACTTTAATTGCTAAAAAAGCGGGTATTCCTA
>JBGTNM010000266.1:0-1778 GCA_041743025.1 Microcystaceae cyanobacterium
CGTTGTTTATGCCCATAAATGGTTAAAGCAGTTCGCATTTGTTCGACCCTTGCAGCCTTATATGGCGCTGATCAGTGCCATTGCAGTGATTGCTGTGGGAACGACACTAATAGTTTTTGCTGTAGTTTAGAGGTAAGAGAATGAAAATTGGCATTATCGGTGCTGGCAACATGGGTACGGCACTTGGCAGAATTTGGGCGAAAGCTGGACACCACGTTATCTTTTCATACTCAAGAGATGAGGAAAAGCTCCGTCAACTGGCTGCATCTGCTGGTGAGACTGCAAAAGTTGGAACCCCACAAGAAGCAGTCACACATAGCGACATAATCTTGCTAGCTGTTGGGCTACCCTCGTTAGAGGATGTCATTCATACCGTAGGATCTCTAGACGGCAAGATCGTCATTACTTGCGTCAGTGGGTTACAACCAGATTTCACAGGACAAACGATCGGGCTGCCAACTAATTTAACAATATCTATTGCTGAAACCATTCAACAACTTGCACCTAATGCAAAGGTTGTCGAAGCATTCAATATTACTTTCGCAGAAATCATCGCCTCAGAATCTAGGCAATTTAGCGGCGATCGCCCCAGTGTCTTCTATTGTGGTGACGATTTAGAAGCAAAGAAGCTTGTTGCTGACTTAGTTGAAGCGTGTGGTTATGAAGCAGTAGATGCAGGAGCCTTGATCGTTGCTCGTTCCCTGGAGACGTTAGCAACTGCCTGGGTACAGTTTTCTGTTGCAAGTCAGTTATTTCCTAACCTTGGATTGAAAGCACTGCGACGTTAAGAGGTCTATCCCTTGTTCCGATTTCTAGAGAAGGAAGATTTCATGGCTGAACAAAACATTCAAATTAGTCAACAACGTTGGTAGTTCTACATAGTGGCTCTAAACGTAATGCTCAATGACTATTTTTAAGTCTAACCTTTCATCAAAAGAGGCTCCTATGAATCCGGCTAAACTTCAGTTGGAACTGATCAGTCATCACCTGTGCCCTTATGTACAGCGAGCGGTGATTACATTACTAGAAAAAGAGATTCCCCACGATCGCACCTATATCGATCTGGCAAACAAACCTGATTGGTTTCTACAAGTTTCACCGCTAGGCAAAGTGCCTCTATTAAAAGTTGATAACGAAGTTCTGTTTGAATCCGCCGTAATTTGTGAGTATCTGGACGAAGTTACGCCGGGTTCCCTACATCCTACCGATCCGCTTGAGAAAGCTAAGCATCGGGGTTGGATTGAGTTTGGCGCAAGCATTCTTAACGCGATCGCCGGGTTCTACAATGCACCTGACCAAGAGCGATTTGAGCAGAAGCGGCAAGAAATCATAGATAAGTTTGCTCGCATTGAAACCAGTTTAGGGGGCAATCCTTACTTTGCGGGTAAGCAATTTACCCTAGTTGATGCTGTTTATGCACCGATCTTTCGTTACTTTGATGTTTTCGAGGTCGCGATCAACGTCGATTTCTTCTCTGCTACACCAAAGGTAAAAATCTGGCGGCAAGCTTTACACGCTCGTGCTTCTGTTGAAAAGGCTGTGGTTGAAGATTATCCGCAGCGTCTTCTGGTATTCCTCAAACAACGCCATTCTTATCTATCTACTCTTTTAGCGCCATAGGAGTCTCGCAAAAATAAGTCATCCAATCAAAAGTCTGAAAACCTTATCAGACAGGCAATTTCTCTTAAAAATTGAATAGGTTATTCTTGCGAGACTCCTAATAGACTAGAAGCAAGGATTCATGAAACTGTTGATTAATGGTGACTGGCATTCTAATG
>JBGTNM010000267.1:0-2704 GCA_041743025.1 Microcystaceae cyanobacterium
CCGACAACTAGACCGAGCAGAGCACCAATAATTCCCAACCAACTTTTCATTTTCAGATTTGTCGCTACGCTTGGGCACGGTATATCGCCTGCACATCTTGGGCAAATTACCGCGTCCTTTGCGACAGGTCAATATCCACAATGTCTACATGTTCCAGTATTTGCCATTACACCTCCACTAAGGACTTACAATTACTTAGCGATCGCATTCCACCAACAATCTCTCAACTATGTCCCCACCGATCACTCTGCGGCATAACTCATTATTATACGGAATTTTTCTGTCTATCTACCCTATATGGGACAAAAAGCAGAATTTTTCCGTATATCCAGCCTATATGGGATGATATCAAGAAATTTTCGGTATATTCTGCGCTGATATCGGGGATTTTTCTGGTTATCATGCCAAATAGTTATACTATCAAAAATTTTTCTGGAGATCATTGTGGGGAAAAACCTCCCAAAAAATTGCTCGAACAAGTCAGCAACGTCATTTATCTGAAGCATTACTCTTACAAAACAGAAAAAGTTACATTAACTGGATTAAACGTTAGATTTTGTTTCATAATAAACGCCATCCTAGAGAGATGGGAGCAAAAAAAAATCGCAGCTTTTCTAACTCATTTAGCAGTTGAAGAAAACGTTTCTGCCTCTACTCAAAATCAGGCTTTAAATGCGATTCTGTTTTTGTATAGAGAAGTTCTCAAGCAAGAATTAGATTTACAAGTCGATGCGGTAAGAGCGAAAAGAAGCAGATATATACCAACTGGATTAACTAAAGAAGAAGTTCTGGTAATTATCAATAATTTATCAGGTATTTATCAGCTTACAGTTATTACAAGATGGCTATGATATCAGGACTGTTCAAGAGTTGTTAGGACACAAGGTTGTCAAAACGACGATGATTTATACCCATGTTTTGAATCGAGGCGGTCGGGGCGTGCGAAGTCCTCTCGATCCTTGATAGATTAGTTGAGGATTGAGGTGCGATCGCTTTTCAGGTCAAAATTGATGAAGTGAAGGAACCTACCGCCGTTGCAAACCTTTCACCCTATAGTCCTCAAACTGGTCTCAAGATTTAATTTATAAATCACCTCTAACACAGGTTAAGTTAAGGTGTAAGTAAATTTCCCATGTACCTACATTGAGATAAACAAATGATACCTCATGACACTCCAAATTTTAGATGAACCAACCCTTGAGCGCTGCGTAACCTTACATGGAGTCAGCTGGGAGCAATTAGAAATCATTGAATTTGCCTTAGAAGGAATTGCTGGAGTGCGGCTGACTTACTTGGATGGAACCCTTGACATTATGGCTCCGCTTTCACCTGAGCATGAAGACTTAAAAAGCACTATTGCCCTATTGCTAGAAACTTACCTGCGTTTTAAGGGAATCCGGTTCTATGTTCGTGGTGGCCCCACTTTGGGAAGCAAATCTGTAGGAGCAAGAGGAGAGCCTGATGATTCTTACAACTTAGTTTCCAAGAAAGATGTTCCTGACATTGCAATTGAAGTGGTTATTACCAGCGGCGGTGTGGATAAACTGGAGAAGTACAAGCGTTGGCGCGTTCCTGAAGTGTGGTTTTGGCAGAAAGGACAGCTGAGTGTTTACCACTTGAGAAAGCAGGAGTATGAGGAAATCACCCGTAGTGAATTTTTTCTAGAGTTAGACTTGGCGCTATTGGTTCATTATGCCAATATGAGCGACCAATACGACGCAGTGAATGAATTTGCACAGGCGATCCGCAACTAACAAAGCCTAGTCATTTTTTTGTTTGTTGCACTTAGCTGTGAACGGTAGGGTTTATTAAGAGGGTTGCCTTCTAAATCCCACAATATTTGACTGCAACTTGGGATTAGTGATGCTCAAAGATCTTGGCGGCGGACAAAAGGTAAAAGGTCTTCAATAATTGCTTTATGCCAATGTTCTTGAGGATAATGCCCGCCTTGCTCTAGTTGGATTAATTCTGCTTGTGGCAATGAATGGGCAAAATTTTGCGCCATAATCATTGGTAGCCAAGGATCTGCTGGTCCCCAAATAATTAGAGTTGGCTTTTTCCATTGTTGCAAGCCAGATGCTATTTCTGCCATTGATTGTTCTAACTGAATATTTCGCACTGTTGCCAAAAGCGATCGCCCAGCTTGAGAACTTTTTAAGAAAGGTTTACGATATATATCTAAATCCTGTTCGCTGATTACGTAACGGCTGCCACCTTCTAATGTTCGGTCAACTACAAGGGGATCTTGTGTGATTATTTCACCCATTATAGGTAGCCCCAATTGGTGGATTTTCCAGGGTAACTTTGCTGTTGGGGAAATTGGTGTATTGATAATGGCTAAACTTGCGATTTGCTCTGAATGACGCAAGGCATATTGTATGCCAACAGAGCCTAAAAATCCCTGGACAACTAAAGAAAGTTGTTCTATTTCTAGTGCTGCGATTAAGTCAGCTAGAGCTGTAATAAAAGCATCTGGCGTATAGGAAAATTCCCGCTTCTCAGGTTTTGCCGAGAAGCCAAAACCAATCCAATCAGGTGCGATCGCTTTTGTACCTTGAGTTGCTAAAGCAGGCATAATATTACGCCAAGTGTAACTTTGTGCAGGTAAACCATGTAGCAACAACACAGGTAGTAAGTCAGTCCTGCCTATTGGCTCAGCTAAGCGATAAAACCATTCCAGCGAACCGACTTTAATTTTATGTTC
>JBGTNM010000268.1:0-8635 GCA_041743025.1 Microcystaceae cyanobacterium
CTGCTTCTAGTGCTTCCTACGATTTGCATGAAAAATTAATTGTTTATCGACGCAACCAAGTTCAGGAATATCTCATCTGGCGAGTCTATGATGGTGAATTAGATTGGCTTGAGTTAGTTCAGGGAGACTACCAACCGCTAATGCCTAATGCTGAGGGAATTTATTGCAGTCGGGTGTTTCCGGGTTTATGGTTAGATAAAGCCGCTTTGTTAACAGGCAATTTAGCTAAAGTGATAGAAATTGTACAGCAAGGCATTAACTCACTAGACCAGCAAAACTTTGTCAAAAGCTTAACATTAAAGTAGGGTAAGTATCGCTCATCCTAACTTTGAGAAAGACGCTGGACTGATTCACCTCCCAATAAGCGGTGAGCATCGTCTAGAAAGGAGGGGATTTCGTCTGTATGAGGACTGTTGACAAGACAAGAACGCAAATCAAATTGTTGAACTTTTGCCGCATTTTCACCGGGGAACCAATGTCCGCCATTTCCTAATAAATTATAGCGCATTTTTGCATAGTCAATCATATCGTAAGAAAGAGCTAAATTTCTCAACCATAAAATAATAGGAATGTTGATATTACCAGGTGTTTTATCATAAGTTGGTAAGCCTTCTCGCCACGTTTTTGCCCAAGTTTCTCCCAAGCGATCGCAGAGTGCTTGCTCTAATTGACTAATAATTATAGGCAAAATCTCCTCGGCGCGATCTAGCCAATCTAGCGTCTTTAAATGTTCGTCAAAATCAATAGGACAGGAAGCCCCAATACTCAAAGTATGTACTTGAAAATGAGATAGACAAAATAGATTATTAAAGACCATTGGACTCAAAGGCTGACACAGTTCTACTAACTTTTTAGGCGGTTCGTAAAGTTTTCCCCCCTTATCCGAAGGACTGATAATAAACACACCCATATCCTGTTTTGTTGCTGCTTCTATTGCAGTCCAGTTATTTTGATTGATGTAATACCAATGCAGATTTACATAATCAAATTGATTGGTTTTTATCGTTTTAATAATGGTTTCGGTTGCGCCATGCGTCGAAAAACCGATAAATCTTACTTTACCCTGTTGCTGTAATTTTCTGGCTTCATCTAAACAGCCACCCGGACGAATACTATCTTCTAAAAGTTCTTCGGTATTAATCCCATGTAAACCGAGTAAATCAACATAATCTAGCTTTAAAAACGATAGCGATTGCTGAAATTGTCGACGGAATTCTTTAGAATCTTTTTTGGGAGAAATTTTGGTTTGAACAATTAACTTTTCTCTAGGAAATTGGGGTAAAATTTTTCCTAACTGCATCTCAGATGTACCGTATCCTCGTGCTGTTTCGATGTGATTAATTCCTAACGCCAAAGCACGCTCAATCGTCGCTTCCAAATTACGCTGACTGTCTTGGGGAATTTGCCATCTAGGGACATCTTGCCATTGATACTGATAGCGCATCCCTCCACAAGAGAAAATAGGCATTGCCAGTTCTGTGCGTCCAAACCGTCGATATTGCATCATTTATACCGCTACGCGGAAGGCAAAAGGCATTCTTGCAAAAGGCAACAAGGTTTCAGTTTTCACCAAAGTCCTAACGTTAATGCGTAGTGCTATATTGCTTATCAACTTTGCTTTTGTGTAAGAACAAGTCTATCCCTTCCGTGAGGGGCAAGCAAATCTGCTAAATCGGGGCCAAGTGGGATAATTCCTCCTGGATTGAGCGGAAATAGGTTTTTGTAGTAATCTTGCTTGACTTGTTCTAAAGCGCAAGTATCAGCCACACTAGGAAGCTGATAGATATCTCGCAGGTAAGCCCCCAAGTTTGGGTAATCGCTAATGCGGTGCAGGTTACACTTAAATAAGCCAAAATAGACAGCATCAAAACGAAATAAGGTTGTAAATAGCCTAACATCTGCTAAGGTTAGTTTATCGCCGCACAGGTAACGTTGGGTTGCTAAGACTTGCTCAATTTCATCGAGAGTTGAAAATAATTCAGAGCAAGCTTTATCGTATGCCGCCTGAGTTTGGGCAAAACCACAACGATACACGCCGTTATTCACAGCAGGGTAAATCTTTGCATTCCAGTATTCTATCTGAGTTTGTAAGTTCTCAGGATAGAGGTCGAGGTCATCATACGTTGCCCATTGGTTAAACTGAGCATTGAGCATCAGAATAACTTCAGCACTTTCGTTATTGACGATGGTTTGGGTTTGGCTATCCCACAAGACAGGAACCGTACTACGTCCGTTGTAGCCTGGTTTGGCTTTTTGGTAGAGTTCTGCTAGAGTTCGACACCCCGCTTCTGGTTGCTCAAACACCCAACCCCCATCCGTTGACGAAGCAGAGACGTAAGTGACAGCAACGGCGGATTCAAGCCCCTTGATGGCGCGTACTACGAGTGTTCGATGC
This sequence comes from Microcystaceae cyanobacterium, assembly GCA_041743025.1. Lineage (GTDB taxonomy): Bacteria > Cyanobacteriota > Cyanobacteriia > Cyanobacteriales > Microcystaceae > JBGTNM01. The sequence goes on from JBGTNM010000268.1 coordinate 2,396, forward strand.
GCCCAAGGACAACTCAATCCAACGTAGAGGCGGTAGCGATTGGCTTCTGGAGGGTAGGGATTGCCGTCTTCAAAGCCGATAAACTGTCTAAATTGGCTTTCAGGACGGAGGTATTCACCCGATGGACTGCGGGGGGCTAGTTGTGACACCATTTGCTGCCAGAGGGCTGTCCAGATAAACTTAACAGACGCAATGGCAAATTTGGGGGGCAGAGGCATGGTTTTAATCAGTTATCAGTTATCAGTTTATATTAGGAGCAAGTAGGCAAAATGCTTGTCTTTTTTACCATAACAAAAGAGTATGACGTTAGCCCATAATCCCTTCATTGTTGGCAAACCTGTGCCGACTGAGTGCTTTGTCGGACGCGAATCTGAAATTAGAACGGCTTTCGACCAAATTATTAACCGTTCTCATTTGGCAATTTATGGAGAGTCGGGAATTGGCAAATCGTCATTTTTACAATACTTAAGTTCACCGCAAGCTTGGATAAAACGAGGTCGTGACCCTTCATCGGCATTTATCGTCTATTTTAACTGTATGGGAATTTTACCCTTTACACCAACTGGGTTTTGGCGACGTGTGTTGGAGGGTTTAAAACAGAAAGCCAACGGATGTGAATCTTTACTGAGTGAAATTGAGCGAAGTTTGGCCGAAGAAAGTATTGAAATTAATCATTTATGTCGAATTCTTAGAAAGATAAAACAGGACAATAAATTTTTAGTATTACTTATTGATGACTACGACCTTGCCTTAAAATCTCATGAAAATTATAATGAAGCGGATATCTTAGGATTTTTGAGTGAATTTCGCTATCTCGCTGTTCACACTGAAGAAGGATTACAGGCCTTATCTATTATTGTCTCAACGTTTCGTCGCCTGAATGAAATGGGGCCGCAATTAACCCCTAATTATCCATCGTCTCCTTGGTACAATCATCATCTTTTTTTGCTGCTCAAACCCTTTTCTTTACAAGAATCTCTTTCTCTATTTTCCAGACCTCAATTAGAGTTACTCAATCTGCAATCTAACCTGTTGCAGGACAATATTTTCGCTTTAACTGGCGGTCATCCTACTTTGCTTCAGAATGCGGGATACTTGTTGTATGAGAGAGTTCGAGATGTCGAACTCAAACAGGTTGAACGGTTTGCAACGGAGTTTAGGCGGCGCACTGAGCAGGTTTTTGTCAATACTTGGCGTTTATCCAATGATAATGAACGAATCCTGCTGATGTTGATTGCACTATCTCGTTTAGAAGGAAGGTTGAGAAACCGCCAGTTCGCTTTGGGGAATCTTGACCACATTTTTCGGCAGAAACAGAAAGAATTGATAGACTTAATGGAAAGAGGAGTTATCCTGCGAACCACCATTATCGTTCAAAGACCTAGAATGCTCTATTCCTTCAAATCTTCTATGATGGAATGGTGGGTCATACAAGAAATAGAAAATACTAACGAAGAGGAACTCCAACGGCGAGAACGAGTTTTACTCAATTTAATGAGTCGCGAACAAGTCCAACAAGTTCGAGAAATGACACAACACTTATGGACAAATCGTCAAACGCTAGAAACACTGTTCAATATCGTTCGCAAGTTTTTAGGTAGTTAATTTAATCTAAAAAACAATGGCAGTCGCTAAAATCTTGCCAGACAACCCTTATATTATTGGCCGTCCTATTTATGAACCAGAATATTTTTATGGACGGGAAGATTTATTTGCCTTTATTGAAGATAACTTAAAAAAAGAAGCCAAGATTATTTTATTACATGGACAACGCCGCATTGGAAAATCTTCGGTGCTGTCACAGATTCCCAATTTTGTCAAATTAGAAAACTTTGAATTCGTTCGCCTATCATTAGAGGGAAAGAGTCAGAAATCGTTAAACGAGGTTTTATATGAGTTTTCATTAGACATTCAGAATCATTTGACTGAAAGATTAGAGGTTTCTGAAAAGCTGATAATCGTCCCTTTAAAGAAAGTATTTCAAGCAGATGTTACTGTTTTTACTCAAAGCTTTTTACCGCAAGTTTATCAAGTATTAGGGGGTAAAAATTTAGTTTTATTATTAGATGAATTTGATGTGATGGGAGATCCCCAAGAAGATGCCGCTATTAAGCATCTTTTTCCCTATTTAAATGAGATTCTCTCTGAACAAGAAAAACTGTATATTCTTCCGGTTATTGGTCGGCGTTTAGACGATCTTCCCAAGCTACTCTATTTATTTAAAGAAGCACCTCATCAGGAAGTTGGTTTATTAAAAAGATCGAGTGCAGAACGATTAATTATTGAACCTGCTAAAAGATTTTTAGAATATGAGATAGCTGCCATAGAAGCGATTTTAAAGTTATCAGCAGGACACCCTTATTTTACCCAAATTATCTGTTTTGCGTTATTTGGTCAAGCAAGGGAACAGCAAAAATGGACAGTTACACAAGAGGATGTCGAAACGATTGTAGAGCGAGCTATTGAATTTGCTGAAGGGGGTTTGTCTTGGTTTTATGATAGCTTATCTGTGCCTGAAAGAATGGTGTTTTTAGCTGTTGCAGAACTGCAAGAAAAATTTCACAGCGATTATTATGCTTTGGTATCATATTTTTTGGGTAATCCGCTCACTCTACTACAAAAAAAATACGATGTTTCCTTGAGAAGCTTTTTAATTGAAGCACAAAGACAGCTACTTAAATGGGGATTTTTAAAGGAACCACAGAATCTTAATAGCTGTCCAACTATAACAGTAGATTTAGTTCGTTTATGGTTGAATAAACGCCATTTAATTAGTCAGGAAGTTAGTACACTTAAGCAAGAACTTAAGCAACTTACTGCTAGTAGTGAAAAAGTTATTGGTGGACGATATGCGTTGATATCTAAGTTAGCTGAAGGTGGTTTTAGTCAAACCTATCTAGCAGACGATAGCATGAAGCTTCAAGCAAGATGTATTGTCAAACAACTAAACCCCCTACATCTAAACCCTGAAGCTATCAATATAGCTAGAGATTTATTTAAGAGAGAGGCGAAAGTTTTATCCCAATTAAAACATCCTCAAATTCCTCGTTTTATCGATTACCTAGAAGAAGATGAAGAATTTTTCATTGTTCGAGAATATGTAGAGGGAAAACCTTTAACTTATGAATTATTAAAGCCTCTTTCAGAAAATGAAGTTTTAGAAATATTAGTGCAAATTTTAGTTATTTTAGACTTTATTCATAGTAAAGATATCATCCATCGAGATATTAAACCCAGTAATATTATTCGACGTAGTGCAGATAATAAGCTAGTTTTAATCGATTTTGGAGCAGTCGAACAAATTTCCACTCCCACTGATAATTATCAAATTACAACTGCCATCATTGGTACACCTTCTTATATGCCACCTGAACAACTTAGTGGTCGTCCTCGATTTAATAGCGATATTTATGCATTAGGGATGGTTGGCATTCAAGCGTTAACAGGTATTTCTCCTGCCGAATTGCCTAGAGATTTTGAAACTGATCAAATTTTATGGAATGATTTTGCAACAGAAATAAATCCCAGAGTGGCTAATATTTTAGATAAAATGGTGAGTTTTGATTTTACAAGTCGCTATCAGTCAGTGACAGAAGTTTTAAGAGATATTCGAGAATTAACAACAAATTATCGTATAGCTTTCTTGAAAAACTTTCAAATACGTCAAAACACTGTATCGATGCCAACTGTACCGATGCCAGCATCGTCTCCGCCTCAAATCACACTACAAAATATCATTGGACTATCGTTGTTGATAACTTTAATTTTTAATGGAGTTGTTTTTGCTCCTAAATTTGTGTCATGGGTCGAACAATTTATAAAAAATCAGCAAGAACAAAATCTCATTAAACAATAAAACACATTTTGTACCGTTGCTGAATTAGCTATAATTGGACATGGATTATGAATGGGACACCATCAAAGCAGCTACCAATCTCAAAGACAAAGTTCATTGTACTATTACCCCTCAGCGACTGACAGCAATTGCGATCGCACATCCTCAGATAGTTCCACGATGACAAACCGACTCAATGGATAGAGATAATCTTCTCCCGATTCATCAATAACTCGCAGACAACCTACTTCAACTGCCTTAGCATCCGGTAGAACTCTGTAAACCTTCCAAACCTCTAAGTCTTCAGACTTATGGCCTGCAATACAAATTGCAAATTGGATATCTGACTCTGCTATATACATAGGTTTCAATCTAAGATGCGCTTGACTTTCATTTTTCGCCGACCAATTCCGTGCGCTTCATACCAATGAATTTCAGATCTGCGAACCTCCCCATTAGGAAATTGAACCAATCCAACCCCTTTAAGTTTCCGCCAGCGACGACCTCCAAACTGATCTTTCAGCTTTTATAACTCGCGGATTGAGAGATTAACAGCGATAACCTCAACGTCTGTCAAATCGCTAATTAGCTCAAAATCACCGCTCATTTTTCTATAATAACAACATGAGTGTCTATTTAAGCAATATATAATTATGTTTAAGCACTTATACCAATTTTCACTCATTAACGGTAGAGTTAATGGGAGCATCTTGCTCCCTAACGTTCCTTCAAGTATGTCTCTCAAAATTTTTGAGAAATGATATTACCTTAAAATTTACTTGATAAACAGCCGCTTAACCATGTCTAAGTTATTAGTTAATCTGTCTTTTTTACTGTCCAAACCAACTGGTATTACCACTTATGCAGCTAATGTTTTTCCTTATTTACAATCTCTAAAACCTATTTTACTAACGGCTCAAAAATATTCTAATTTTAACTGTTATCCGATTCCTGAGAACCTCACCCCAGAACAAGGCACAAAAGGACATATTCGCCGTCTAGTTTGGACACAATGGCAGTTACCTAAAATTTATCAAAATCTCAAAGCTTCCTTGCTCTTTTCTCTCGTACCTGAAGCACCATTATCTCAGAAATGCCGCTCTATTGTTATGGTACACGATTTAATTCCTCTGCGATTTCCGACTCGTATTTCTCCTCTAACACCTTATTTTAAATACTACATTCCTCAAGTGCTTCAACAAGCAAAACATATTCTTTGTAACTCGCAAGCAACCGCAAACGATATTATTGACTTTTTCGGGATTCCTGCAACAAAAATTACTCCCATTCTTCTCGCTTACGATAATAGCCATTTTCGCCCTATTACCTCAACCCAATCCCTGAAAACATTACCTTATTTTCTCTACCTTGGTCGCCACGATTCGTACAAAAATTTACACCGTTTAATTGAAGCATTTGCTAAGATCAAAAATCGAGACTATCAACTCTGGTTAGCAGGGCCAACCGACAAGCGCTACACACCAAAACTGCAACAACAAGCCAAAGAATTAGAAATAGAAGATCAAGTTAAATTTCTCGATTACGTCCCTTACGATCGCTTGCCCATTCTCTTAAATCAGGCATTAGCGTTGGTGTTTCCCTCATTATGGGAAGGGTTTGGGTTTCCAGTTTTAGAGGCGATGGGATGCGGAACACCTGTCATTACTTCTAATTTGTCTTCCTTGCCGGAAGTGGCAGGAGAAGCAGCGTTGCTTGTCAATCCTTACAACAGCGATGAAATTGCCAGTGCGATGCAGGAAGTGGCAGAAGATGAAACCCTGCGATCGCACCTAAAAACCCTCAGTTTACAACAAGCTCAGCAATTTAGTTGGGAAAAAACAGGACAAGCTACGTTCACCCTTTTGCAAAGATATTTGTCAAGAAACCTTAGCTTAGACTGATTGACGCAGGTTAGCAGCCGTCCTTTGTGCTTCTACATAAATTTTTAGTGCAGCCGCCATATGCTGTTCAGCATCTTCACCCTTTGATTGGAACCATGCCAAAGTCTCAGAATCAACACGAACAGCAACTGTAGCCAGTGGTGATGAAGGCATCCTTAATTTTGCCTTTGAGAAAAACTCGTCTGTCAGAGGTGGAATATCCGACGTATCAATATCATCGTCGGTCATCGCGTCAATTCTAGACCAGTCAGTTCTTGAGGTATTGCTCATAACGCCTCCTTTCATGAGAGAGTGCTTTTCTCAACGAAATAATACGAGTCATTTCTTCATCAGGTTCGGTGAATACCACTACTACGACACGTCGGCTCTCCCGTACTCTTGGGGATAATAAAATCTTATTAATTGACGTAGGATGGGTTAGACGGCAATAAGCATTCAAATCTTAACCTGAAATCATCAATCCGTCGTAACCCATCTTTCAGGAATTTGTATCCTACTACACAT
>JBGTNM010000269.1:0-19155 GCA_041743025.1 Microcystaceae cyanobacterium
CAAATCCAAACCAGAAAAAACCGACAATAGAAAATGTTTATCCATTCTTATCATAAATTTGGTGTATTAATCCGTTTTTACCGTCATTTTTGACAGTATACATCAAGCGATCAACCTGCTCAACCATGCTATCTACCGAATCGGGTAACACTCGATAAGTTAAGGCACCGATGCTAAAACTAACCGAGTAGTTTGCTAAATTCATCGCCAGCAGCAAGTGTTTCTGTACCCGTTGCAAAACAGCTTTTGCTGCCTCATAATCGGTTTCAGGTAGCAACAAAGCAAATTCGTCTCCGCCTAACCTCGCGACAATATCTGTTTCTCGAACGTGCGCGTTAACGGTATTGACAACTAATTGTAACAAGCGATCGCCTTCATAGTGTCCCCAGCGATCATTAATGATTTTAAAATTATCAATATCAAAATAAGCTAAAGTCAGCGAATGTTGGTAGCGGTTACTTCGCTTGATTTCCCAAGCTAACAATTCCTGAAAATAACGTCGGTTGATTGCCTGAGTCAGTTCATCAGTGCGAGCAAGGTTTTTTTCCTTTTCATAGGCCGCTTTCAATTCCCAAAGCAAATAAGTTACGATTAAAAAAAATCCTAATCTAACGCCAGTATTCCACCAGGGAACCCAAGCGAAAAGATATTTTTTTGCTCTAAGATCAGCCAATATCCAACACAGCGAACACACGCCTGAAGCGAAAATACCACAACTCCGGCTGACATACCAGGTTAGCAAGACGATAGGAACGAGGTAAAATATTGAAAGTGATAGGTCGATGATAATACCATAATCAACCGCCCAAATTAGCAAAATTAAAAGCAGCCCTAATCCGATGATAAAAGATTTAGAATAGGTATTTAATTCTAAAGCTATTTCTCTAATAATTTTTTTCATATTCGAGTTGATTTTGTAGAATTTCTTCTCATATTCCCTCGCTTTCCATGATAAACTAGTAACGGCTGAAAATTAAGTTACTATTATTAACAAACCCTCATATCTTTTCTATGAAATCCCTCAACGAACAACTGACGCAAGCTTTTCAGAATGCTTTAGTGAACGCCTTTGGTTCTGAATTTGCCAATCTTGATGCCGTAATCGTACCTGCTAGCAATCCCAAATTTGGCGACTATCAATCGAATGTCGCACTATCGTTAGCTAAACCTCTGAAACAACCTCCCAGGAAGATTGCCGAACAAATTATTAAACATTTCAACTCTCCTGAAATTTGCGAACCGCCAGAGATTGCTGGAGCGGGGTTTATTAATCTTAAAATTAAACCATCTTACCTAGCAAGTCAACTCAAAACCTTACAAAGCGATCCGCGCCTAGGGATTGAAAAAGCTGCCTGTCCTCAAACTATTATTGTGGATTTTTCTAGTCCTAATATTGCCAAAGAAATGCACGTCGGACACCTGAGATCTACGATTATTGGCGACGCGATCGCACGGGTTTTAGAATTTCGCGGACATCACGTACTGCGCCTAAATCACGTTGGGGATTGGGGAACTCAATTTGGTATGTTGATTGCCTATTTAAGAGAAGCTTATCCTGATGCACTTACCACTGCCGATGCTTTAGATTTAGGCGATTTAGTGGGATTTTATCAACAGGCAAAAAAACGCTTTGATGAAAATGAAGCCTTTCGAGAAATGGCGAGACAAGAAGTAGTAAAATTGCAATCAGGCGATGCTCAAAGTCGCCATGCTTGGCAGTTATTATGTGAGCAATCGCGTCGGGAATTTCAATTAATTTACGACGAGTTAGATATTAAGTTGGTTGAAAGAGGTGAGTCTTTTTATAATCCACTTTTACCAGAGATTGTCAAAGCTTTGGATGAACAGGGATTGTTAACGGAAGATGCAGGCGCACAGTGCGTTTTTCTAGAAGGATTTACCAATAAAGAAGGCGAACCTTTACCTTTAATTGTGCAAAAATCCAATGGCGGTTATAACTATGCAACCACTGATTTAGCTGCCTTACAATATCGTACCCAAGAAGACAAAGCCAAGCGTATTATTTATGTAACAGATGCAGGACAAGCGAATCATTTTGCTCAAGTGTTTCAAGTCGCCAGAAAAGCGGGGTTTTTACCGGAAAATGTTGAAGTTATTCACGTTCCATTCGGTTTAGTTAAAGGAGAAGATGGCAAGAAATTAAAAACGCGATCGGGACAGACAATTAAGCTTAAAGAATTATTAGATGAAGCAGTCGAGCGATCGCGGCAAGATTTGGAAAATCGCTTGCAAGAAGAAGCGCGAAAAGAAACCCCTGATTTTGTGAATAATGTGGCTCAAGTGGTGGGAATTAGTGCGATTAAATATGCCGATCTCAGTCAAAATCGTCTCAGTGATTATGTCTTTAGCTTCGATAAAATGTTAGCTCTACAAGGCAATACTGCTCCTTATATGCTCTATGCTTATGCGAGGATTCAAAGCATCAGTCGGGAAGGAAAAATTGATTATGAACATTTAGGAGAAGATGCTCAAATTATTTTACAAGAAGAAACTGAGATTGAACTAGCGAAATATTTATTGCAGTTAGGAGAAGTGATTCAAGAAGTCGAAAAAACGTTCCTTCCCAATCGCTTGTGTGATTATCTCTACGAACTGAGCAAGAAATTTAATCGCTTCTATGAAAATTGTCCTGTTCTCAAGTCAGAGGAATCTGTCAGAACCTCTCGTTTATTACTCTGTTACTTGAGTTCAAAAACCCTGTATTTGGGACTCTATTTATTAGGCATTCCGGTTTTAGAGCGAATGTAAATTCTTTGATAATTCTTTTTTAATGTGATCTATCACCCGACGCAACACCCCATTAATAAACCGATACCCTTCCTCATCCGAATAGCGCTTAGCCAACTCAACCGCTTCATTAATAGCCACTTTGTAGGGAACATCGAGAAAAACCATCTCTGCTACAGCAATCCGTAAAATATCCCGGTCTACCCTTGCTAGGCGCTTCAATTGCCAATCTACTAAAGCTGACTCAATTTGTCCGTCGATCTGTTGACTGCGGCGGCGCACAGTGCCAATTAATTCTAAGGCATACTCGCGTACTTCATGCTGGCTGGAGAGTTGGATAATTTCTGGCAATTCAAGCGCGATCGCTAGACGATTAATCGCGGATTGCGTGAGTTCAAGAGCTTCTGTGACCATTGCTTTAGCACTTTCGAGGTTTGTCGTGCGAGTTTCGCTTGCTAGTAAGCGCTCGCTGCCTCTTGTTACTTCGGCGGCTGCCATTTCCAGGCTTTCTTGAATTTCTGCGGTTAACGTGCGAATAGCGGCAATGATTAGGATATTTAAGTCTTGTTCTTGCAGTTTCTCTTGATTCCCTTGAATTTGGCTGAGACTCAGCAGAGCTAGTTCGCGGGAGATTCGACGAGGTTGTTGACGAGGGGGCATCTTTTCAATGAACAATGAACAATAATCAATTATCAATTATCAATGAACGTGTTCTACAGCGATTGGGTTAGGTTCGTCCGATTTTGCTGAAGACATGGCAACTGAGGTAGGCGGAGTCGGACTGACAATCCCGCCAGAAATGATGACTTTGAAAGCATCTTCAATCGAAATCGCTAGGTTGACAACCTCATCTTCTGCTATGATCGCATACCAGCCAGAGGTTGGGTTGGGGGTGGTAGGGACGAAGATATTAAGCATTGGTTTACCCCAGTGAGATTGCAGTTGGCTGCTAGGCGTTCCCGTGACAAACCCCAGACTCCAAACCCCTTGGCGGGGATATTCCACCATAACCACCCGCCGGAATTTGCTTTTTGAGTCTTTAAACAAGGTTTCTAGAATTTGTTGGAGCGTCTTGTAAACTGAGCCTGCCAGAGGTATTGATTGTAAGATCCGTTCCCCGACATCCAACAGCCACCGTCCCGCGATATTGCGAGCCATTAAGCCAATAACCAGAATGCACAACAGAGGGACGGCAAAGCCGACCGTTAGATTGAGAAAATAACTCAGAAAGGGATCGAGGCTGTCAAAAGGATTAATCTGTTTGGGAATTTGCGTTAAAAGGTTAATAACCCAGCTAGCAACCGTAATCGTCAACCAAATCGTTGTGGCTAGCGGAATTACGACTAATAAACCTGCAATCAGATCGTTTTTGAGATCTTGCTTGAAGCGTTGAAACACTGAGCGCAAATTCTCCACAGAATTGTTAAAAACTTACGCTCATCGTAACACAAGCAATCATTCCTGAACTTTCCTGAATAACATTCCTGAATTTTTCTAACTTTTTCTGAATTTCCTCATTTGAAAATTTACGCGATACTTAAAATATAAGAACATAAGGTTAAACACTTTTTTTTATCAGTCAATTGAAGTAAACCACTACTTAAGAGGTTAGTCTCTATGAGTGATTTAGATTCTCGTATTCCCGATGATAGGCTAGCCGAGGTACTAGCTGAAGCTGCTCGTTTACATACTGAAGCTAATAAAGGCTACTCGCTTACGGATTTACAGCAGGTATGTTTAGAAGCACAAATCCCTCCCCATATTGTTGGGAAAGCCGTGCGAAATATTGAAGAAAAACGGTTGTGTAAACAAACAGAACGACGGCAGTTGCGAGAGTATATTAAACAATCAGCTAAAAGAGGTATATCTGTGGGAATTATGCTGTTAATTCCTGCGATCGCTGTGTCTAGTCTTTTTATCTTTCGATCACAGTTCGAGCCGCTCGTAGCTAGTCTTGTATCTCGCTTCAATCCGCAGCCGCCATCACAAGAAAGCCCTAATCCAACGAGTTCAGAACCACAAATAACACCAGAACCAGGGGTGATACTTCTAGAGGATTTTCGCAACAAGGTCATGGGTAAGACTCAAGAGGGCGTGAAAAAGGAAGTCGGCAGAAAACCCGATTCTGCACATAGTTATTCACATGAAGACCGACAATTTCTTGGCTGGAAGTACGAGAACATAAAAGAGTCAGTTTCTGGAAAAGTGGGTACTGCAAATGTGATGTTCAAAAAACGTGTTGTTGATCATGTAGACTTCACATCTTACTAAGAAAATGTTCTCCTCCAAAGTGATTGGGTATCGAATCAGCCCCGATGATGGTTCAAGCACTCCGTTGTTTAGTAATTCTTGATCCCATTTTTGGATCAAGTTATTATGGACGACATGCGTATCTTGTCCCGTAGCACTCTACGAGATTTCTGGGAATCTCATCCAGATGCGGAAGAAGCACTGAAAACCTGGTACTACGAAGCATCTCATGCCAATTGGCAGAGTCCAGTCGATATTAAGTCCGCTCACGGCAATGCCAGTATTATTGCGAACAACCGTGTCGTTTTCAACATTAAAGGCAATACTTATCGGCTGATTGTAGCAATTCGTTATGACATTGGCATTATTTTTATCCGATTTATTGGTACTCATACCGAGTATGGCAAGATAGATGCAGAAACAATCTAAACCGAGGTTGAGGTATGGAAATACGTCCAATTAGAACCCAAACCGACTATCAGCAATCTCTTCGAGAGATTGAGTTTCTGTTTAATGCAGTCCCTAATACACCTGAATATGATCGGCTAGATATACTCAGTACCTTAGTAGAAGCTTACGAGAAGACACATTTTCCGATTGAACTACCTGATCCGATCAAGGCAATTTATTACTACATAGATACTCGTGGGTGGTCTCATCGTGATTTGGAGCCATGTCTGGGCAGTCGAGCTAGGGTGTCTGAGGTTCTGTCTCGTAAACGCTCTTTAACCTTAGAGATGATTCGGAAGTTGAATCAAGAATTAGGGATTCCGGCTGAGATTCTCATTCAGCCATATGAGTTAGCACAAATCCCTGCCTAACGCAGAAATCAATGAATATAGTAATCGCATTCCTGACGAGTTAATCGACCCGCGAGTTCGGAAAGCATGAGTGACATTTTTATTGATGTTTATTTGGATGAAGATGTTGATGTACTGGTATGGAAAACCAACTTCTTTACATTTAAGTTGCTAATCCCAAAGCGGTTTCTAAATTTTCTATCACGACATCGGCGATTGTTTGAATTCGATAGCGACACGCCTTTGTTTCCGTGCAATTAAACGTGCCATTTTCCCAATATTTATTACTACCGGCTCCCCCACCACAAAGACCAAAATAAGCACAACTGTGGCGGCATTGAACAATGCCAGCCGCCATGTCTTGATAAATCTTTTTAAATTTATCGCTCTGGCAAACCGATTCCAAACTGTCTTGCAAAATATTGCCTAAAATAAAATCTCCATATTTCTCTGTTTTGACTGATAGTAATTCAGGATCGAAGGTGGCAAAATTGCCATCAGCATCAATACTGATAATCGCAAAAGGTTGATTCATTTCAGTATTTTCTAGCCGTTCTTCCGTATAAATCAAACTGCAAATTGACTCAAACTCTCGCACTTTAAACTCACCTTCTGTTTGAGAGACGAGTTCCCAAAATCTTTTTATAAAAATATGATATCGCTTTTCTATCCCTTCTCGATCTAGCGATGAAGATCGATTAATTCCTTCGGTTTCTTCCATATTAAACCCAACATCTAGGATGCCATTTTCACAAAAGAAATTAAAAAGTTCATCAGGATAGTCCAACGCATCGGCGGTGATGACAGCGATAACGCTGTAAGGAATTTCATTTTTTTGTAAGTAAGAAATACCTCGCATTGTGCTAGCATGAGTGCCCGTTCCGGCACGAGTTTGACGGTGTGCGTTATGCAGAAAAGCAGGCCCGTCCACACTGACACCCACGTGTACCGGATGCTGTTTAAAAAAATCGCACCAAGCTTGTGTGATTAAGGTTCCGTTGGTTTGATATGAATGACCGAACTGAACATCTTTGGTATTGTATTGGCGAGCGGTTTCGTCGATTTTTTCAAAGGCCGATTGATAGAAAGAAATGGGAACCGCTAGTGGTTCTCCTGCATGCCAGCAAATGGTAAAATTCCCCTGCAAAAAACGACTGGTGAAAATAGATTGAAAAATCGGCTCGATTAAGTCTAATGACAGTCGGTGTTTTAGGTGGCGGTTGGGTAAGTAGCAGTAATCGCAGTTGAGATTGCAAAAAGGAGTCGGTTGAATGACGACTAAACTAATCGGCCCAAAATGAGACAGGTCGATCGCTTGAGAGGTCGGATTCGGTTCAGTTGCGGTCATAAGATTTCGCTCAACGGTTGAAAAATCCGCCGCCAGGGTTATTGAAGAAACCTCCTCCATTCCCCCAAGGACGGCTATTGAAGAAGCCACCGCGATCGCCCCAACCATTGCGCCAAGGATTGATGTTGGCAAATCCCCCACGATGGCCGTCACCCCAACCGCCTCGACGGGTGTTGACAAAGCCCCGATTGCCTCCACCGTTTCCCCAACCAATCGCCGTCTCCTGCCCCGGTTGAAGGGCTTCGCTCAGTTGCGCTTCTCGCTCTCTGAGGGTGGCGGTAATGCGGGACAGACGGATGGCGATGGCTGACGGACTTTCGGTGGTTGCTGCCGTCGCAGTTGTTGGGGTTGATAGGGTAGACAGTGCCAGCAACAAGCCCATCCAACCTGTATTGGTTTTAATGTTCAATCGACCTCCTGTACAAGTAAAAAAACAATCATTTTTGCGACTGTAACTGTTAAAAATTCTGGCTCTTGCCTTTTGCCTCCCCCCTTTCTAAGGGGGGTAGGGGGGATCGCCTCTTGCCTGAATTTTGGGATTCTGAAGGCGGAATTTGTTCGTGGGTCATGAGCGTATAGCTAAAGAATTCCCGAACGGCTTCTGGGGACACTCCGGTGACAATACCTTGAGGCCCGATCCAGCGTTCGAGCATTTCTACAGGGCCTTTTTCTCCCGACAAATAACCCTGCATGAACTTGACCAAGGTGTAGTTGACCAGATTGAGAAAAGTGGAGTTGTCCTGCGGTACCATGCAAGCAACGCCATAACGGGCGTAGGGTTCGCTGGGAACCAGTTGATAGTTATCGGGTTCGCTGGTTTGGCGCAGTCCGTCGAGCAAGATACTATCGCCAGCGAGGGCCTGAATTTTTCCGGTTTTTAAGGCGGTGATGCCTTCTTCATAATTGGACAGTGGTACCAATTGCGCTTGTGGCTGAACCAGCTTGAGGGTATCGTCAGCAATCGTGTTAGACAAAACACCGATCGCTTGTCCCTTGAGTGATTCGGGCGAACCGAGAGAACTGCCTTTCGGCACTAACAACCGAATGCCAGAGACGCTGAAGCTGACGGAAAAGTCAACTTGTTTGTCTCGTTCCCAAGTAAAAACCGTATCGCAGGCAATATCGATCTCACCGCTCTTGAGTTGGGAGATGCGATCGCCTATATCCTGGCTTTCGACGACTTGTAGGGTAATTTCTTTGCCCAATTGTCGTTCAATTTCTTCTCGAACGAGATTGAGGAGGTTGAGGGAGTAGCCATCTAGCTCTCCTCGGTCGTTGACATAGGAATAGGGAATTAAGTCAAAACGGATGCCAGTAGTTAGTACGCCTGTTCTAGCGACCTTTTCCATCACTGTCTCTGCCAGACTCGATTGAGCAGGCATGAGTGCTAGCAGCATTCCTAACAGGCTTAGTCCTAAGTGTTTGAGCATTTTCTTCAATTAATTCTAACGTTTCGGCGCTTTGGGGCGACTAGGTCTGGCTCCCCCTAGATTTCTAAAACCTATCCAGCCGATCGCACTGTAAACAATGGCTAACATGAGGCTACTCAGTCCGATACGGATGCCTTGCTTGAAGGCTTCGAGTTTAGCACGTTCTTCGGCTTGTTTGCGGCGATCAAGCAGTTGAGTTTCTAACTGTTTTTTCAGTTCATCGATTCTTTTTTTGTATTCTTGGGGAGTACGAGATAACTGTTGCAATCCCTGTAACTGATCTCGCTGTTGGCGGAGAGATTCTAATTGTTGAGCGTTAAGCTGCTGTCCTTGAAATTGACCGTTGTCAATGACCGCAGAGCGTTGTTGAATTTGCTGGCTGAGCAACTGCGGATTTCTTGACAATCCGTCCACCTGCTGTAAGAAGGCTTGAATTTGTTCGGCTCCTTGATCTGCACCCTGCTCAATTTGCTCTAGGGCAGTCGCCTGCGCTTGTCTGAGGTTGTTGAGGTGTAACGGAACCATCAGCAAGAAAATCAATCCTAAAATCGTGGCTAAGGCAAACGTGGGCAGTCTTAAATCAAATCCTGATGGCTTAGTAGGTACTGCCTCATTGTTGCTATCAATCCAGTAAGCGACTAGGATAAAGGCTATCCCGACCATCGGTACGATCCCTCGGTCAACGATACTGGTAACCAGTCCAATCTGCCATTGAGAGTTTTGCCAGTTGAGCGGAACCGCTAGGGTAATATAGTCGATGAGAGACGAAAGAATGAAAATTACCCCAATAAGCTTGAGAGACAGGGATGTAAAGGCTGAGTTATTCATCGCTTTTGTTTATGGAACTGTAAAAAGTCTAAAAATGGGGAAATTGCCAATAGCACTAAAATATTTTATCAGTCAATGGTTGGACAACTGGTCGGTTAACTGGAACAACCAAACGCAATCGCTTAAAATCGAGACAAATAAAGCAACGGTAGAACCTTCTCAATATGATATACGGTAAACTGACTGGTTGAACGGCTAGGTTTTAGTTTAATAATGAAAAAACGCATTGAAGTTCTCCCCGATAAAGTTGCCTTAATCGAGCGATCGCTGTCTTTAATCGTAGACAAAACTCACGCCGCCCTAGAGCAACGGGGACAGTGTACCCTCGTCTTGTCGGGGGGGAGTACGCCCAAACCCCTCTACGAAGCTCTATCGCGTCAATCTCTGCCTTGGGAAAAGATCCAAATTTTTTGGGGAGACGAACGCTACGTCAGTGCCGACGATCCTGACAGCAACCAGCACATGGCCCGCCAAGCTTGGCTTGATCGCGTTCCTCTGCCAGCCGCTAACCTCCATCCAATGCCGACAGAGGCGAAAGATCCTGGTTCGGATGCCCGTGCTTACGAAGCCGAATTGTGGCAATTTTTTCAGGTGGCTGCGGGAAACTTGCCCGCATTTGATATTGTGTTATTAGGCATGGGCGATGACGGTCATACAGCTTCGCTATTTCCCCATACCGAAGCCTTACAAGTGAGCGATCGCCTCGTGACTGTCGGCAACAAAGACGGTCAACCTCGCCTAACTTTAACCGTTCCCCTGATTAACCAGGCTCGCTGTGTCATTTTTTTGGTCGCAGGGGAAAGCAAGCGTCCTGCCTTAGCTGAGG
Organism: Microcystaceae cyanobacterium; assembly: GCA_041743025.1. Classification (GTDB taxonomy): domain Bacteria; phylum Cyanobacteriota; class Cyanobacteriia; order Cyanobacteriales; family Microcystaceae; genus JBGTNM01. The sequence continues at coordinate 10,231 of JBGTNM010000269.1, forward strand.
TCTTCTCACCGACTGGAGATGCCACCGCTTATCCTTCCCGACTCATTCAACCTCAAGGCGAACTTTGGTGGCTCCTAGATGCAGCCGCAGGCATCAGTTATCAATAGGGAATTGTTTATTGTTTATTGTTTATTGTTTTATGATCGCCTGTCCAAATTGCCATCATTCAAATCCCGAAGGGGCAACCCAGTGTGAAGCTTGCTTTACACCTTTGCCAACGATGACCGAGTGTTCTAATTGTGGTGCTGCCATTCAGTCGGATGCAACCTTCTGCGGGCAGTGTGGTGCCGATCCCAATGTGCCTAAGTTATCTAGCACGCCAGTCAGTCCTGAGCCAGTTGTCTCTCAACCCCCAGACGAAACCACCCCAACGAGTCCGCCGCCACCCACAAGCAGCCCCGCTTATACGAGAGTACAAGTTCAAACAGCTAGCTTGCTCCATCTGCAAACTAATACCAGCCTTGAAATTCCGCCAGGACTGTCGGTCGTCCATTTGGGCAAACCGAACGATCGCATTCCTCCAGACATTGATCTTTCAGGGTTTCCCGACTCGGATGTCGTCTCTCGCGTCCACGCCGACATTCGCCTTGAAGGTGATACCTACTATATTGAAGATGTGGACAGTGCTAATGGAACCTACATCAATCACACCCCCTTACTGCCAGGAAATCGCCACCGTCTGCGCTCTGGCGATCGCCTTGCTCTCGGCAAAGGGGATTTAATGACGTTCATTTTTCAACTGTCTTGATAAACTCCTCCCTCTAACCGTTACTCCTATGTCGATCATGCGCGGGAACTGGCAAATTGGCTCTTTATTAGGAATTCCCCTCTACCTCGATTCCTCCTGGTTTATCATCCTCGCCTTTGTGACGCTGCTCGATGCTGGGGAGGTTAACGCCCAGGAATTAGCGGGCAAGGAATTGTGGTTGGGTTGGCTCATAGGGCTGGTGATGGCTTTGTTATTATTTGGATCGGTCTTGCTGCACGAGTTGGGTCACAGTTTGGTGGCTCGCGCTCAAGGCATTTCGGTCAACTCGATTACGTTATTTTTATTTGGGGGAGTGGCTTCGATTGAGCGAGAGTCAAAAACCCCTATAGGGGCGTTTGGGATAGCTATCGCAGGGCCATTGGTGAGTTTTACGCTGTTTGGACTGTTTTCGCTTCTCCGGCAATGGAGTGATGCTTCGCCGCTATTGCAATATGTTGCGCTCGATATTGCCAGAATTAATTTAGTTTTGGGCGTTTTTAACCTGATTCCTGGTTTACCGCTCGATGGGGGACAGGTACTAAAGTCTATTGTCTGGCAAGTAACGGGCGATCGCTCGACGGGCATTCGCTGGGCGGCAACTACTGGCAAAGTTATCGGCACTTTGGGCATTGGCATAGGACTGTTTTTGCTGCTGGTCGTCCGAGACTTAAGCGCTTTGTGGATTGCCTTTGTTGGTCTATTTATTTTTCGTAACGCTCAAACCTATGACCGCCTACGTGCTCTACAAGAAAGTTTGAGCAAAATTATCGCAGCAGAGGTGATGTTAAGGGAATTTCGCGTGGTTAATGCCCATCTAAGCGTGCGGGAATTTATCGAAACTTATCTCCGTCATGAAATGGGTTGCCCAATGGCTTATTTTGCCACCTCCGAAGGACGCTATCGAGGGTTGATTCGCCCAAGCGATTTACAGTCTATCGAACGCAGTGAGTGGGATAGCAAGACACTTGATACTATTGCTCATCCTTTGGATGCCATTCTCTCAGTTGAGGAAAAAACGGCTCTGTTAGAGGTAATTCAAACCTTAGAGCAAACTAGCGATCGCCGTTTGACGGTTCTTTCGCCAGCCGGTGCGGTAGCAGGCGTTATTGATCGCGGAGACATTGTTAGGGCGATCGCTGTGTGTCACCATTTGCCCATCCCCGACAGTGAAATCCAGCGCATCAAAGCGGAAGGAACCTACCCTACTTACTTGCAGTTGCCCGCGATCGTGAAGACTTTTCAGAGTTAAAACAAAGGAATTTTGCTTAACGACTGCCTTTTAGCTAAAGCAAACCCGCCTGTTCATAAATTTGTTGTAGGGATAAACATTATTTCCTAACTTGAAATCATCTAATCTACTGCATACTGGCAAAACATCCCAAGTAAAGCGATCGCTGCCGACTTGATTGCTGAGTTTTTGGATTCTTTTTGTGAAATCACTTTGCTCAGAAAAGTGACGATCTCTTGCTTCTTCTATTGAATTATAGTATAAATCTATTTTTGTGACAGCGACTAATATCCATGCGGGTTTATGAGATAGCCTTACCGATTTTCGTGTGCGTTCACAAATATCACTTAAATCTTCTATTTCTTCTTTAAATATTGCTTGGCGATAATCTTCTAGATTGAGTGCTAATTGCTGAGCAAAAGGGGAACGAATGGTAGAAAATCCATTAGCAACTACATGAATAACACCATCAACAGCTACTTCTCCATCAAATAATTCATCGAGTGCAAAAAGTTTATTAGGAGAATCTTGTCCAGGCAATACAGAAAGACGAATTTGCTGATTTTTCATCTTTTTTATTATATTAAAAAATACTAGACTAATGCAGGAATTTGCTTAACGACTGCCTTGCCAATCGCTAAAGAAGCTGTCGCTGCTGGCGAAGGCGCATTACAAACGTGCAGGGAATTTTGGTCTTGTAAGATTAAAAAATCTTCGACTAATTGACCGTTATTTTTTAAAGCTTGAGCGCGAACGCCTGCTTCAGAAGGCATAATATCTGAGGCTTGTATTTCAGGAATTAATTGCTGCAAACTTTTTAAAAAAGCTGCTTTACTCAAAGAACGAATCATTTCTTTAATTCCTTCATCAGCGTGTTTTGCTGCTAATTTCCAAAACCCCGGAAATGCCATCACTTCTAGCAAATCTTTGAGATCGAAATCGCTTTTTTTATAGCCTTCTCGCTTGAAACTCAAAACAGCATTTGGCCCAGCATGAATGCTACCATTAATCATGCGAGTAAAGTGAACGCCTAAAAAGGGAAATGCCGGGTTAGGAACAGGGTAGATAAGATTTTTGACCAAATAACGTTTTTGAGGGATTAATTCATAATATTCACCGCGAAAGGGAACAATTTTACACTGAGGATCGACCCCTCCCAATTTTGCCATGCGATCGCTGTACAATCCTGCACAGTTAATCAAGTAACGAGTTTCAAACGTTTCCCGATTCGTTTCTAAAATACTACTATTAATTGTTTTAATTATCTTATTTACTTTCGTATTGAGGTGAATTTCTCCTCCTTTTTCTCGCAGCAAGTCGGCATATTTCTGGCAGACTTGTTTGTAATCAACAATGCCAGCCTTCGGCACATAAATTCCTGCCATGCAACTGACATGAGGTTCAATTTCTTTGACTTCTTCAGCAGTCATTGTACGAACGTTTAAACCATTTTCTGAACCTCGATGATAGAGTGTTTCGAGGCGGGGAAGTTGACTAGCATGAGTTGCAACAATGACCTTACCACAAATATCAAAAGGAATGCCGTAAAGTTGACAAAATTCTTGCATTGAGCGATTTCCCTCGTGGGTAAACTTTGCCTTAAAACTTCCTGGTTTGTAGTAAATTCCTGAATGAATGACTCCGCTATTGTGTCCGGTTTGATGGTAAGCGAGGCGGCTTTCTTTTTCAAGTAGGGCAACAGTAGCTTGGGGAAAACGTTCAGTTAAAGACATTCCGACAGAAAGTCCAATTATTCCACCACCAACAATGACAAAATCGTACATTAGACTTCTTACAGAAGTAGGCAAGAGGCAAAAGGCAAGAGAGAAATATTTTCACGATTACAGTTGGAACCACGATTTTTCGTTTACTTTTGCACATAAATCTATTAATCTGGTTATGTGATCGCTTAATTTTTATCGGAAAAAGGCTTGTTTTTTCCTAATTCTCAACCTCGCTTTTCATGCGTTCTAAGGTAAAGTGCATCTGCTCGAACATTTGCTGGGGAGTAATGCCAAATTGATTTAATTGAGTTTTTAGTTGTTGAATGGTCATTTGCGCCATAAAGTCTTCAGATAACTCAAAGCGTTTCATGAAAATTTTATAACGCTCCATGAGTTCTTCCATTCTTTCAATAAAAAGTTTTTTCCCTTCTCGGTCAAATTTACCGTACTCACCTCCCAGTTGCATAAGAGATTGATAATTTTCAAATAGCTGCTTAGCTTCTTGTTGGACAACTTCTGAATCAAAAAATCCCATTGTTATCTCGCTTGATTTTGCTATTGTTTAATGAGTCTTGCCGCCAGAGCAGACTTTCTTTTTATTGTAAAGGAAGTTAAAGTTTCTGGGAAATACGGTTTTCCGTATCAGGGAACAGTAAGGTGGGCATTGCCCACCCTAGTTGTACGTTAGTCTAAGCTAGAATGATAGCCGAGTCGCTTGAGTTGTCTAATACTTTTATCGAGCATGGATAAGTTAGTTAATCAGCCAAAAAGCCGTAAAATAGCCATTATTTTGGCATTGTTGTCTACCGTTATTCCTTGGCCGATCGCTGGACTACATAAATTTTACCTGGGACAGCCGATTTGGGGAGTGATTTATTTCTTCCTCTGGAATACGCCGATTCCCCGCATCGCCTGCGCGATTGATGCAGTTTGGTATTTTGTGCAAGGGGAAGAGCAGTTTAATGTCCATTTTAATGCCATTGAGGGCAAAGCGAGCGCTCAGTCTTCTCTTAGTGTCATACCCGGTACGCCGATTCAAGTGGGAGTGATTGCCGAGGCGTTGCGAGAATTGGATAAACTGCGCGAAGATGGGTTAGTCTCAGAATACGAGTTTGAACAAAAACGCCGCCAACTATTAGATCGTATTGCTTAATTGACATGAATTTCGCCAATATAGGAAAAAATCAAGAAATTCGTGCAAAAATTGGGGGTGATCCCTTCTATCGCTTTCAGACAGTAACCGAAATTGCGATCGCAGCAGAGTTGGGCATTAAAATTGAAGTTAATCAAGCGATTGTAGACGATTGGCTGAGATTACCCGGAATTTCTATTCGTCAAGCTCGAATGCTAGTAGAATTGACAGGAAATGGTATACAATTTTTCTCGCTTGAAGATCTCGCTGCCGCTTTAGGGGTTTCCGCCTTGCGCCTCAAACCGCTCGCACCGATTCTTGCCTTTTCTTACTACGATAGTGATAGTCTTCTAACGCCTCAGCGTATCAATGCCAATACTGTTACCCTCGAACAATTAGAACAGATTCCCTTACTTGATGCCGTTTGCGCTCGTAAAATCGTTCAAAATCGGCAAGAGAAAGGTAAATATCAAAATTTAGCAGATTTTCAGCGACGGTTAGCGTTTGATAGTCAATTAACCGCTCAACTGATGCATTATCTTCAATTTTAAGCTCTATTTAATATTTTTGAAGCAGGCTGTTAGGAAGGATAAAATGTCTCAGAAAGCAGTTACAGTAGAACACATCTTGATGAACAAATTGATCCAGCGATTGCTTTTGGGTTGCACCGTCATGGTATTGATGTTACTACTACTGTAGAAGTTAGATTACGAGGTCAAGCGGATGAAGTTCAGTTAGAGTTTGCTACTCAACAAAATAGGGTACTTGTAACTCATGACGCTGATTTTCTGATAATTTCTAGTCAATTTAACGAACATTTCGGTATTGCCTACTGCAAGCAAGGGAGTCGTTCAATTGGTCAAATGATTCAACGTTTAATTCAGGTTTATGAACAATTAAATTCTGAAGAAATGAAAGGTAAAGTACAATATTTATAGAATAGTTTTTGAAAACTAGCTCTGATCTAAGAACGAAACATTGTATTTTTCAGTCAATTTACGAGCTAATTCCTTATCACGATCATCAAGACTAACAAGCTTTTTGGAGATGTCATCATTATATTGTTTTGAAGACCTTGCCATAAATTTACTTAAGACAAGGAGAACAAGTGGAAGGACAGTTAACTAGGTGATGATTTATGGAGCGGGAGCAGACGTTAGCAATCTTACGAGCCAACAGAGAGGAGTTACACCGCCGAGGTGTGATACGAGCGGCTGTGTTTGGTTCGGTTGCCAGAGGTGAAGCTGTTTCAGACAGCGACCTCGATATTCTTATTGAGCTTGACGAGACAGATCCACCTGATGTGTTTAGCTACGCTGGGCTTATCAAGTTTATCAGCGAGCTATTTTCGCAGTCGGTTGATGTAGTCAACCGAACGAAGCTGAAGCCCCATATTCGTCCGTCAGCAGAACGTGATGCGATTTATGCCTTCTAAGAACCCACAAGGTGCGCTTCTCAATATTTTAGAGAATAAGGAATTAAGGCTTATCAGCAAAGCCTAGCGATCGCACGAACCCTCCATGACCGATCAAGCTTTACCCAGCCCAGAGCATAGTCAAAAGTGATATTTGTCTATAAAATCAATAATTATGCAGAGTGACAAAGATCTAATTGTAATCGAGAGTAGCGATCGCTTTGATGACCCTTTGGATCAGCTAGAGGCGAGCAATACGAGTGCGCCGCCGCCTAATCCAGAGGTCATGCTCCCGTTGCTAACCCATTATGACCCTTCACAGCGAATGTTGGCAGCGCGAGCCTTTTGCGAACTGCAAGACGAACGAGCCATTCTCCCGCTCATTGCCCTCCTCAAGGATGTTTGTCCCCTCGTGCGGGTGAGTACTGCTTATGCGCTAGGGAGAAACACCAGTCCCGATGCAGTGGAAGCTTTAATTGAATTGCTTAAAACCGATTGGAACGGCTACGTTCGTAAGGGCATTGTTTGGGCATTGGGCAACTGCCACGATCGCCGCGCCGTTAATCCCCTCCTGCACGCGCTGAAAACCGATATTTCGGCGGTACGTCTTTGGGCGGCTAGTAGTTTGGCTCAAGTCGCTAAACTAGAATATGCATCGGTGATCGCGGCGGTTCCTCCTTTAATTGAAGGATTGCGGCGCGATCCGATGGCGGCAGTACGGAGTAACTGTGCTTGGGCAGTTGGGCAGTTGTGTCGGGAATTGCCCTCTAATGTGGTCTATGCTACAGCCATTGACGCGCTAATTGAAGCGTTAGTAGAAGATGACGATCTGGGGGTGAAAGAAGATGCTAAAAACGCCATTTTGCGTGTAGGAGATCCACGAGGATTGCAAATGATTGAAGAATTAGAATTAGAAGGGCTAATCTAAAAGGTTTATTAGGGGAATGATTAAACCATTAATTGTGGGAGTCAGTGGCGCGTCAGGCTTAATCTATGCGGTGCGGACGCTCAAATATCTGTTAGAAGCACAGATGGCGATTGAATTGGTCGCTTCTAAGGCTACCTATCTGGTCTGGCAAGCAGAACAATCTGTACGAATGCCTGCCGAACCCGACTTACAAGAACAATTCTGGCGCGATCGCTCAGGTGTTCCCTCTCTCGGCAAACTGCGCTGTCATCGCTGGGGGGATGTGGGGGCTAATATCGCTAGCGGTTCCTTTCGGACTTCCGGCATGGTCGTCATTCCCTGTAGCATGAGTACGGTGGCAAAACTGGCAGCCGGATTGAGTTCGGACTTGCTAGAGCGGGCGGCTGATGTTCAACTTAAAGAAGGCCGTCCTTTGATTTTGGTTCCCCGCGAAACCCCTTTTAGCCTAATTCACCTGCGAAATTTAACGACGTTAGCACAAGCAGGCGTTAGAATCGTTCCGGCTATTCCGGCATGGTATCACAATCCCCAAACGATCGAAGATTTGGTCGATTTTGTCGTTGCTCGAACGTTAGATCAGTTGGGAATCGATTGCGTTCCCCTCGCTCGTTGGCAAGGAGAGGGAACAGGGAACAGCCATTGAAATTGTTATCTTTTAGGATGGAAAATAGGGAGTAGTAGATGAAATTATTATTATTGCTGTTGATACTGGGGGGAGTGGCGATTTTACTCATCTCTAATCCTCAACCTATCGTTCTCTATTTTTTGGGGACGAACTCGACAACGGCTCTATTTTCTCTGCAATTGCCCCTCGGCATTTGGGTTATTCTGGCTAGCTTAGTGGGGATTGTCACCAGTTTTGTGATCGGGGGATTGAATCGTTCGCCTGCTCGCTCTACTGCCTCAGCGCCTCAGCCTCGAAACCTGCGAGAACCAGACCCTCAACCTTTTTATCCGCCGCCTGCTACGCCTCAGACGGACTGGGATGCTGCCCCCAAGCGAGAAGGGAATCCGCTGCCGCCCTTAGAAAATGACTGGAATATTGAAGAACCGCCTGTCCAGACAACGATTCCTAGCGATCGCCCTTTTTTCCAACGGCAAGTTCCTCGCTATCAGGAGAGGATAGCTGACGAAATGATTGAGCCAGGTGAATCTCCTAGCTTTGAAGTCCCTCAAGAACCCAAAACTGCTACTCGCCAGGGTTCGGTCTATTCCTACACCTATCGGGAACTGCGCGATTCTCCACCCTCTCCAGAACCTGCTCCCCAACTGAAGCAGCCCAGCGAAAGCGTTTATGATGCAAATTATCGCGTGGTAACACCTCCCTATCGAGATAAGGCAGGTTCGACAGATCTTGATGGCGAGGAAGATGAGGAATGGGTTTAGCTGAAAAAATTTTCAAGCAAGAGAAATACACTTTCTACTTTCTAATAGACATAGTAATTCCTTTATAATTATTGTGGTATTGTGCGCGATCGCTAGATTTCTTTCCTACAATGAAAACAGTTATGCCTTTCCCCTCAATCTAAGATAATTTAGAGTTACTGTTTGCCAATCATCCAGATGTTTTTATAGCAGGAGACTTGTTATGGTATCCCGTTGAAGATGACAATATAGCAAGCCTAAATGAATTGGACAAAAGCATCATATTTTGCTAGATTAGGAATCTTAAAAAGTTGGTAATCAAAGAAAAGCTTAAATAATCTTTTAACAATGGAAAAGTTACGACACAGATAGTAGAATCGTCGAAT
>JBGTNM010000270.1:0-10867 GCA_041743025.1 Microcystaceae cyanobacterium
GGGAATGAGTAAATGTAAAGAACTGTCTGTATTTCCATAGACCTCAGAATTGATCACCTCAATATGGACAAGTTATTTAGTCCGCACTATTATAACCAACTCATTATTTTAGTGGAGATAAAGCTTATGTTGATGAGAGACTTTTTGAGTGTTGAGGAGCGATCGCTTTTCCATTGGGAGTTCATTCTCAAACTTCCCTTATTGTCTTAAGATTTACTTGATAAATAGGCTCTAAGTTGCCTGTTCCCTGTTCTCAACTAGCAATCTAAATGTTCTACAACTTAAAACATTGCTCTGTCCAACTGCCGTGCAAGCCGTAGGGAATGTGATGTAACAGGTGCAAGCGTGCGAGAGGTTTTTGCGTTAAATCTTGAGCATCTAAAATCACCACATCCGAGCGATGGTGGCTGGCATCATAGACCATGACTAACACCCATCCATCATCTTCAGCAGTTGCATCGGGTTTAGGCACGAAAATGGGTTCGCTGACATAACCATGAGGAGCAAATGAGTGTAACTGCCTTTCTCCGCTTTGCCAGTCGATTTTCAGGATAGCCTGTAACGGAGCATTTCCAGTCGGATGATGTGCCGCACCGATAAATAAATAACGGTAGTCGCGTCCTACCTTGTCGGGATGAATGGCAGGAAACTCAACACAACGACTTTCAAGTAATTGAGTTTTAAGGGAATTATCGCTCAAATTAAGAGTCAATCGCCACAATTGCCCCGAATCTAATGCCTCAAAATCGACTTCTTGGTAACTAACCTCTGGTTGCACTTGTGGTAGGGAATTATAGGCGATGGAGTCGAGATGAATCAGATTCCCGTCTTCAAAAGCATTAGCGTGGTGAAAGACAAATCCTGCTTGGATTTCGAGGATTTTTACCTTTTGGTAGGGAGGGGTGCGAGGAATGACAATTAAGCGGCTGGGTTGCTGGGGTTGAAACTGAATACACTCACCCGCGCCACGTAACCCTAACAGGTAAGGTAGAGGGTTAAAGATCATGGGATTTTGCAAAAATAAGCAATAATTTGGCGTAATAGCAAAATCATGCATAAAAGAAAACCCCGGAATGCTGTGAGCGTGGCGGTGTAACAGTTTGCCATTTGAAGCGAATTCAAAAATCGTGATTTTACTAGAAATTCCCGATTTAATCGAGAAATTCACGAGGCAAGATTGACGTGCATTTAACTCGCTGTGCGTTTCTATCCAAGGATGAGCACCAAAAGCATTCCCAGGCTGTAAAATCCCATCGAGGTAATCTATGCCTATCGTCTCTAAAGTTGCCGGATTGAGGCGGTAAGGTTCTGCCGCTTCCCACAGTGCGAGGAGTTTGTCTCCCCAGTAAATGACATTAGTATTGGCGATATTTTTAATATTAAGGTCAAAAAGGTTATTGAGCCATCCTCCCGGTTTAGCAGTACCAAATACTCCTCGATAAAGCATTTTTCCTGCCGCTTGCTCGCTGACATAGCCTTGAGTACGAACGAAACGATTGCGGAAGTGAACTCGTCCGTCGGGTAAAAAAGACACCGCACAGACCATTCCATCTCCATCGAACGGATGTTTGAGCGCAACTCCCCCAATTTCTAGCAAACCCGGGCCATTGCGAAAGAGCGTCCCCTGCAATTGCTGGGGAATTTCACCTTCAATGTCATCTATCCAGTAATTATATTCTTGGGGTTGCGATTCGTAGCCTTTACGCCATTCTTGGGGATTATAAGATTTTTCCAGCGTTTTTTTCGGTAAAGTGTTGGTCATTTTGTAAGTTAATTGGTAATTGGTAATCGGTGATGAGTTGTAATTCCCTGCTTCCCCTGCCTTTACTCTAGCTCCTAATTTCCGGCATTAATTCTGGCATCATCGGTTGTTCAACAGATGAGCCTGGGGAATGATGTTCGTAAACTTCCGCCAGTGGCAGGACGGTGAGAGAAGCGTCTGCTTCTGAGATTTGGGGGTCGCTATTGGGCAACCAACCCAGTATCGGCAAGGGCAACAGGGTAGATAAATTACTAATGGTAACGAGCAACCACAGGCGATCAAAGTTGGTTTCGTTGACCCCCAACCAATAGGTTAACAAAGCACCCAACTCATGAGAGAGTAAACTCGATAAGTTGACAATTGACATCAACAGCGCAAACATAGTCGCCTCAATTCCCTTGGGACACAGGCGAGCAGACAACACCAAAACGGGCATGAAAGCAATTTGCCCCATAACAGTCAAAATTAAACTGTCTCCCAAACTGAACCAGCGATCGCTTATCCCCATCGCTCGATTAGCATGAGTCACCAGTAATAGGGTTGTCATGCCTAAACCAGACGATAAAACAATACTCCAGCCCAAAATCCGGCGAAAAGAAACTTTCTTCAAAAATTTTTGGTATAAAAAGACCCCCGCTAACGCTGCCATACTCGTAATCAAGCGCACGCGACCTAAGAATTCTGGTTCAAATCCGAGTTCATTGGTCGTGAAGTAAAAGAAAGCAGAATCGGCACTGGGGGTCGCCTGCCAAAGAAAAAGAAAGGCAGTCGGCAATAAAATCGATTTTTGCGTAATTGCCTGCCAAACCTGCTGAATTTGTTGCTTGAGTTGCAAGTCACTGCCGACAGAAGCTTCCCCTGGTTTGACTCTTTCTTCAGCAATTAGCCACGCCACACCAGAGACAATCAGAGGAAAGACGGCGGTCATCTCAAAGACTTCTCGACTGCTGAGGTGCTGTAACAGCCACCCACTTAAATAGGCAGTCATCAGCCCGCCAAAGGCAACAATGCCCCAAGTCAACGATTGAAGCGAACCCGCCTGCCCTAATGATTCTTTGCGCGCCCGTTCCACCACAAGAGAATCGACAATCACGTCACTGATGGCAACCGAAAGGGAAGTAATCAGAAGCGTTAGCGTTACTGTCCAGGCTGAATTAACCACTGTCGCTAGCGCAATCCAAGACAAACTGCCTAAAATACCTGAAAGCACTAAATAAGACCGTCTGCGGTAGCCAAAAAGCGGCAATCCATCTGAAAGAAAGCCAAAAACAGGTTTAATTACCCAAGGTAGCATAGCAATTCCGGTCAGTGCCCCCATTTGGGCAGGGGTTAAGTCAAGGTCGTCTTTTAGGAAGAAACTGACCGCTAGGCGGGATAAGCCTAAGATTCCTTGCACGAAGTAGACGCTAAGGATAGCAAATAACTCCTTCGTGGGTTCGTTGCCAAAAAGCAGCGCGTTTTGCCAGGTATTTTTAATTTGGGTCAGTTTGGAGACAGCCAAGTTCATGAAAATTCATAAAGTTTTGTTACTCTATTTATAATAGATAAAATTTCATTTGACCGATCCTATTAATACTTCGGCTTATCTGAAAACAATCCTAAGAGCGGGCCCAAAATAAAGCCAAAAACAAAGCCTCCTGCGTGCGCCCAATAAGCAATACCGCCGCTTTCCATGCCGATCTGCGTCGGGACGTTTAAACTAGCAACCCCATAAAGAGCTTGTTGCAAAAACCAAAATCCTAGGAAGAAAACCGCCGGAATTCGGAAAGGAACGAGGATAATGCCCAAAGGCACTAATGTAAGGACTCTAGCTTGCGGAAAACGCAGAATATAAGCCCCCATTACGCCTGCGATCGCCCCACTTGCTCCCAAAGAAGGAGTCGCCGAATAGGGAGAGAAAAACCACTGACTTAAAGCCGCTAGAGCGCCACAAGCTAAGTAAAAAATTAGATATCGGCTATGTCCCAGCTTATCTTCGACATTATTGCCAAAAATCCACAAAAAAAGCATATTTCCTCCTACATGAAGGAAACCACCATGCAGGAATTGAGAGGTAATGAGCGTCATCCATTCAGGAACAGGGTGGTAAAAACTCGCTCCTCCAAACCCTGCCGTTAATTGCTTGGGAACGACGGCGAAGTATTGAAGAAAGGCAGAAAGTTGTTCGGGAGTGAGGGTAAGTTCGTAGACAAAAACGGCAATATTAGCTGCAATCAACCCATAAGTCACGTAGGGCGTTATCGTTGTTGGATTATCGTCACGTATTGGAACCATAGTTAAATTTAGAAATTAAAATTGAGACTCCCCAGTCCCTTGAACAAAGTCATCATTACAGTTGATTTTACCTGAATGCTTAAAATTATAGGAGCAGCCCTTTCCAGCCGATAATTGAATGGTTTCTGGGGTAATCACAGCATACATAAGTCAAAAACCTGAAATCTAATGCTTATTTAACGATTGTAAGAAATTGCGTAACAGTGGCTTACCAGATGGCGTGAGGATGCTTTCGGGGTGAAACTGCACGCCTTGGAGGTGAGGATAGTCTCGATGGCGAACGCCCATCACCGTGCCGTCTTCTACCCATGCCGTAATTTCTAGTACGTCGGGCATGGTTGCGCGCTTGATGACTAAACTATGATAGCGCGTGGCACTAAAAGGGCTGTCTAATCCTTCAAAGACTCCGCCACCTGCATGATGAATTTCAGAAGTCTTACCGTGCATTAAAATGGGGGCTGAGACGATTTCTCCGCCGTAGACCTGCCCGATACTTTGATGTCCCAAGCAAACCCCTAGGATAGGTAGGTTCGGGCCTAATTGTTTAATCAATTCTAGAGAAATTCCGGCATCTTCAGGGCGACCAGGGCCAGGAGAGATGACCGCGCCATCCGGTTGCAACTGACGAATTTCAGCCAAATCGATTTTATCGTTGCGAAAGACTTGGATTTCTGAAGCAATGGGGATTTCTTTGCCCAATTCGCCTAAATATTGCACTAAATTATAGGTAAAACTATCGTAATTATCGATGACAAGAATCAATGACTATCTCCTTAGCGGTGACAGAAATGGCAGTCCACCAATTCGGGTAATAAATATAAAATTTTAGCTATCAATCAATCGGTTTCCTCGTTTCCTGATAATCAGGTGGTCATTAAACGGAGACGAGAAAAGCTAGGAGTGGGGGTAGCAGGATGAAACTAGCAACCAGTAAAGCAGCGATCGCAGCCAACATCACCGCCCCTGCCGCGCAATCTTTGGCGATTCTCGCCAATTCATGATAAGATTGACCAACGGTGAGATCTACGACTGATTCTAAGGCCGTATTTAATAATTCTAAAACCATCACTAAGGCACAGGTCAGCGAGACAATGGCCATCGCTACACCACTTACTCGCAAGCCAATGCCACCTGCGATAGCAACAGCCGTGATGCCTGTATGAATGCGAAAGTTCCGTTGCGTCAGGAAAGCATAGCGGATGCCTGCCCAGGCATACTTAAAACTGATCAAAAGATTGGGAGCTACGCACCAAGCAAATTCTCCCGGTAAGGAGCGTAAGTCAGACTCGGCACTCGCAGACTTGAGCCGCCGATGTACCCTGATAGCACTGCTAGTCGCAAGCAAGGTAGGGGGGGAGACGTTAGCACTCGAAGATTGGGTCATCTTTAGATTAGATTTGATCATTTAAAGGTTTTCAACAGGATAGTTAACTTTTATAACAAATATTGTTCTACTAGAACAATACTCTACTCTATCCACATCAACTTTTAGCCAAAAGACCGACGAGGTTCAATAAAGTTTCCTGTTGAGATAGCATTGCTTGTAAGCTGTCCTCATCAGGGTGATCCCAACCTAGTAAGTGTAGCAAACCATGAGCGGCTAGCCATGCCAATTCTACTGTCAAGGAATGATCGTTTTGCTGAGCTTGCCGTCTGGCTGTCTCTACAGAAATGATGATATCTCCCCAATACAGGGGTTCAAAGGCTGTCATCCCCTCAGTAGGTGCAGGACAGTTCACTTCCAAGGCAGCAAACGCCAGAACATCCGTTGGTTGTTTTTTTTGGCGGTATTGAGCATTCAAGGCTTGGATTTCGTTGTCGTCTGTCAAGCGCAGGCTAAGTTCGCAGGCACTTACGGATGGCGTTGTCCCAGAAAGCGATTCGATCCACGTTTGAAACCAACTTTGCCAGATTTCTTGAGAAATCAACCCTGTTGCCACTTCTGGCGCAGAATAGGCGGTAAAAACGTCCTCTAGATAGAGTTCAATAGTTGTTGTCGAGGTTGTATAAGATACCATGACTCAGTTCCGACTGTTTGAAGACAGAAGCGCGATTTTAATCTGGCAGAAGGATTACGTCTCAAGATTAGCGAGTTAAGTAGGAAATGCCAACCAGGAAAGCAATTAAACCCAACGTGGTTAGGAAAAAATGGAACAGAGAGATTCCCTTTTTTCGTACCATATTCCGCATCGCAAGCTTGACATAACTGGCTTTGGGTTCACTTTCATCCGGTGGCATTAAGGAAGGGGAAGGAGTTTGATTCATGCTAGAGCGAGTTAATTCAGAAAGGTTGCATTTTAATGTAACAGTTTATGACAGTTTACCTAACACTAAGAATGAGAACTGCTATATCGCAGGTAGGCTTCGATAAACGCATCAAGTTCGCCGTCCATCACGTCATTGATATCCGTCGTTTCGACATTGGTGCGTAAATCTTTGACCAACTGGTAAGGGTGGAAAACATAATTGCGAATTTGGTTGCCCCAAGCGGCTTCTACCATATCTCCCCGAATTTCTGCAATGGCTTGAGCGCGTTGTTCTTGCAAAATGATGAGCAGCTTGGCTTTGAGAATAGCGAGGGCTTTTTCTTTGTTTTGCAGTTGGGAACGCTCTTGAGTACAGCGCACGGCAATACCTGTCGGCAGGTGGACAATTCGCACGGCGGTTTCAACCTTGTTGACATTTTGACCGCCTTTGCCACCAGCACGGGTGGTGGTAATGTCTAAATCTTTGTCGGGAATTTCGAGGTTGATGGCTTCCTCGCCAAGAGCAGGCATCACCTCAACGCCAGCAAAGCTAGTCTGTCGCTTGCCGTTGGCATTAAACGGGGAGATTCTCACTAAGCGGTGCGTACCTTTTTCTCCTTTGAGATAGCCAAAAGCGTATCGTCCCTCTATTTCCAGCGTAACAGACTTGATTCCCGCTTCGTCGCCTTCAGAGAGTTCAGCGAGGTGAACTTTATAACCTTGCTGTTCTCCCCAACGAGTATACATTCGCAGCAGCATTTCGGCCCAATCTTGAGCATCAGTTCCGCCTGCCCCTGCGTTGATGGTCAAGATAGCCCCTCTACTATCGTAAGGCCCAGAAAATAGTTGTTGAAGTTCCCAGCGATCAAGGGAATGCTGAAGTTGATTGAGCGTCGTTTCGGCTTCTGCCAGCAGAGACGGGTCGTTTTCTAACTCTAACAATTCAGCGATCGCTTGTGTGTCTTCGAGTTGACCTTGCCAGCGATAATATTGTTCTAAACTCGATTTAAGATCGTTGAGTTCTTGCAGGGTGGCTTGAGCCGTAACAGGAGAGTCCCAAAAGTCGCTCTGGGTTGCTGTTTGCTCTAAATGTTGAATTTTGGCTTTTAAAGCGGGTAGGTCAAAGATAGTCCTGGGTTTTCCCCAGGCGCGTACCGATTGAGTCAATTTCTCGCTTAAGTTCTGTCGTTTCCATAAGTTTGATGCTGTTTTATTATTGTGAACTATTAATTTAAATGTACAACAGCTTATAATTTCTCCTTCCACCACTGATACCATTCACCCCAGACAGTTGCCAAGGTTTGATAAGTTTGCTCCAAGGCGGCTGGGTTAGCCTCGGAGTTGACAGGCAACGAAGCAAGTGTCCACAAACAACTCGCCTCAAATAAATCATTCTGACCGAGCATCCAGCCGAAAGTCCTGCCAACACCCCATCCGTACTTATACTTGTTTTGGACAAATTGTTGCTCAGTGACGGTGCTTCTGCCTTCAGGATTAATACAAGCCGTCAAATAAGCTTTATTTTCATGCTCAAAAATCCCGTAAAAACCTGTTTCTGGCTTTTCTCGCACGTTTATTAAGACTGTCGCTGGTGGAATGGGCGTGTAAATATTCAGCAAGCGGCTGACGTTTGCTCCGCCATATAGCTCGTGACGAACCTCAACGACTAATGTTTGGTTATTTTGACGGTATTGATAGAGATGTCCGTCACTTTGTGCCTTTTTTTGAGCTTTCAAGGCTTGGTTGCTAATAGGTTCCCAACCCGTTAGAGGAACAGAATTAGGAAACTCGAAAGTATTAGATTGAGCCAATTTTGAGTCAGTTTTGGCAGCAGGCAACAGAAAGACTCGGATGAGAACGGCGACAACGCCCATTGTGATAGCAGCCAGTAAGATAAGTCTAGTCGTTTGCCAACGAGTCGTTTTCATCAGATTTTGCATTTTACAATCCTACTACTCTTCGGAATCAGGCATTAAAGTAAACTGGCGGACATAAGCCAACCAACAGAATATGCCAAAACTAGCGACGGAAATCAGGGCAAAGACAAGACTGCCATCATCTCCATGCCAATACTCAAAGGTTTCTTTTTGAGACAAAGCCACTAGAACAGCCAGCAACGATACCCGCAAAGCATTGGCAATAAATCCTAATAAGATAGCTAACGAAATACAGATGACTTTTTGCCAACGGGTTAAAGGAACGATAAAGAGGAAAAGAATGGCTACATATAACATTAAAATAATGCTATCAATTCCCGAACAAGCTCCATAGACTTCGACTCTGCCCGTTGGTAAGATAATAAAAACTCCTTCTCGATAAGGATTAAAACCAGCCACCCACAGCGAGAAATTGGAAAATTTAGCGGTCAAAAGCGGTAGATCAATCGCTTTTAAAATACCAGCCACGATTGGATAGAGAACTAATAGGCTTAATATAAATAATTCTTGCCAATAATGATGAATTCGCTTGATTCCAGAAGCAATCAAACAAATGCCAATCCCTGACACCAAGGGAAAAATTCGCACGTGATAGCCAGCCGGTGAGAGGGTTGTCAAAAGGACAAAAGCGATTAACGTCGCTCCTAACACGCTGGAAAAAACGCCACTATTTAACTTAAGATCATTGCGTCTATCCCAGATCAGTGAAGCAATAGCCAGCCAAAAAAGAATGCCCAAACTCATCTGATTGATTTGTTTGGTTTGGTCGAGAATTGTTAGATGCAATGTGGCCAAGGATGCCCAGAGCGCGACTAACCAATATTTGGGTTCCTGGAGCGATTTACGCCAGTCTATCGTATCTATAGAAAACATTAGCTTACTCAAAAAAATTTCCAATCATGTATTGTAGTGTCATTATCTCAGTAAATACTAGGAAGTAAAGTGACTTTACATAAGCTTTAAAATGAGGTAAGCAGCGAGTTAAGGAATTTCTATTAAAAATAAAGACTCCTGCTATCAAAGCAGGAGTCTAGAAAAATTGTGACTTAGATCT
Organism: Microcystaceae cyanobacterium; assembly: GCA_041743025.1. Lineage (GTDB taxonomy): Bacteria > Cyanobacteriota > Cyanobacteriia > Cyanobacteriales > Microcystaceae > JBGTNM01. Next base: position 9,274 of record JBGTNM010000270.1, read on the forward strand.
TAGTCAAGATCGGGCATAGAAAGCACAGGTTCGGTTTCGCGGTCGATACCTTTTTCAAAACCACCCGCCGCCGCCCGCGCACGACCAGCGTGCCACAGGTGACCGACCAAGAAGAAGAAAGCGAGGGTAAAGTGAGAGGTTGCCAACCAAGCGCGAGGCGAGACGAAGTTGAAGGAGTTAACATCAGTGATAACCCCACCCACCGAGTTAAGAGACCCTAAAGGCGCGTGGGTCATGTATTCAGCCGCACGGCGGATTTGCCAGGGCTGAACGTCATTTCTCAACTTGTCTAAATCGAGGCCATTGGGGCCGCGCAGAGGTTCTAACCAAGGGCCACGGAAATCCCAGAAGCGCATGGTTTCTCCGCCAAAGATAATTTCGCCAGTAGGAGAGCGCATGAGGTATTTCCCTAAGCCAGTCGGGCCTTGGGCAGAACCGACATTAGCTCCCATGCGTTGGTCGCGAACCAGGAAGGTAAAGGCTTGCGCTTGAGACGATTCCATGCCAGTGGGTCCAAAAAATTCGCTGGGATAAACCGTGTTATTAAACCAGACGAACAGAGAAGTGATGAAGGCCATCAAGGAGACAGCCCCCAAGCTGTAGGACAGATAAGCTTCACCCGACCAGATAGAGGCGCGACGCGACCAAGCAAAAGGCTTGGTCAGAATGTGCCAGATACCGCCAGCAATGCAGATCAAGCCAATCCAAATGTGACCGCCTATGACATCTTCCATGTTGTTGACGCTGACAATCCAGCCTTCCCCACCGAAAGGAGCCTTGGTCAGATAGCCAAAGATAGTCGCAGGATTGAGCGTAGGATTAGTAATGACGCGGACATCACCACCACCAGGGGCCCAAGTGTCATAGACACCACCAAAGAACATGGCTTTAAACACCAACAGCAGCGCACCACATCCCAGCAGAATCAGGTGATAGCCGAGGATGTTGGTCATTTGGTTTTTGTCTTTCCAGTCGTAACCGAAGAAGCTGGAGTATTCTTCTAAGGTTTCCGGCCCGCGCAGCGCGTGATAGATACCGCCAAAACCGAGAACCGCCGAAGAAATCAGGTGCAAAACACCCACGACAAAATAGGGAAAAGTGTTAATTACTTCGCCACCGGGGCCGACTCCCCAACCGAGGGTAGCCAAATGAGGTAGCAAGATCAATCCCTGCTCGTACATGGGCTTTTCCGGCATGAAGTGGGCCACTTCAAACAGGGTCATTGCCCCAGTCCAAAACACAATCAAGCCAGCGTGAGCGACATGGGCTCCTAGCAGCTTACCGGAGAGATTAATCAGGCGAGCATTACCCGCCCACCAAGCAAATCCGGTAGAGTCTAGGTCACGTCCGCTGGTAACAGAGCTATTAGAGAGCGTTACCACGGGGGAGTACCTCCTCAGGGAATAAAAAGTTCTCGTGGGGTTGGTCTTGGGGAGACATCCAAGCTCGCAGACCTTCATTGAGCAGAATGTTCTTAGTGTAGAACGTTTCAAATTCCGGGTCTTCAGCAGCCCGCAACTCTTGGGAAACGAAATCGTAAGCCCGCAAGTTGAGTGCGATACCGATAATGCCAATGCTGGCCATCCACAAACCC
>JBGTNM010000271.1:0-13180 GCA_041743025.1 Microcystaceae cyanobacterium
GATGATGGAGTTTTTGATTAGGAATATCTTTATCTCCATAAATAGATAAGAAATGCGCGGTATATTCCCCTCTGCTTCCTAATTGCCGATGCTGCCGTACTTGAAATTCAGACATTTCAAAGTAAGGACGAGGGCCAAGACGTTCAGCCTGAATATAATAAAAATTATCATTAAAAAGACTTGAACTATAAATATCTGGATTGTTTTTAACAAATTCAGCAGTTTCCATTACATCTTCAGCAGTTTCCATTACATCGGCTTCTCGATTATAATTGAAACGCCAAATTCCTTTGCTACCATTTTTCCAAAGGATATCAAAACCGATAATATCTTTTGTTGCCGTTTCATTAAGTGCATCTTTCGCTGTTCCAAGACAGACCAAATCTCCATTAAGTGCCAAACCTGTTTTTTGTAATAAATCTTGTTGATAAGATTGACGAAGCAGTAATAAGGATTGCAGTACAGATGATTTTCCTGTGCTATTAAGTCCAGAAAAAAGAGTTAGTCCTACGAAATTTAAAGACTGATCTATAAATGGCTTAAAATTTACTAACCGTAAAATTTTGATCATTCCAATACATCCAAAATTAACTTTCTAATTTTACTAAACCGCCGCCTTACACTATTCCGACTACTAGTTCCTTCAGAAATGGCTTTATCAAATTCCTTGTCATTTTTTAATAGCTCCTTATAGTTATTTAATAATACTTTTTTATGTTGCTTAAGCTGATTTAATTCTTCATCATTTAACCTACTTAGATTGACTGACCAAGCTTCAAACAATGCTTTATTTAAAGGTAATTTGGAATCTTTCTTAAAAGCATTCTCTCCTAAAACTTCATAAGCTACTTTCATGCTGTTTAAAAATTTGTTTTCTAACTCTTGTAACTCTAAGCTAGACAATTGATTAAGTTTGCTCATCGTTTCGTTTAAAAAACCATCTAAAGTTGTTGATTTGCTTTTTTCTCGATCATGGTAGTATTCATAAGGAGTTATCAGAAAAGCCAAACAACGAAGGACAAATTCTCTGTCTTCCATTCTTTTTTTACGACTTTCACGGAGACGAACAAGTCTGGTAAATTCTGGTAATTCTGCTAATTTTGCTAGAAATTGAGGTGCTTTACCTGGGTTAAGTGCGTGCCGTAGTTCTTGTTTTGATAAAGGTTTTCCTCCTGTATTAATACGACTAAAAATATTGAATTTAACTTCATCAGGTGTACCTTTTTCAATAGTATAAATAGTGATTTCAGTCTCTTGAATTCGACGTTGATAATTACGGGGTAATTCTTCGTAGGTTTTACCTTGTAAATTGACTAGATATTCCAAACCTGATAGCTTTAATACTTGATCAGTAACAAACTGTTTTAAAGTTGTTAATCTTTGGAGTCCGTCTATTACTAACCATTTATCTTCATTAGTTGCGTCCATATAAAAAGCAGGAAGGGGTATACGTATCAAAATAGATTCAATTAATAGACTTTTCGCATCATTTGTCCAAATATCAGCATGACGCTGGAACTCAGGTGCTAAATCTATCTCATTATATTTAATTCTTGATAAAACTAAATCTATTGTCATTGATTTAGATACAACTCTGATTTTAGTTGGATCAAAAGGTTCTATTATTTCTACATCTTCTTCGTTTGCTTCTTCAATGTCATCTTCTAATTCTTTATAAAAATCTATGTTATTTTCTAGTAAGTTAATGCAGCTATTATCTACTTCAGTCATTGTTTATCCTATTTAAGCTTTATTTATAAAAATTTAAGGTGAGCGATCGCCCACCTTACCTGAGTTTAGTGTAACCTAACCTAGTGAAGAAAACCTTAAACGGTCGCTTTCTCTTTCACCAACTTATCCCACCCCAATTGCTTAAGGTTATCGTTACGACGTAGAGGACGAGTAGCCAACTCTAAGATATCTCGCGCATTCGTAAAACCGTGAATCTGCGCGAACGTAAACTCAACCGACCACTTTGTATTGATTCCTCGCGCTTCTAAGGGATTGGCGTGGGCCATACCAGTAATAACTAAATCCGGCTTTAATTGATAAATACGCTGGATTTGATTGTAATTATCTGGTTTTTCGATAATTCTGGGCAGGGGAACCCCCATATCGTTACAGGTTTTCTCCAGTAAGTCTAATTCTGCTTTTTGATAGCGCTTGTCCATGTAGGGAATGCCAATTTCAGGACAAGTCATGCCGCAACGAATCAGAAAACGCGCCAGAGACACTTCTAAAAGGTTATCTCCCATGAAGAAAACAGACTTGCCGCGCAGCAAACTAACATAATCTTCCAAGCTTTCCCAGATTTGCGCTTCGCGTTCTGCCAATCCTTTTGGTTCAATGCCAAACACAGAACAGATTTTTTCAATCCAGGCGCGGGTTCCATCGGGGCCAATCGGGAAGGGTGCGCCGATGAGTTTGCATTTACGGCGGCGCATGAGAGTGGTGGCAGTGCGAGACAGGAAGGGATTTATGCCACAGACATAATAACCTTCTTCGAGGATGGGTAATTCCGTATAGCGCTTGGCAGGCAACCAACCGGAAATATTGACCCCTTGCTTTTTCAATTCTAAGGTAAGGTTCGTCACAACCGGGTCGGGGACGGAACCAAATAAAACTAACGGTGGATGGTCAATATATTCTGATTCTTCTGCTTTAACGTCTTCTTTTTTGCGTCCAAAGTTGAGCAGTTTTTGAATGGCATTGCGTTCTTCTTTTTCGTCTGCTTTTACTTTTTCAGGACACTTGTGAACCATCGCCGCTAAAACGGTATCTTCTCCTTGCGTAAAGGCATAATCTAACCCGTTGGCCCGCGCTGTCACGATGGGTATGCCAATTTCTGCTTCCAACTTGGGTGCTAATCCTTCCAAGTCCATTTTAATAATTTCGGTGGTACAAGTCCCAATCCAAACGATAACACTGGGGTTGCGATCGCGCTTAATTTGCACACACAATCGCTTTAATTCTTCATAATCATTCAATTGGGCAGAAATGTCTCCCTCTTCTAATTCTGCCATCGCATAACGGGGTTCAGCAAAAATCATCACCCCCATTGCGTTTTGGAGGAAGTAACCGCAAGTTTTTGTACCGATAACTAAGAAGAAGCTATCTTCAATTTTCTGATACAACCAAGCGACGCAACTAATGGGGCAGAAGGTGTGGTAATTGCCGGTTTCGCATTCAAATTGCAGTGCGGTGGGTTCTTGTGCGACGGTCATAAAATTGAGTTCTCCTTATTTCACTGTAGGGTGGGCAATGCCCACCTTAATTTTCATGTTTTAATGGTTTCTCGGAGGTTATTGAGGTAAGCTGACAAAAAGGAGACATCCATAAGACTAATTTAGGTTCTAGTGCCGTTATAGCTCCTAATATCACATCAGAATCAGGACGTTTACCTCCATCGGGTGTATCGTGCCACAAGTCTCTAGAATCCATGAAAGAACTGATCCAAGCATAATGGACTTGGTAGTAATCTAGCCATTTACTTGGTAAATTAACCTTTAGTTCTTCAAAGCTGCTCATTTTACTTTCTCCTAATTTAGTCAAGGGCGGTTATCTTTAGTTTTCCCTTGCTAATTAGAATTTATTTCAAAGTAATGGTGGGCAATGCCCACCAATCGGTTAAACCATCATAAGTTCGGGTTCTTCTTCCTCGATTTTGGCGGGTTGCTGAGGATTGAGATAGAAGTCAGACAACAAAGTAAATAAATCCCGGTCTTGTGCGTCGTTGGGTATGACACCTTCCGGTTGAGCTAAAATTTGGTCAGCAATGTTGAGATAGTAGTTGCAGACATAATTGAGAGAGGGATCGCTATCTGCCATTTCAAACAACGTTTTACCCTTAACGCGAGAAACACGAATGTCTTCAATCAGGGGTAAAATCTCTAAAACTGGCATGGGAACTGCTTCGATGTATTTATCGATCAGGTCGCGCTTGGAAGTGCGGTTGCCAATTAATCCCGCGAGACGCAAAGTGTGAGTGCGTGCTTTTTCGCGGACAGAAGCAGCAATACGATTAGCAGCAAATAGTGCGTCAAATCCGTTGTCAGTAATAATTAAGCAGTAGTCGGCATAGTTGAGGGGTGCAGCAAATCCGCCACAAACCACGTCACCGAGAACGTCAAAGAGAATTACGTCATATTCGTCAAAAGCATTCAATTCTTTGAGCAGTTTGACAGTTTCGCCTACCACATATCCCCCACAACCCGCACCCGCCGGCGGGCCACCAGCTTCTACGCAGTCAACGCCAGCATACCCTTTATAAATGACATCTTCTGGCCAGATGTCTTCGTAGTGAAAGTCTTTTTCTTGCAGAGTATCGATGATGGTGGGGATGAGGAAACCTGTCAGAGTAAAGGTGCTGTCGTGCTTGGGATCGCAACCAATTTGTAGCACTTTTTTGCCGCGTTTGGCAAAAGCTGTAGAAATGTTACAGCTTGTGGTGGATTTGCCAATACCGCCTTTTCCGTAAACTGCGAGTTTTAAAGTCAAGGTTTGTCCTCTCCTGTGCTACCTAATTAAACTTTTTTTACAAATCGCTGCTTTGCCTAAAAGCTGCCGCAGTCAATTGACTAATTAAATCTCATCGATCGCATTATGGGCTAACTGACCGATAAAGGAAAGAGGCTCTAAAGATAGTTTGGCTAGATATGTCAAGTAAATAAACTAAAGAAATCGTATAACTAATGCTATGCCTTTAAATCTTTGAATAAACTTATTTATAGTTAAATTTCTAATTTTGTAAAAGTATTTACTATAAATAAGAACAAAAGACAAAATTAAAATGACCACAACACCTGCCAAGGAGGACAACTCTCAGAAACTAGGGTGTTTTAGGCATCTAGCGATTCAAGTTCAAGATTGATTGACTTTTAAGATAGACTTAAATCAATTGATTGAATTTGTTAAAGTCAATTCTAAAAGTCCAGTCAGAAGGATTTTTTAAGCGTTTGAGCAAGTTTATAAAAAATTATTAACTTTTTGTGCGTTAAGTATTCTGTCTTAAAAATGTAGGGGCAAACAAATGTTCGCCCCTAGAGATGCCATTGATGAGTCCGTGTTTAGGTTGATTGTTTAGCTCGCTTTCGTTTGAAAAAGCCACCAAACCCAATCGCAAGACCGACTCCCGCCATTGTCAAGGGTTCGGGAACTGCACTGCTTGCAGGAGGAATAGGGACAGGTTCAAAAGAAATATCCCCTAAAGCAATCCCGTGAGAGGCTGGATTAGTCGGAGTTTTGGCAGGATCTTGGGTAAAAGCTAAGGTAAAGTGATCGATAATGCCATTAAAGGCAACAGTCACATTACCTAAGTCGCTATTGTTATCGACGGCTTTCTTGCCATCAAGCGTATTACCTGAAGCTGTGACGTAGGTTGAATTAACCCCGATGAAAGTCGGGTTTATTAGAGTATTTCCTAAAAAACCTTGCAAAACTACCCGATCTTGCCAGTTAGTTCCGATATCAATATCGTAAAGCAAAAAGGCAACATTGCTAACCCCTTGGCCGAATCCGGTAAAATTCGTTGTCAGGGTGACAGCTTGGTTTTCATGGCTGAAGTCCGCCTGCAAGTGGAGGGTTTCTTCTGTGGTTGAACTGCCGTTGAGAACTGTATTGTCATCAGGGGTATCTGAAGAAGCACCGAACCCAACTAAAGCACTAGTTTGTCCTGTAAAGTTTAAACTGACGCTTCCTCCGCCGACGGTAAAGCTTTGGCTGAGGCTACCAACAGGATAGTTTACGGCATTCCAATCTAAAGTTGCGGCTGTAGCAATTGACGGGGAAAATGCCGTACCCCAAATGGCGGCACTTGCCATGCTACTAACCATCAACCAACTCCTGAGCTTGGTTTTCAGGAATTTTTTAGTTTGATAGATCATGAGGATACTTAGGAGAGTTTACCAAAAAGCAGATCTGTATATTTTCAACCATAACAGGGCAATGTTAGAGTTAATGTATAACTTCTCAAAAAACTCAAGCAAATTTTCCAAAATGCCAAACATGGTGCATTAAAGTAAACAAAAGTCTGGAGGTGAGGAGCAAACCAATGAGCAATTCCAAGCGTTCTCGAAAATCTGGACTGACTGATGGGTGGGTGATTTTTTTGCTGTTGGCGATCGCTGTCTATCTCTTGCGAGGTTTTGGCATTCTCTCCTTCCTACCAGGAGGAATACTGTTAGCATTGCTCGGAATCACTTTATTTATAGCAATTTTGGCTGGGGTTGAAAAGACACGACGTTTTTGAGCGAACCTCTCCCCATCTCGCTTAAGATAGAAAACAAATTCTTTATCGTTAACACCCATGAGTAAGTATATTTGTTCTGTTTGCGCCTACGAATACGATCCCGAAATCGGAGATCCCGACAGTGGCATTGAACCAGGAACGGCGTTTGAAGATATACCCGAAGATTGGGTATGTCCAGTTTGTGGTGCCAGTAAAGAAGATTTTGAACCAGCAGACTAAAGCGCGTACAGCCAGCTAAATCCTCCTTTTGCTCGTGTTAGGTTCGCGGCTTCGGGGGGGGAGAATCGGCATGAGTATAGGAATGCAAGACAAGGAATGCGAGACAGCGATCGCGACTCGGTTATCGCCTCATTCAAAGAGTGAAAATAAACTACGCTAACTTTTAACTATCAGCTATCACCGAATGCAATACTATTAATATCAAGTTTTTCAATATTGTCTGCAATACAGGCACGACTTAGTAGCATAATTGCATAAGTTTTGCCATTCACTTCAATTTGATGACCAGAAATTATGACTGGAAAAGTTTTAGATGGTAATCCGACTATCTTTCTCATTCTCATTCTCCCGCTAGCGGCAGGCATTGTCCTCCTCTACAAAGCTTGGTTCATGCTGCTGGCATTTCTCGGTATTGTCCTTATTTGGAAATTTTGGGACAATTACCAATGGCAGCAATGGTGTTTGCGGGTCGATCCGACCTTCAATCAATTGCTCAATGAGAATCAGGGATGTTTGACTCCAATGGATTTGTCGGTAAAAGCGCATTTAACCGGACGTTCCGCTACACGATTTTTAGAGAGAAAAGCAGAAGAATACGGTGCTTTTCGCAAAAAAATACAGGACAAAGGCACGATTTACTATTTCATTACCGCTAGCACTCTCGGCAGTATTTTTGATGACAGTGAACCGTTAGCAGAAGCTGAAGACGTTGAAACGTTAACCGAAGACACTCGCTCTCAAATCTCACTCACTGAACCTGAATCAGAGGAATCGCTGCCAAAGTCGGCGAACGTTTTTGCTCAACTTGCAGGACTCAAAGAAGAACAACAAACGGAAAGTGAAATTGTCCAAACTCCTTCTGTAACAGAGGAAGTGACTGATATTCACTCATCCGAGGAAAATCTTGCTCAAAAGCCAGAAACTGTTGAAGAAACCAGCGTAACAGAATCACAATCTGACCTCTCGCTAATCCAAGCGGATTTGGCTAGACGGCTGGATATTAGTTCTAGTACCATTGGCAGGCGTAAGTCCGACCCTGATTTTATTCAGTGGAGTCAGAGTAAAGATCCTGAAGGCATGGCTTGGAAATACGATCCTAAAAACAACGTATTTGTTCCGGCAGATATTCCCTAAACAAGGTGTAGGATGCATTGAGAACGTATCCTACTCATCTTTAATCAATTTTTGCTGGAGTTTTGAGCGGCTGCAAGACAGTATTATGGAACTCTTTTCGGGTTTTGGCATTGAGAAAGTTATGCTGGAGTTTTTCCCACTCTTGCCATTTTTGATAGCGGGTTTCTTGCAAGTTAGATGACAGTACTGGCATCTCTTTTTCTAGATTATCTTCAAAGACGCTAGTGAGAAATTCTTTTAACACAAAACTATCTTGTATTTCTCCTACAACGGATTGAATCGTTTTAATTTCCTGAAGATATTCTTGATAAGTATCGCCGTAAAATTGCGTAAAGAGTTCCATATTATAGCGCGATCGCTTGGCTTCTTTCCGCAAGTCATGAAGGATAACACCTTGCTCGTCGAGCAGGATTTTGACCTTTTTAGGGGATAGTCCATCGGGAAATTGCGTTTCGCCTTCACTAAATTCTATGCCAACTACCCAACCTGGATGGAGGAGTAATTGACTCACTTGAGGTAAGAGAAGATCGGGTAAAATGTCGCGGATAGAAATGCCCCCAATCGGCTGATAAATTGGCTTATTTAGCCATTCTTGAAAAGCTTTTTTGAGATTGAGATAAGCGTCTCCTTGGAGGGTTTTCTGAACTTCCTTAAAAGCCTTTTTACGCTGTTGTTTTAAAGCTTCTAACCCTCGCTCTAAAAGTGGTTTTTCTTTTTGGGGTAAAGTCGGTTGATAGTGATTTTCTAAAACATCCTCTAAAACATCGATATCCCGCAGCGATCCTAATACTCTAGCAATTTTACCTACTTGTTTTTCACTGGCATTTCGAGGCAAATTAAGCGCAGGTGCAAACCCGACAATAGCACTTCTCAATCGCCGCATTCCTACTCGCATTTGATGCAATTCTTCAGGATCTTTATCAGCAAGAACGCCTTTTTCGTGTTTGAGAAACTTGTTAAAATGCTTGGCAACGGCTATATAAGCACAATCGCTAAAGGTTTTAGGGTCTTGATTTAAGGATTCTTTCATTTTCTTATTTTCTTACAAATTTACAACGCGGAGTTGAGTTGAAAATCTGATGAGTGTCTGGTTGAACATTTTTATTATAGCGAATTAAACTACTAAGATTAAGAGCAGATTAAATAAATCTTAATGTTTAGTTAATGATGTGACTTCCCGCAAAGGACAGGTTTAAAGCGGTTTGGCAACTTGTTTTAAAATTGTCAAGGGACGATATTGTTTTAATAATGCCATTAAAGATTGATTGCGAACAAATAGAGCACCGACAAATCCCAGAGAATTAACTGCAATTGATTCATAGCTTTCTTGCGATCGCGCAATCATTAACATCCACTGGCGGGTAATTAATAAATTATAAGCTCCCGTCTGCTTTTCGCCGATGAAAGGCAGTCCTATTCTTTCTAAAAATTGATAATAAATTTTAAGTGTTTCTTGAGCTAATTCAAGCAAAGACAAATTATTTGGAAAATTTAACTTAGCGAGTGCGTGAACGAAAGAAAATTGAGTGATTTGGTTCAGATCTAATTGAAAGTTTGCAGTGGCGATCACAGGTTCAATCGGCATATTTCTGCCGTCAGGAGATAGGGGAAACGGAACTAATTGTAAATGCTTGTGGGGTTGACTAGAACCTGCCAATTTTCCCCCGTTATAAAATCCTAACCCATCAATTTCTTTTAAACACGCCCAGAGAGCCACAAAATCTTCAAGATTCAGCCAGCAGTCCTGTTCTTCAAAAACACGAGTGACAATTAATAAGTGATTCTCGATAACATTATATTTATTTAAAAGACACAGATGAGTTGGAGAAATATTCGTAACAAATAAATCTTCTTCGTAAGGGAGAAAAGGATTAATGGGTTTAACTGTTGCCTGTATTCTTTCAGTTTGTTTTTGTTTGGCTTTGTCTTTACGAATTAAGTTAGATGAAATTCGCACCAAAAAATGAATGCCTCTATCTTCGACAAATTCATAATCTGTCGGAATCGATTGTAGTGCCCCAGATTGAAGCGCGTGTTGCGTTGTGGTGATGAGTTTGGTTTGCAGGCTATTCGGTTGGAAAAGAATGTCTGGTTGTCTCATAAAGCAGGGAACAGTTTTTACTTTGTGCCTTGGTGTTTAATATAAAGCTGTAGCGAATCTTGAATCATCGTACAACTGATAGAGAATCGCGATAAACTAGCCAGCAAAAGCTGTCGCGATCGCAACCAGTCATGCCCAACCGTCTTATCACTTCTCAAAGCCTCTACCTGCGAAAACACGCCGACAACCCGATTGACTGGTGGTCTTGGTGTGACGAAGCTCTCTTAACGGCCAAAGCACAAAATAAGTCCATTTTCCTGTCTATTGGTTATTCTAGCTGTCACTGGTGTACCGTGATGGAAGGAGAAGCCTTTTCTGACCAGGCGATCGCCGATTACCTCAACACAAATTTCCTCCCCATTAAAGTAGACCGCGAAGAACGCCCCGACCTCGACAGCATCTATATGCAAGCACTACAGATGATGGCTGGACAAGGCGGTTGGCCGCTCAACATTTTTCTGACCCCTGACGACCTCGTTCCCTTCTACGGAGGGACTTACTTTCCGGTCGAACCGCGCTTAGGGCGGCCTGGCTTTTTACAGGTGTTGCAATCGGTACGCCGCTTCTACGACGATGAAAAAGAAAAGCTCAACGCCTTTACTCAAGATATGTTAGGGACGCTGCAACAAGCGACCATTTTGCCTATTACAGATTCTTCTCTAGAGCGTAACGAGTTGCTCTTTCGGGGCATTGAAACCAATACGGCAGTGATTAGCGTGACGGCTAGTGATTTTGGCCGTCCTAGCTTTCCCATGATTCCCTATGCCAACCTCGCTTTGCAGGGCAGTCGTTTTGAGTTCGAGTCGCGCTACAACGGCAACGAACTGACTCAACAACGAGGAGAAGATCTCGCTCTTGGCGGCATTTACGATCATGTCGGCGGCGGTTTCCACCGCTATACGGTCGATTCGACTTGGACAGTTCCCCACTTTGAAAAGATGCTCTACGACAACGGGCAAATTGTCGAATATTTAGCGAATTTATGGAGTGCCGGACACCAGGAACCCGCCTTTGAAAGGGCTGTGCGCGGAACGGTTCGCTGGCTCGCCCGCGAGATGACCGCTCCTGATGGCTACTTTTATGCGGCGCAAGATGCCGATAATTTTGCTCGCCGTGAAGACAAAGAACCGGAAGAAGGGGCTTTTTATGCGTGGCGCTATCAGAATTTGGCCGACAGTTTAACGTCGGGAGAGTTGGTGGCGTTAGCTTCTGCTTTTACACTGACTTCAGAAGGCAATTTTGAAGGCAGTAACGTCTTGCAACGTCGTCAAGGAGGGACACTCACAGCAGAGGTAGAGGCTGCCCTCGATAAGCTGTTTGCTAGGCGCTACGGCAGTTCTGCGGAGACATTAGAAACCTTCCTTCCTGCCAGAAACAACCAAGAGGCGAAAACCTTGGACTGGCCGGGTCGAATTCCACCCGTCACCGACACGAAAATGATTGTCGCTTGGAATAGTTTGATGGTGTCTGGGTTGGCCAGAGCTTATGCCGTGTTTGGCGACTCGTACTATTGGGAATTAGCTACCCGTGCCATTCACTTTATCTTAGAGCAGCAGTGGGTTAGCGATCGCTTGCACCGTCTTAATTATGGCGGACAAGCTTCTGTTTTAGCGCAATCTGAAGATTATGCCTTATTGATCAAAGCTTTGCTCGATTTACAAGCTGCCGTTCCCGCTCAAACCGTTTGGCTAGAAAAAGCACTCGAAGTGCAGCAGGAATTTGATAAATTTTTCTGGAGTGTGGAAATGGGAGGCTACTACAACAATGCCAGCGATAATAGCCGAGATTTGTTGGTGCGCGAACGCAGCTACAGCGATAGTGCGACTCCCTCTGCTAATGGCGTGGCGATTACCAATTTAATTCGCCTAGCCAGACTGAGCGAAGATTTTGATTATCTCAATCGTGCTGAAGCCGCCTTGCAAGCGTTTAGCGCGGTCATGCAGCAATCTCCTCAAGCTTGTCCGAGTTTATTTGTTGCCCTAGACTGGTATCGTTTTGGGGCAGTGTTGCGATCGCCTGAGTCCATTTTGCTGACCTTTATCTCTCAATATTTTCCCACGACTGTCTATCGTTTGGATGATAACTTACCTGACAATACAATAGGTTTGGTCTGTCAGGGATTGGCTTGTTTAGAACCTGCTCGTTCGGCAGAACAATTAATGACGCAGTTGCAACAAGTCAGCCAAATGTGGGAGCAATAGATCAATTGTTTTAACAATTAAATACTTCTATTGGTCAACTTCTATCCTTCACAAAGATAGAGGTGTAGTGCCGAGATTTCTCGTAAATTGGATTAAATAAAGGAATAAAGAGGACAAACTTATGATGGAAAATTCTAACACTAATAACTTCATTAACCTCGGTCGCAAAGTAAGCCTTATTACGTTAGTTTCTTGTGCTTTGTTACTACCTGCTTGTGCCAATTACGAAAACCCAAAAGGCTCAGTAGAAGGCGCAGATTCAGTTGAGAATGTCGTGGAAGATGTCGATCAATACGTCGGTAAAACGGTTACTATTCAAGGTGAAGTAGGCGACCAAGTTGGCTCAAATTCATTCATCTTGGAAGATGTTGACTTACTCGGTCAAGAAGAAAAACTGTTAGTGATCAATCCGACTTCAGCTTCTCCTGTTCCCGTAACCGAAGACCAAAGAGTGCAAATTACTGGAGAAGTTCGGGAATTTGTCACAGCCGATTTTGAACGAGATTATGGATTAACTTGGGATGCTCAGTCGCGGGAACAAATCGAAGCAGAGTATGAAAGTAGACCTGTTTTGGTTGTTCAATCAATGCAGATAGTGGAAGCACGATAAATTAATTGGACGAGTTGAGTTGATTGTATGGAGTGCTGTGATCGCACTCCATTTTTTTGTGCCAATAATGATAATATCTTTTCCCATTCCAATGGGTAAGGGCGAACGCAATTCGTAAGATAAGGGCGAACGCAATTCGCCCCTACGGGTTTTAATGGGTATACATTGGCTATTTTGTGCATTCAAGTTATCCTTTTTAAGCAATTCAATTGGCAGAAATAGGGAATGCAATAAATGGGTAAAGGGATTTATTCTAAAACCAACGAAATTAAGTGTGAGTTAACTAGGTTGAGGAACCCCTATGCTGCAATATAATTATTCCCAAAATTACTTACAACAAAATCACATCTTGCCTAAAAAAGCTCAAAAAAAACAGACATTAAACAGCAATTGTTATGCTGTAGTTGCGGGTGTCATAAGTGTTTTGCTAATGCCCTCAGTTGTTTTTGGTGCTTCTATGAAAGTATCAACAATGGGCAAGGTGATTGGAACGTTAGAGGTTAGTGATCCCCAAAATCGAAGTAATAGCCATAGAGTCAGATTAGATATTATAGCAATCCTATATGAATTGTGAAAAGGCATCAAATCTTTTCAAGTTAGGAAAATTAAAAAGATTATACTTAGCAAAAAATTGAAATAAAAAATTAATAAGCTTAAAGTTTTTGCCG
>JBGTNM010000272.1:0-37658 GCA_041743025.1 Microcystaceae cyanobacterium
GATTTAAAAGCAGTGCCTATCAGCCAGAGCAGGGGAAAGAGCATGGCGAGAGCAATTGTTGCCAAAAGTAAATAAATTTCAAAAATATTGAGTGGAGACTGAGATTTCTTCATCTTGACCGCTAAATTATAATAACAACACAATTATCTCTGGCAAGATTCGTCTTTGTTATTTAGCATACGTTATCTTGTTAGATTTATTTAGCTTGACACGCTAGAAAAATCCTGGTTTGCTGTGATAGTTAGCTAGAATTGGGCAAAACCTAAGTTGAGATCTGTTATTTAAACAGGTGTTCTGGGAACCCTGTAATTACATATTCGTTAACAACCTGTTAGTCAATCAAGCCCTGACATGAGGAAACATGATGAAAACCGCAATCTCCCCTTGGACAGCCGTCGTAACGGCTGGCGTGACGTTAGGATTGAGCGTGATGGATGTCCAGCCGATTAACGCACAAACGCTACCGACGTTTAACTTTTCAACGACCTCTACCATAGATACTTATTTAGATTCTTCCAATGCCACTTTTGCTAATCAAAATTTTGGAACGGGCCCGGCTTTACTAATCGGACAGACGACTCGTAATCCGAATGGAACCATCAGCAATACCATTCCCCAGACGGGACAGCAAATACCCTTGCTGAAGTTTGGCAACTTACCCACCCTGGCCCCTGGTCAAGTGGCGATTGTTACCAGTGCTTCACTGGTACTCCAGGGTTTACACGAACAAATAAACGTGACCAGTCTCGTCGGCAACCCCATTCGCGGGGTGTGGGGCGAAACGACCGCTACTTTCAACAATACTAATTCTCTCATCGACACGGAAACGCAGTTGTTTGCGGCAAGCAATCCCGCTATCAGACGCAGAACGCAAGGAACCACGACTTATTCGGGAGCGGGTTTGACCCAATTGGTTCAAAGTTGGGTGAATGGCAGTCCTAACAATGGTCTGGCCCTGAAAGCTTTAAACACAGTTTTTGCTGGGGGCGATCGCTCTGATGCCTTTGCTTCGCGAGAGAATACTCAGTTTCCCACACCTAAACTCAATTTAACTTATAACATCGTTGGGGATTTGGGCTGGGAGTTTGATGGTCGCGTGGGAGGGGGTTCCAATCCCAGTACAGGCGTACATGACTTTAGGCGAGATTGGGAAACGGCTTGTACCGTCAGTGAGAGTCAGAATCCCCTCACGCCTCCAGGTCCAGACCATTGGTTTTGGCGCGGCAACCAAAACGTTCCTTTTGAATTGACTTGGAATCGAACCACTAATAACTTATCGGTGATTTTTGGCGGCGATACCAACCCCAACACCCCTGACTTGCCGGACGAGACAGCGAATTTTCCGGGCAAGCATACGTTAAACTGCAACTTCAGTGAACCCGCGATCGCCCAAGACTTTCTGCGAGGTTTTGAGATTTCGGCATTCTCCCAGACGGATCAAGATGACACAAGCTGTAAAACTGCCGCCGGCTCAGAAACCTTCTTGCGCTTGACGCAAATTGGCACCAGACAAAATAATATGCTCAGTTTCCAAAATATTAACGTCACTAGCACAGCGATCGCTCCCTCTACGAACTTTGGCTTTACAACGCGAGGGAGTGAGGTGATTTTCTTTAGCAACAGTCTGGCACGTCCTATCGAAGTGGTACGCGGCACGGCACGGATGAACTGGCCGAGCAATTGCAATGCCTATCTCAGCAACGGAAAAAGCCGCCTCCAGTTTAAAATTCAGGGGCTAGGCCGCCTGCAAAACCCTCCGACATTAGCCGCGTTTGCTGCTGCTGCTGCGCCAAGTTCCCCATCGGTTCCAGAACCTTCGGTAGTCTTAGGACTGCTGGCAGTCGGTACGCTAGGAATAGGAGCGACTCTTAAAAGCAAGCGCAATGATGACGAAAATTAGGGTGTAGAGTGTAGAGTGTAGGGTATAGGGAGTAGAAAAGAATGCCTGTTTGTACCTCGTACCCATCTCCTTTTTTATGACGAGCCAGACTCCGACTCATTTACTCCTTCCTGCTTCTCGTGGCGATCGCCTAGAAACTCGCTTGCGGGAAATTCCTGCCGAACCAGGCGTTTATCTGATGCGGGACAAGCAGGGAGAGGTTCTTTATATCGGCAAGTCAAAAAAGTTGCGATCGCGGGTACGCTCCTATTTTCGCGATGCTCACCCTCACAGCCCTCGCATTGCCTTGATGGTGCAGCAGGTAGCTGACATTGAGTTTATCGTTACCGATACCGAGGCAGAAGCCTTGGCTTTGGAAGCCAACCTGATCAAGCAGCACCAGCCTTACTTTAACGTCCTGCTCAAAGACGATAAGCGCTATCCCTACGTTTGCATCACTTGGTCGGAAGCTTACCCTCGCATTTTTATTACCCGCAAGCGGCGGTTAAATAACGAACGAGACCGCTATTATGGCCCCTACGTAGACACGCGAATGCTGCGCCATACCCTCCACCTGCTCAAGCGTATTTTTCCGGTGCGCCAGCGCCCTCAACCTTTATTTAAAGACCGTCCTTGCCTCAATTATGATATTGGTCGCTGTCCGGGAGTCTGCCAGCAACTCGTCACGCCCGAAGAATACCATCAAACCGTGCAAAAGGTGGCGATGGTGTTTCAGGGACGCACCGGAGAATTAATCGAAAAGCTGCAAGCACAGATGGAATCATCAGCCCAATCGTTAAAATTTGAACAGGCTGCTGCTATTCGCGACCAAATTCAATCACTTGCTTCCCTCAATGCCGAGCAAAAAGTCTCCCTGCCTGACGATACGGTGTCGCGAGATGCGATCGCCATCGCCTCAGACAGCAAACACGGCTGCATTCAACTGTTTCAAATTCGGGCCGGACGCTTAGTCGGACGCTTGGGGTTTTTCGCGGATGCTGAGTCGGCAACGTCCGGTGAGATTTTACAGCGCGTGTTAGAGGAACATTACTGGCAAGCGGAATCGGTGGAGATTCCCAGTGAAATTCTGGTCGCACACGAATTACCAGAAGCAGAAGTCCTAGCCGAGTGGTTAAGCGATCGTAGAGGGCGTAAAGTGAGCATTTTCGTGCCTCAACGACAATTAAAAGCGGAATTGCTAGATATGGTCGCTCGCAACGCCCAATACGAGCTTGAGCGGACGCAGCGCAGTGCCGAGCACCATCAGGCTTCCCTGCAAGATTTAGCAGAAATTCTCGACCTGCCAGAATTGCCTCGACGCATTGAAGGCTATGATATTTCTCACTTACAAGGATCGAACGCCGTCGCCTCCCAAGTCGTCTTTATTGATGGCATCCCCGCCAAGCAGCACTACCGCCATTACAAAATCAAAAATCCGACCGTTACTATCGGTCATTCTGACGACTTTGCTAGCCTCGCTGAAGTGATTCAGCGTCGCTTTCGCCAGTACGCTCAAAAGGGTGAAGAAGAAATTGAAAATCTGCGCGAAACCGCAGAACTACCCGACCTCATTCTGATTGATGGGGGTAAAGGGCAACTATCGGCTGTAGTGGCTGTCCTACAAGAGATGAATCTTTTGAGCGTGTTGCGAGTCATTAGCTTAGCCAAGCAACGAGAAGAAATTTTTTTGCCAGGAGAGTCGGAACCTTTAGCAACCGATGCCGAACAAAAGGGCGTTCAATTACTGCGGCAAGTCCGTGATGAGTCCCACCGGTTTGCTATCAGTTTCCACCGTCAGCAGCGCCTCAAACACAGCAAGCGATCGCGCCTCGACGAGATTTCGGGGTTAGGATTCGAGCGTCAAAAGCAATTGCTTGCTCACTTTCACTCAGTCGATTATATCCGAGAAGCCTCTTTAGAACAGTTACAAACCGTCCCAGGCATTGGGTCACGACTGGCTGAAGATATTTATCATTATTTTCATCCTGTTTGAGTTATTTTTGTCCTTTAATTAGCACTAAACCATGAAAGATCTCAAAAAAATTGCGATTGCTTGTCAGGGAGGAGGTAGCCATACCGCCTTTACAGCAGGCGTGTTAAAACAACTTCTTTTGCAAGGTGTTCATCAGCACTATGAAATTATTAGCTTGAGTGGAACTTCCGGGGGTTCAATTTGCGCCTTGCTGACTTGGTATGGACTGCTCAAAGCTGCTCAAGGAGCAACTGAACCTATCTATCAATCCTTGATAGATTTTTGGCAGGATAACACAGCGAGCGATTTTTGGGAGATGTCTTTTAATAACTTGATGCTGCAAGCGCGTCGATTAGGTGATAGTGGGTCAATTCCGACCTTGAGTGTTAATCCTGATTCCTTAGAAGTTTGGCAGAAGTTTTGGTTATCTTTTGCCCCAAGAAAAGAATTTTTAGATCCTAAAATTCTTTTACAAAAGCACATGGATTTTGAGTCTCTTTGTCATTTAATTGAACCGACTAGTCCTCAATTATTAGTGGGAGCCGTTAACATCCTGGCGGGAACTTTTAAAATATTCGATTCTAGAAAAGGAGAGATTAGCATAGATTCTATTTTAGCTTCCTGTGCTGTTCCGCCTTTGTTTAAAGCCGTTTCTGTGAATGGAGAACTCTATTGGGATGGATTATTTGCTGAAAATCCGCCACTAAGTCGAGTTGTGCAGATAGAAAACCAACTCGATGAAGTTTGGGTCATTAAAATTAATCCCAAAGAACGAAAAAGCGAACCCAAAAACGAAATTGATATTTTAGATCGTCACAATGAATTAGCGGGAAATAATTTATTGGGAGGCGAAATACATTTAATAAGAATGATTAATGACTGGCTCGATCAAGATGCTTTTACCCAAGAGTTTTTAGCCAAAACTCCTCTTAAAAAAATTAAGGTGCGGATAATTCCGATGAATGCTGAACTGGCAGTTAGTTTAGATTATGCTTCTAAACTTGATCGCCATCCTTCCCACATCAATCCGTTAATCGAACATGGACAAGAACAAGCTAAAGCCTTTTTAGCTAATTCAGATAACGAGCTATTTCAACCGACTCATTGGTATGCGTGAAGAAGAATTCAGGATAATTAGATGAGTTATCTTACCAATGGTGTTTCGTCCAAACGTGATGGGCAAAAAGAGAGGCTATCACCCGCACGCCTCGCAATTGATTGAGTAATGGTAAGTGTCCGACTGGCGCACTCAAATTCCAGGTAAATTCATGGGGGTATTGCGTCCAGTTATTGTCTTTTTTCCAGCCAATTATGGGCCACAATTTAACAAAATTTTTCTCTACCGATAGCCAAATTCGTCGCTGTACCGAAAAGCTAAATTTTCCCTCTGAATACACCCACCATAGAGAATTGAGGGTATGGAGATCAGCAACGGGGAATTGCTCAACTTCGGTGAAATACAGCCATTTTCGTTGTATTGCAGCCTCTCCAGCCAGTTCGCACAGTGTTTGGCGAGTGAGGCTGTCAGCCGCTTGCCAATCTTGCCGAATGAGTAAGTCTTGTAAGGGTTGATAGTCAAGGTTGCGCTCAGATTCTAGGCGAACGACTCCTGTCGGCAACTGGTTTTGCAGAAAGTCTTGAATGTTCGGCGCAGTGACTTGCCAAAGGGTTTGATAGATTTTGCCTGCCACTAAACTCGGTGAGTGAGCTTGGTAGGACTGCAAAAATTGTAGCAGTATGTTCCAACCAGGTTCACCCAAGCTAGCAAGTTGAGGAATTAACGAAAGTTGCTTTTTTGACGACTCCCCAAGGAATTGACTAGCTAACTGCGAGAGGTCGAGGCTAGCATCTTCAACTGTAGCGATATAATGGTCAGTCATGAAATCTGTGGTTACACGGTTCCGATAACTAACTAATATCACTTTTGCGGGTGCTATTCCAATTTAGCTTGCTTACGAAGCAACTCGCCAATAGTAATGTCCATTTGAGGCTTTCCGTCAAACACAGTTCCTACCTTAAATCGCTGAAAATGAACTTGAGCAAGGTGATAGCCTTCGGCGGGTAGAGGGATGTAGCCAATGGCTGCGACGGTTTTGGGGGCTTGCGCGAGGTAGAATTCGACAAATTCTTCTAATGCTGGGTTTTCTTGCGCTTTTTGGGCGTTAACGTAAATTAATAAGGGACGAGCAAGCGGTTGGTACTGCCCTTGTTCGACAGCTTCTCGTGAGGGCAAGACTCCACCGTTACCATTATCAATCGCGACAGCTTTGAGTTTATCCTGGTTTTGTTCGTAGTAGGCAAAGCCGAAGTAGCCTAGCGAGTTAGGATCTTGAGCAACACCTGTGACGAGGACGTTATCATCTTCACTGGAGACAAAGTCTTGTCGGCTGGCTCCGTCTTGTCCCATAATGGCTTCGGTAAAGTAGTCGTAAGTCCCAGAATCTTTGCCAGGGCCGTAGAGGGTGAGAGGGCGCTGAGGAAAGGTAGAATTAACTTGTTGCCATTGGGTCACTTTGCCTTGTGAAGGTTCTTGCCAAATCGTTTTTAACTCGGCAGTCGTCAGCGTGTCAGCCCAAGTATTTTGGGGATTGACAACAACGGTAATGGCATCAAAGGCAATCGGCAATTCAATAAAGCTAATGGAATTTTGGCTACAAGCACTCATCTCTGCTTGGGTTATCGGACGCGAGGCAGCACTAATGTCGGTTTCGCCAGCACAGAACTTTTGAAACCCGCCGCCGGTTCCCGAAAAATTGCCTTCGATTTTGATTTCGGGGATGACTTTTTTGGCGCTTTGGTTGTTATAGGCTTCTAAAATGGCTTGAGTAATCGGATAGACGGTGCTAGAACCGTCAATTTTGATGGGTTTGACGCTTTCGGAGGAAACGGTGGCGCAGGCACTCAGTAAGGTCATTGAAGCGATCGCGACCCAAGTGTTTCTTCGATAAGGGAACTTGTTAACCTTGCTAACCTTCATCGGTTTACCTTGTCTTGTTGAGAAAAGCTGAATTTTAATAAGCTTTCGCTATTTTACAGTCTGTAGATTAAGATTTGACTAAAATGTAGAAAGCCGTTTTCTTGAAGAAAACGGCTTTCTAGGGTTTCTAGTAGCTTGGAGGTTTATTTTGCCAGAAACTAAGCTTTGTTGCTGTCTTTCTTTTGAGCTAATTTGCGCTTGAAAGCCGCACCGAAGCCAATAGCAGCACTTGCACCTAGCATAGTCAAAGGTTCGGGAACGGCTTGACCAGGTACTCTGACGTAGAGGCTAATATGAGAGATATCTTTTGGCCCGTTGCCAGGAAAATTAAAAGGAGGCTCTGTAAACGGCGACGAGTAGCTACCAGAAGTAGCACTTAACTTGTAACCAGTAAGCGTCGTGCCATTTCCACTCTTGAAGATGAGCATGATATTAGAGTAATCGGTAAGTGCAGTGTTGATAATGCTCCAGGTTCCCGATTATGCGTTGCCAGTGACGGTAAAATCAAGATCGATATCAGTTTCGAGCGCACCGCCAATATTTTGTTTTTCGGCAAATTCCCAGTCTGTGAAACCAAAGAATGCTTCTTGGTTGACTGTGATGGGATTTGTATTCAGAAAATCCTGAGTTGCCGTATTGCTGATTTCGCACATAGAAGAACCTGTCACTTTAGCTGCCGTAGCGGCAGGACAAGCCAAAGTCGCCGCTTGTGCAGGCATGATTGTAGCAGCTAGCGTCATTCCGGTTGCCAAGGCAGCAGAGCCAAGGAGGGTGCCAAAAGTTTTGTTCATTGTCGCTCTCAAATAAGATACTTAGGATTGGTGGGGTCAGTTTGAGTTAACTTGTCTGATTTTTTGTTAAACTTATTTCTTTTCCCTCTGTTATCATATCTAGCGGATGTTTGAGATAGTGTCAGCGATATGTATAACTTTGTAGATGTTAGGTTGTTTTTCTACAAAACAAAGGGGTGTAGGGGCATGGCATGGCAATGCCCCTACGGATAGGTGGGTTATCTATATCTAATCGGATTTAATATAAGGGCGAACGCAATTCGCCCCTACGTTTGTCCATTTGTCTGAAGATTTTGAAGAATTGGTAGGTATTAGAGATATCTCAGCTTATCAGGCGATCGCAGCTAAACTTTAGCCGTTTGTGAGTTCGCTTGTCTAACATGATAGATAGCAGGCTGATTCTATTTTTCCTCATGATTCCCCGACTGCCTTTACAAGATAGCCTCAACTCAACCGTTGCCGATTTCTTGGAAACCCTCAAAACCACTGCTTTTTCAGGAGAGATTCGCGGCGATTTGGCTAGTCGTTTGCTTTCTGCAACCGATAATAGTATTTATCAAATTCTGCCGCAAGCCGTAATTTTTCCTAAAAATAGTGAAGATGTCGTTCAAATTTTTCGTTTAGCCAATCAAGAAACTTTTAAAACCCTAACTTTTTCGCCGAGAGGAGGAGGAACGGGTACGAACGGTCAATCGCTTTCTCCTGGCATTATTATTGACTGTTCTAAATACATGAATCGGATTTTAGAAGTCAATTTGGAACAGGGTTGGGTGAGAGTACAAACCGGTGTAATTTTAGACCAATTAAATGCTTATTTAAAACCTGATGGCGTATTTTTTGCACCTTCCTTGTCTCCTAGCGATCGCGCTACCCTCGGAGGAATGATTAATACTGATGCAGCCGGAAAAGGGTCAAGAATCTACGGCAGAACCAGCGACCATCTACTAGAACTAACTTGGGTACTATCAGATGGAATGTTAGCAACATCTACTCAAGTTAATCAAAATAACTTAAATTACCTCCAGCAAAAACCAGGACGCGAAGGAAAAAT
This sequence comes from Microcystaceae cyanobacterium, assembly GCA_041743025.1. GTDB lineage: Bacteria > Cyanobacteriota > Cyanobacteriia > Cyanobacteriales > Microcystaceae > JBGTNM01. The sequence continues at coordinate 8,671 of JBGTNM010000272.1, forward strand.
TTATCGTCAAGTCAATGAGATTATCAGCCAAAAACAGGAATTAATCGAAGCAACTTTTCCTAAGATAACTCGTTTTATGACGGGCTACAATTTAGCGAAAGTTTACTCCTCGCAAGGACAGACATTCGATCTCAATCGTATTTTGGCAGGTTCAGAAGGAACTTTAGCTGTTATTACAGAAGCTAAACTAAAATTAACTAAAATTCCACGCTATAAACAATTACTCATTATTCATTACCCTGGTTTTGATGAAGCATTAAAAGATGCTGAAAATCTGCTCACTTATAACCCCTCAGCAATTGAGACGATTGATGAGAAAATTTTAAAATTAGCTCAACAGGATGCTATTTATCCTGAAGTAAAAGACTTTATAAGAGAGGCGAAAGCCATTAACTTAGTCGAATTTATTGGTGATAGCGCATCACAAATTCAGCAAGTGATTGTTCCTCTATTAAATACGCTAGAAAGCTCAAAATTTTATCTCACAAAAGATGAAAGAGAATCCGCTAAATTATGGGAATTACGGAAGAAAGTGGTAGGATTGTTAGGAAATACCGCAGGTAATCGCAAACCGATCGCATTTGTTGAAGACACTGCTGTTCCTCCTGCTTGCTTAGCGAATTATATTCAAGAATTCAAAGCATTACTGTCAGCTTACCAGCTTGATTATGCCATGTTTGGCCATGTAGATGTAGGTTGCGTTCACGTCCGTCCTGCTTTGGATTTAAAACTACCTCAAGACGAAGCATTAATTCGAGAATTGTCTGATAAAGTCGTGGCATTGGTACGCAAATATGGCGGGGTGATGTGGGGAGAACACGGGAAGGGATTTCGCAGCGAATATACTCCCGTTTTCTTTGGTGAGGAATTGTATGAGGACTTAAGAAAGATTAAAGCAGCGTTTGACCCACATAATAAATTAAATCCTGGCAAAATTGTCACACCTTATCAAGATTCCGCACAAATCGTTCAATTGAAGGCTCCATTGCGGGGTCACTTTGATCGACAGGTAAAAGCTGAATTGCGATCGCAGTATGAGGATGCTTTCAATTGTAACGGCAACGGGGCCTGTTTTAATTTCGACCCCGATAGCGTCATGTGTCCCTCTGCCAAAGAAACTCGCAACCGCATCCACTCGCCAAAAGGACGCGCTACCCTCATGCGGGAATGGTTGCGCCAGATTTCTCTTACTAACCCCTCTAATTTAAAGCAATCTTCTAGCTTTCCTGCCCAACTCTGGCATATACTAGCAAAATTCTGGGGAGTGACCGATTATTCTCATCAAGTCTATGAAGCAATGCACGGTTGCCTGTCTTGCAAAGCTTGCGCCAGTCAGTGTCCCATTCACGTCAACATTCCTGACATGAAGGCACAATTTTTAGCACTCTATCACACGCGCTACCCCAGACCGCTAAGAGATTACTTAATTGGACAAATAGAAACGCTCGCTCAGTTGCAATCTTCTGCCCCTAATTTTATCAATAAAATGATAGAATTTCCGATGACGAAATGGTTAATAAAAAAGGGTGTGGGAATCGTCGATCCTCCTCTAGGTTCTTTCTATTCTCTAAGTCGAGGATTACGTGAACGAAACGCGCCTATTTTTAACTTAGAAAAATTATCAAACTTATCTCAAACCCAAAGAGAAAATAGTGTTATTTTAATTCAAGATGCTTTTACCAGTTTTTATGAAGCTCAACTTGTTCTCGATACTTACGATTTTTTCAAAAAGTTAGGATATACTGTTTATATAGCTCCCTTTTTTGTCAATGGAAAATCGTTACACGTCAAAGGGTTTTTGCGGAAATTTCATCACCTTGCACAAAAAAATAGTAATTATTTACAAGAATTGGCTAAGTTGGAAATTCCCTTGCTTGGTATCGAACCGAGTATTACGCTAACTTATCGTGATGAATATTGTAAAATTTTGGGGATTAAACCCCCTACCGCGAACATTCAACTACTGCAAGAATTCCTCGTGATGCAAAGCGATCGCCTTCCCATCATTGCTGCTTCAAAACCTTATTATTTATTAGGTCACTGTACTGAAAAAACGACAGCCTTAGACTCTCAAAAACAATGGCAGAAAGTCTTTCGATTAATGGGACTTAACTTAAATTTAGTCTCAGTAGGATGCTGTGGCATGGCAGGAATTTACGGTCACGAAAGCGAACATTATGCCTATTCTAAAGGCATTTACGAATCGAGTTGGAAAGTACATTTACCTGATAGTCCAGACGAGCATAGATATTACTTAGCAACCGGTTTTTCCTGCCGTTCTCAAGTTCAACGATTCTCGCAATGGTCGCCTTTACATCCTATACAAGCATTGCTAGAAACTTATGAGTAAACTAATTTTAGAAATACCTGATGAAATCACCGCAGGATTACGCCTTCCACCTGATGAACAATTAGCTCGTATAAGAAGTGAATTAGCCATCAGACTCTATCAAAAAAGGATACTTTCTTTTGCGAAAGCCCGTGCCTTAGCCCAGATGAGTAAATGGGAATTTCATTCATTACTCGGACAAGAAAATATAGAAAGGACTTATGACTTAGAAGAATTAGAAACTGACTTAGAAACTTTAGAAAAACTCAAATGAAAGCCGTCACCAATTCATCAGTGTTAATTGCCCTCAGTAGCATTGGACAATTAGAACTGATTAATCAACGATTTCCTGATGGTGTATTACTGCCAAAAGCCGTTTGGAAAGAAGTTGTAGAAACAGGAGTAGGACGACCTGGAGCCGAACAAGTTGCTAAGACTTCATGGCTAACCATTCGCCTTGTTACTAATACCATTTTAGTTGCGTCATTGCGTCTCGAATTAGATGAAGGAGAGTCAGAAGCGATCGCCCTTTTTCTGGAAGAACCTGTTCAAGCTATTTTAATTGATGAAAAAAGTGCAAGAAAAGTTGCAAAGCGTCTTAATTTACCGACATTAGGAACAGTTGGTATTTTGATTTGGGCGAAACAACAAGGATTAATTTCTAGTTTGAAAAAACAACTTGATATTTTACAAACTGTTGGTCAATTTCACTTAAGTTATTCGGTCTATCAAGAGGCTCTTAAAAAAGTTGGGGAATGATGAATCTATCTCATGTTCCTTAAGGCGTTACAATCATCGCTACATCAATGCGATTTTCTGTTGGTTGCTCAATCTGAACGCAAATGCCAGGGCCAAAAAATTTCTCAATTTTTTCGCGTTGTTGCTGCCAGGTTTCCAGGGAAATGAAGGGAGAGTTAAACTCTAAAATAAGGCTATAAGCACCTTCAGTTTGAGTTTCCCGCAGTCCTTCTAAAATAGGTCTTTCATCGTCGGTAGGACTCAACCTCAATCGTTGCAATGAGTCATCCAAATGCGCCGATTGTCCGTAGCGGTAGCGAGTAACATCTTTTCGCAATTGATTGAGGGTTGATGTTGCCTGTTGTTCGCGCAGAGTGAGAATATCGGGGGGAGTCGGTTGACTGAAATTAACTGGTTTTATTTCAGCCGCTTTGAGTGCCAAACCTCCCAACAATAAAGGAATACCATAAAAGAAACCAGCTAAATTGAGCGTTGCATTATCGGTTGCGTAAGCCACAAAACCTATCAAGGTTAATAGGCCTCCCACACTAAGTCCTAAAGCTGCTAAAGATATTTTACGAAACATTACTAATTTACCAATTAATTAGGGTGTTGGGTGTAGGAGAATAGACAACTGAATCATAGTCCTCACTCAATCATTAAAATGATAGTACCGATTATCCACTTTCACTCATCCATTTCTTCAAATAATAATTCCTCTAAAATGGGTTGCATACGTTCGTCTTCTGGAGAGACTAATTCCGGTTCTCCTTTAACATTATTCCGTGCTAAAAATAGCAAGGGAGCTAGGGGCGTGTAAATAGAATATTTTTGTTCTTCATGATAGAAACTGGACAGAAACTGCAATTCTTCAGCCTCTAATTGCTGATCGTCAGCGTCCAATTCCAGCGTGAGAAGGTCATCATCCTCAATCGGCGGCAGTTCTCCTGTCACTGTTAGAGTATAAGCGGTAGGCTTGAGAATGAGATCCAACTCGGCGAGAACAGCTTTGGCATCAGCAAAAAGTTCCTCAATTTCTGCGCGATCTTCGAGTAAAACCGCCGTATCTGATACCTCTTCTTCTTCCTCGGTTTCTTCATCCCACGCCAGGATGACAATCGGAATATCGACAGGCATTAGTAATAGATAGGTTCCATCATCTGCCTCTAGCGAATTTTCGACATAGCAATCTAGTGTGCGCCCTTCCTCATCGGTTAGCATCACACTATCTGCGTCTTCTGGCTCGTTGTCTGGGTTAAATTGTAACGAGGACATGACCTTGATTAGCACTGCAATGGTTCAGAATATCATAAATTGTCGTTGCTAACTGAGGGAGGCACGTCGAGATGGTTAGTCAACCAGTGAGTTTTGTGTAAATATTCAAAGCTTTCCACATCTGTCAGGTTGTATTGTAGCGGGGTGATGGTGATGTAGTTGCGGGCGATCGCCTGCACGTCGGTTGGAATGTCGGCAGGCAGATGAATGTGGTCGGGTTGAGTAATTTCTTGAATTAGCTCTCCGGCAAGCCAATAATAGCTTTTGCCGCGAGGATCGAGCCGTTTTTCAAAGCTTTCGATGTAGCGGCGCACTCCTTGGCGGGTTAAAAGCACTCCCGCGATCGCTTCGGCTTGAACGGGGGGGACATTGACATTGAGAAGGGTACTAATTGGCAAAGGATGTTCGGCTAATTGTTCGACCAAAGATCGGGCAAAATCTGCCGCCGGTTGAAACTCCCGACCCGAAAAACTGGCTAGACTAATAGCAATGCTGGAAATGCCCTCAATTGCCCCTTCCATGGCTGCCGACACCGTTCCCGAATAGAGAATGTCGGTTCCTAAATTCGAGCCGTGATTGATGCCAGAGACGATAAAATCTGGTCTTTCGGACAAAACGGCACTCAGAGCAAATTTAACGCAATCGGCTGGCGTTCCTGAACAAGACCAAGCCGCTACGAGGGGATGAAAAATGCCCTCGACGATTTCGGCGCGGATGGGACGGTGTAAGGTCAAGCCGTGACCCGTTGCTGAACGCTCGCGATCGGGACAGACGGCAGTAACCTGGTGTCCGGCTGCTGCTAAAGTATTGGCCAGTGTCCGCACCCCCAAGGCAAAAATGCCGTCGTCATTGCTAATCAGTAGTTTGAGCGATCGTTGACTGGTCATATTTTCTATATCATATAATCAAGACCTAATTGAGGAGTATAAAGCCATGAACACTTTTACTCTAGATTTAAGTGCAATAAAATTAACCAATGAGCAATTTTTTCAGTTATGTGTCAACAACCGGGATTTAAGATTTGAGCGAAATACTAAGGGAGATTTAATCATTATGCCACCAACAGGCGGGGAAACAAGTAACAAAAACTCAGATATTAACTTTCAATTATGCCTCTGGAATAATCAACACAAATTAGGTAAAGTTTTTGATTCTTCGGGAGGATTTAAGCTGCAAAATGGTGCAGATCGCTCCCCTGATTCGTCGTGGATACCTATTGAACGATGGAATGCTTTAACTCCTCAACAGCGTGAAAAATTTCTGCCTTTATGTCCTGATTTTGTCATTGAGTTATTATCGCCTAGTGACAGTTTAAAAGACACGCAAAATAAGATGAAAGAGTATTTAGAGAATGGCACAAAGTTAGGATGGTTGATTAATCGAAAAGCGAGACAAGTTGAAATCTATCGGCAAGGAAGAGAGGTAGAAGTTTTAGATCATCCTCAGAGTTTATCAGGAGAAGATGTTTTAGTCGGGTTTGTGTTAAATTTACAATTAATTTGGTGATTCTTAAGGGTAGAATACAATAAGCAATAGGATAATGTTATGAGCATCTTAGCCAAACCACTTCAAGAAATTGACGATATTCTCGATGAAGTGAGCGATAGAATTAACCTTACTCTTAACTTACAAGCAGTGCAATTCACCAATGAGCAATTTTTTCAGCTATGTGTCAACAACCGAGATTTAAGATTTGAGCGGAATGCTAAAGGAGATTTAATTATTATGCCACCAACAGGAGGAATAACAGGCGAAAGAAACTCAGAGATTAATTTTCAATTAAGATTATGGAATAATCAATATAAAATAGGTAAAGTTTTTGATTCTTCTACTGGATATAAACTACCAAATGGTGCAAATCGCTCCCCTGATTCGTCGTGGATACCGCCAGAAAAATGGACTGCTTTAACGCCTCAACAGCGTGAAAAGTTTCTGCCTTTATGTCCTGATTTTGTGATTGAATTATTATCACCTAGTGACAGTTTAAAAGACACTCAAGCTAAGATGAAAGAGTATTTAGAGAATGGCACAAGATTAGGATGGTTGATTAATCGGAAAGCGAGACAAGTTGAAATCTATCGACAAGGGAGAGAGGTGGAAATTTTAGAGAATCCTCAAAGTTTATCAGGAGAAGATGTTTTAGTCGGGTTTATTTTAGAGTTAAAATTGATTTGGTGATTCTTTTAATAAAGTACAATCATCAATCTTATGAATCGAGAACAAATTGTTTCATGCAATCCACAAGTTATGAATGGAGTGCTTGTTTTTGCTGGATTCAGGTAGGGGAGTTGGTACGGATAGCGGTTTAGCAATGCGTTTTTTATTGAGCATTTTTGTTGAAGTCCGCGATCGCTCACCGCCTTTTCAGCGATCCTAGACTGCCACTGCTAATTTTTTTGTCGGTTTTGGGAATTCTTAGGAGTAGGCTGTCATCTCCCCCAGTTGTCTCATGCCGCCATCTAACGATTTTTCCCCATTTTCCCTGTCTTCATTCAGTAACCAACTGATCCAATCAGGTTACGTAACCCTGCCTCAGATGCAACAGGGCCTCATCGAAGCCCAAAAATCGAATTGCTCTTTGTTAGAGATTCTCGAACAAATTACAGGATCGCCTTTACCCCTCGCGTTGCTGGGCCAATATAAAAAACAGCAGCTTTTTACCCTAAAAATTTTGCATGGGGTAAACTTTCTCGATCTAGCGAATGACTCCGCAGACAGCAAACCAATCGCTCAATTGGTCGAGTCAGTCATTCCCTACGAGTTTTGCCATCGCTACCACGTTTTGCCTCTCAAAAAATTGCCCTCTCCTCCTGGGATATTAGTGGCCATGGTCAATCCTAGCGATCGCCTGGCCTGTCAAGCTTTACAGCAGCTCTTACAGGCTCAAAACCTCGAATTTCAACGGGTTGGCATAACCGACGAAGACTTTGAGCAAGCGATCGCTCAATACGTCGGGCCCTCGGCTACGCCTCTCAACGCTCAGGAGCCATTGGCATGGGATGCTACGATTGTTGATCGTACCGAAGTGTTTGAAGTCCATCCGCATCACGCCAGTTCCTTTAAGGCAGAAACGCCCCTAACCCTTGAACCATTAGACTCGGCTCAAACAGATCCTATTATTAACCTGGTCAACCGCATTCTCATGCAAGCGGTCGCTCGCCAAGCCTGCCAATTGCACCTAGAACCGCGACTGGAGGGACTGAGCCTTCGCTATCGCCAGGAAAAAGATTGGCATCCCCTCTGCAATCCTCTGCCCAACAAGGTTGCAGACGCGATCGTCGCTCGTTTGAAGCAGATGGCGGACATCAATCCCGCTTGCAGCCAGCAGCCGCAAAATGGTCGCTTTCGTAAAGTGGCTGGCGGACGGCCAGTTGATTTTTTAGTCGATGTCTTGCCCAGTCCGCAAGGAGAAACTATCACCCTGCGCCTTTTTGACAGCAGCGAACCGCCGCTCACGCTCACCCAACTACTGCCCGATGAATCACTGCGCTCATCGGTTGAAGCCGCCGTCCGCCGCCCATCCGGTTTATTTATCGTCAGCGCACCCACACAGGCGGAACGCTCGACCCTGCTTTATGGACTGCTGTCTGCGGGCGATCGCCAGACATCAAGCGCGGTTACGGTTGAAGACCCCCTGTTTCGCCCTCTGTCCGACATCACGCAAATAGAGGTTAATCTTGCGGCAGGCATGACCTATCAAGCTGCCTTACAATCTCTGGAACGACAAGATGTTGATGTGGTCATGCTTGATCGCTTGGAGTCAGCCGACATCGCTCGACAAGCCCTAGAACTTGCCAGTCGAGGCTGCTTAGTCTTAGCCGGCGTAACTGCCCAGGATGCCGCCAGTGCTATCACTCACCTCGCTCAGATGGTAACGCCTAAGCGACTGGCCGAAATGCTGGTCGGGGCACTCCACCAATACCCGATTCGCCATCTCTGTCCGACTTGTCGCTTGCTAGATGATCCCAGTCCTCTGCAATTGGCAAAATTTGGCATTTTACCAGAGCAGAAAGCCCAAGCAACCTTCTACCGCGCCAATGCACTGACAGGTGAAGCTCTAGAACGCGCCCAAGAAAAAGGACGGCTCTGCCGCCAGTGTAACGGTGCGGGCTATTGGGGAGAACTGTCCCTCTCTGAAATGCTGCTCCTCACGCCATCTGTCCGCCAAGCGATCGCCAGTGGGGATGAGGCTGCCACCCTCAGACAGGCCGCCCGACAAGCTGGTATGAAGCCTACGGTGGGATCTGGTGCCGCCTTAGTTTTAGCAGGACAGACCACTTTCGAGGAATTGGAACGGATTTTTGCCCACGAGCTTACTGTTAACCCGATGACTGCTATGCAACCGCTTTCAAACAATGACTTGACGGAGCGTTTAGCCCAAATTGAAACCCTCTTGGCTGCTCTCACCCGTGAGGTGCAGCAACTCAAACAAGATCTACAATCCTCGCCAGTCGTGCTAACCGAGACGCCTGCACCTGCTGCCTCTCCTATCTATGAAGAACTCAAACCCGCCCCAGATTGGAAAACCTTCCAGCGCGACTTCGATCCTGCCAAGGAAACGATCGCCGATGTGTCCTCGCTTTATGAAGAACTGACCGATCCTGGGGAATGGGACGACTTAAAACGAGAGTTGGAGGTGGATAAAGCAACCATCGCGGCTGATTTTTCTTTTGGGGAGGAGCAGGACGATTTCAACCCTTTTAAATCCATTGCCGATCCTTGGGCAAAACATTAAGTTGTTTCGCTGTTAGTTTTTCTCATCTTTAGGGAATATTAAAACTGAGAACCAAAACAACCGAATACGGTTCTCGTCATTCGCTTCAAACTTTACTCCTCCCTAACCCAGTTTCGCGACTGGGATTTTTCATATAAAAAAATAAATTTAAGTGAATTTTCTGATGAAGTCATCTCGTAGAAAATCTTGACAGAATCCTTAAACAAAGGCTCTCTGAGGTGCTTGAGGTAAAATGTTCGTATTGTTACAAATGCTTTAAAGATGGGTTACGACGGATTGATAATTTCTAGTTAAGTTTGAATGCTTAATACCGTCTAACCCATCCTACACCAATTAATAAGATTTTCTTATCATCATAAGTACGGGAGAGCCGTTTTTTTAGCTGTAGATTTGGTTGAATTGATAACCTGTAGAAAACGTGAAGGGGGTTCCGCTGGGTGCAGTCAGATTTGCTGTTTTGACTGAGGTGAGGGGGATTAACTGATCGTTGAGACTCATGAAGGCGAAATCGTCGTTGCCTGTGGCGGGATCTTCGTTGGTCAGAAAATTATAGTCAAAGAGTAGGGTCAACTGTTTACCCGCAAGGAGGAAGATGGGATTTTGGGTTTTGATGGCAGAGCCTTGGGTATAGGATAAGCCTTGAGTAGTACCATAGGCACTGATCTGATTACTGTTAAAGAGGAAGCCCGTCGCCAGAGGTGGGTTGCCACTTTCAAGGGATAAATCGAAGGGTAAGAATACCTCTGTGCTGCCACTTCCGGTTTCGAGGAGTGCCTGAAAATTCCCTTCGGAGGTTTCAGGCTTTTCTTTTCATTTTAACCTTCCCAGTCTGATGAAAGAGGGATATCCCTCTTTCGTCACTTTCGGAAACTGCGGTCAGCGAAGCTGTGCCTTCGGCAACGCTAGAAAGGTCATGGAAAGCCCATTCGAGAGATTTGACGAGATTTTTGATTTTTTAATCGGAAATAAGTTTGCGTTGCTACCGCACTCGCGTAGCGAGACCGCTTACCATCAAAGGGTTCTAGAACCTAGAAATTACCAGGGTTCTGCCAGAGTGATGAAAGAGGAATATACCCCGTCGTTGGTTAAAATTGCTGTTCAAACTCAATACTACCTCTGCTATCGTCGGCGAAATTACTCGATCCGCGAATGACTGTATTCTCATTAATCCGATAGCGAATGCCTAATTGGGGCGGACGGTCAGTATTGACAATTTTTTGCACGGAAAGCGATAAATTTTGCGTTAAATCAATCCCAGCCTCAGCCGCAACGCCGATTTGCGACGATTGAATCGGGTCTTGCTCGCTGCTCAGTTGGGTGGGAAAGATGCGAAACTCACTCAATCCCAACGCCTCTCCAATCGCCCCTTGTACCGGGCCTAATACTGCTGTTCCTGCCAGATTCGCCAGTCCCAAAGTTGTTTCTCCGCGCCCAAACGAATTGACAAAATTGCCGCCCAACATCGTCACGATTTCGACGGGACTGCGCTTCGGCGTACTGGTCAATTCAATGCTATTGGTCAGTTGACTGGCAAATCCTTTGACCTGTGCCTGAATTCGCACGGTTTGCAAACTATCGACATTGGCAGAAAAAGGAACATTGACCTCTGATGAGAGGGGAGTTGTCGTCGTAGTATTGCGGTTAACTTCGGTCGTCGAGGTGAATAAGCGTACATTTAAATAAGGATCGAGTCCTCGATGGGGAAAGAACTGAGCGGTATTGCCTTGCCCTCCTGCTAGGCGCAACTGACTGGCAAAAAGGTTGACCAGTCCACTTTCTAGGGTAATAGTTCCCTCTAGACGCGGTTGAGCAGGCGTGCCATTTAGAATTAAACTTCCTGTCGCCAAAAAGCTTAAAACGGGTGTATGCGTAATCTGGATTTTTTCGCCGAGGGTGAGTTTGAGATGGTTAAATTCAGTGACAGAAGCAAAAGTCCGCCTCTGTTGCAAAGACTCTCCCAGCAAAATTTGTCCGTCGAACAATTCTACATTGCCGCCAATGTCGGGGGCTAAAACCGTGCCTGTCAAAGTGAGTTCGCCTTTAACCCCGCCTCGGTAAAGATCGGGCAAATTCAAGGCGAGATCATCAAAGTGAAGGGTTAGCGGTTGCGGTTGCGGTGTGGGATCAATGAGCGGTAATGCCCCACTTATGGCCACTTGTCCGCCGCTAAACTGTCCCGTCAAGCGTTCTACCTCCAGGCGATCAAAGTCAAAACGAATTTTGCCATTGACCTGCGTAAAGGGGGCTTGAGGAACGATTTGAGCCGTCATTGTCGCGTTTTCAATCAAGGCTACCCCCTCAGCGTGCAGTTGTCGCGGTACGCCTTTTTGGGAGTCAAACTCTCCAGAGATATCGAGATGAACATCCCCCTTGCCATCGATCCAGTTCAGTTGTCCTTTACTGACTAAATTCAGGAGCTTTAAACCATCGTTGCTGAGATTAAGGCGAAAAGCTAGATGATCGCTGTCGGGTTGAACGCTGGCAAAAGGCAACTGATAGGGAAAAGTTCCCTCAACGGTTAGAGGTTCTGTCGAGCGATCGAGATGACTACTGGCGGTAAACTGCAAGCGTCCGTCGTGGTAGGTAAATTCGCCTGTTGTCGCTTGTAGAGAAATTTGGTTGAGGGTAGTGTCTTCAACCAGCAATCTCCCGACAGCTTGGGGATTCTGGCGGCTTCCACCCAAGGTTACAGAAGCATTCAACAGGCCCGCGACGGTTAAATTCGGCGGCAACGGAAAGGCAGTCGAGAGGGACTGAAGTGGAAAATTTACTAGGTCGAGTTGTCCTGTTTGAGCTAGATCGCCTAAACTGCCCATAAAGGCCAGTTTGGTTTCTCCTGCTTGGACGTTCAACGGGTCGAGGGTGAGGGTTCCTTTTTGCCAATTGCCCCTTGCTTGAAAGCGATCAATGGCGAATTTGCCCCACTGCCAGTTTTGTCCTTGCAAGTTAAAGGCTATATCTATCCCGGACTCTGGGGTAAGTGTCAGCGCGAATTTGCCGTCAAAACCGCCTTCTAGTTCCTGCAATTGGGGTAGAGGCGAGGCAAGAGGGCGTTTTTGTTGCTGCTCTTGCAATTTGGCGTTAAAGTCAGCAAAATAACGCAATTGTTCCTCTAAACCCGATTTGGGCGAACCGACTTCAATGAGAGGCTGAGAGGTTCCGTCAGATTCCTGCGGGTAAAGATCGGTTGCTGGGTGGTAAGTGGGAGATTGCAACCCACCTTTAAAATCGCTCAGTTCATAGATTTGCAGTGTTTCTAAAACGTCTTGCACTTGTCCGCGAGCGATCGCAACTTCTGCCTGGAGGCGAGGCCCGTTTGGGGTGAGTGCCAAGTTGCCATTAAGTTGATATTGGGTTTTTTTTGTGTAAAATTGACCGTTTTTAAGCTTTAAATGACCGTTGTTATATTGAAAATCTCCGGTGAATTGTTCTCCTTTAAGTCTTCCCCATCTCGGTTGCGCTACCGTTACTTGTTGCCCTAAAACCTGATTGGTCTTGACATCCCAGAGAAACTGACCTGATAAGTCCCCTGAATAGGGTTGGTCAAGGAGATGAAGAAGAAACGCGGGGACGTGAGGATGTGAGGGCGCGGGGAAAGAGACATGATTAGCGATTTTTTTGATTAAATCAACAGGAATTTGCTCAGTTTCAATGTTAAACAGGTTTTCTTGCCGAGAACCCTTAACTTGGAGGCGATCGCGTTTGAGGGTAAAGGCAATGGGTTGAGCTTGGCGATCGAGTTGTAGGTGCAGTCGGTCGTTTTCTCCAGATAATTGCAGATTGAGCTTATTTTTAAGATCTTTATGGATTTCTCCGGTTAAAAGCGGCTCAAAGTTAACGTCTTCGACACGAAATTGCTGTAAAGCGACCTGTCCATTTATGTTAGGCGTTTGGAATGTACCGGCAATCTGCCCAGCAAAATCGATTTTTCCCGCATAGTCTAGGTTAGCCGCCTGAGCAGGTAAGGGGATGGGTAAACTTTTCAGATCGAGGTTTTGGGTGGCAATTTTAAACGAAAATTGCTCAATTCCTTTTAATTTATTGTCTGATTGACATAAATGCGACCAATTCACCTTGGCCCAACCTTGGGCAGTCAGTCCGGGGGCAGTAGCGCGATCAACGCTCAATCGCTGTCCATTCCAGGCTAAAACGGCAGTTAAAGGACGATTAAAAGCGGCAATTCCTTGACTGAAGGCTAGCTGTCCGTTGGCTTGCCAGTCAGCAGGCTTAAAACGATCTAACGGCCCCGAAACCGTCAATTTTCCGTCTAATTTGCCTGCTAAATCGGCAGAAATAGGCTGAAGAGCAACGGATTGGGGTAAAAGCGTCGCCCGGACTCGTCCCTGATTAAAAGATAACTGTTCAACTGCGATCGCACCTTCTGCTAGAACGAGTTTAGCGGTTCCTTGCCCCTGCATATCAGCTAAAGAAGGGGTTAACTTACCTGTCAGGTCAAAATTGCCGTTAAGCTGTCCTTGGAGAGGCTGGGGAAGCTCTGGCAGGAGTTTACCGACATTTAATCCCTCAACTCCTATTTTTGCTTTCCACTGACTGCCTGTTAGCTGCATTTTCTGCGCGGTTAGCTTGCCGCCTGCTAGCTGCATTTGCCCTCGTCCACTTGCCTGAACGTTATCTCGTCCGCCAGCAACCTGCCAAACGCCCTCTATGCGTCCTTGACGGACGCTGCGGGGTACTGAAGGGGTCAAGCTAGCTAGAGAGACATCTGAGGCGACAAGGGTTCCTTGCCAGCGTTTAGCCGCATATTGAAAGTCCTTGGCCTCAAGGGTTCCGCCACCGAAGGGTATGTTTGCTGATCCTTTGATTTGTAGCGCGTCCGGGCGATTGAATGTACCTGATAACTGCATTTGACCGGAAACCTGTTTTAGGTCAATCGGTAGCGGTTTTTGATATAAATGGGCGATCGCAGCAGCCGACAGGTTTTTACCGAGGATGTTAAGCGCAAAATTGCTAGGTTGTGTTTTATTTAAGGTAATATTGCCCGTTCCTGTCAACTCTCCCCCGATCGCAGGAATGGCTTTAAATTGATTAATGGTTAAATACGATGAATGAAGTTGTAATTGAGCATTAAAGGCACGTAATGGCAAACGATCAACGGTGAGTGCCTTAACAGCCATAAGATTGAGAGCAATATCCGGTTTTTGAAAGCTGCCGCCGATGTCAACGCTAGCTTGAATATCTCCTACAAGGGTAATAGTCGGGGGTTTGAGTTTGAGGCTAGAAATCGCCTGAGCGATCGCGGTGGGTGCAGTTTGGACGTTTAGGGCATAACCGTCGTGCAGGTCAATACTACCGTTAACTTTTGTAGAAATTTTAGCAAAATAACCGTTTATTGTGCTAGTATTAATCTTAGTTCCTTTAAAATGGAGATCTCCTCCGGCCTGCGTGATCGGTTGAGGTAAAGCTGCTACTCGCGCAGTAACTTGATTGAGAGTAGCAGTCCCGTGTAACTGAGGAAGTTGGTGGCGTTGCAGTTGGATGTCGAGGTTCGCGTCGAGATGTCCGCTTACAACCGAAAGAGGTAGGGTCACTAAAAATCCAATATCAATGGCAAAAAGACGATTGCCTGTGACTGTTAAATTTAGTTGCTCTGATATTGGTTTTCCGATTCCTTTAAGACTAAAATCTCCTCCTTTTGCCAGTTCACCGTCTAGCCAAAAGCGAATTTGCTGACCTTGATTGAGAAGATTGGCATAACCCGAAGTTCCTTCTACCGTCACTGATGGCTGTAATGTCCCTTGAGAAGACCGCGCCACGACAATCGCTTTGGCATTTTGGAAGCGTATGCTATTTAAGCTAATAGGATAGTCAGGATGGAGGCGATCAAATTCTGTCAGCAGCCAATAGCCGTTTTTGCCTTGTTCGAGATAGAGATCGGGTTCAATAGCGGTAAAAGACAGAGGCAATTTGCGATCGAGCAACCATTTGAAGGGATTGTAAGAAATTTCTAACGCTTTTAGAGAAACGTGCGCGGGATCAGTCGGCGTAGAGAGAATTTCGCTGCTGCCAAAGCGCAACCTGTCCCACCAGAGAAATTGCAGAGAACCGAGTTCGACCGGACGATTGAGAAAGTTTTCGAGTTCGCTTTCGATGAGGGGAGTCAGGTGTCGTTGCAGAGAAATCCACCCATAGACTAAACTACTACCCAAACCGATACAGAGGAGACTGCCTCCCCATAACCAAACCTGCCAAAGTCGGGTTTTGGCAGGTTTAATAAGCTGACTAGACAAATTTGCTGTCGATGGTTTTTCGGGATTGGCGGGGTCTGTCATCATAAATTTTCCTCACACCATAGTCAACGCGTGCTGCGAAGCCGTCCCCGAAGGGATCGCTGACTTTGCCTCTACATTATAGAGCTAGGACTTACGCATCAAGGCCCAAGAAACCCGGTTTCTGCGTAAGTCCTGTTCTAATGGTTGCGTTTAAGCCTGGGCTTGCTAAAGTGAAGTGGCAGTCATGATAAATTTGTCAACGGTTTCGGGAATGCTAGCTATATCCAGTTAGCCTGGAACGATGACAGGCTTTGTGATAATTGATAACTGATATGACCCCTTCTCGGAAGTTGCCCCGTTGGATGTTAACTGTGTTGGGTAGTGCTGCTACTCTTTTGCTAGCTTTTGGCAATCCGAAGACCCCAACCGCTTCGGCTGCCGAACGGCTTATCCTGAAAGTCGGCCCTTTTGCTCAGTCCATCCAAGTTGATGACTTGGAACGGTTTGCCTTGACTGGCGAAATCAGTCTTGAACTTAAACCTTACAGTTTTTTTCTCACGCCAGAGGTTAGGCGCATCCTCCAGCAACGCCTCAACGTCGATCCTTTAATAGCAGAACAATTTTTAAACGATCTCTTGAATGCGGTAGATGGCGAGCGGTTACTGCAACAAGTCGCTCAGACATTCCCTGGTAGCTCTCCACAGCAGATCAAAATGGCATTTAAGCTGCTACTGCAACAAACCAGCGAACTTGGTGTTCTGGGCTTTCTGAGGGCTTATCCAACCGAGACGTTATCTGTCGATCTCAGTGCCGCCGCCAGCTTGGCTGTACAGTTGAATGCTTCCTATTTACAAAGCCAACTGCTGAGTCCTCGTCTCGAAGAAGCGCTCAAAGTTCCTGATGCAGTCCCGTTAACGGTTGGACTCGATCCAACAGTTCCAGGCAATGAAATCGTTTACCTGCAAACGCTAACCTTACGCGATCGCTCTCGAAGTCGCGCCATCACGGTTGATATCCACTATAGCCAGAACAGCCAAGGGCCGCTCGTGGTCATGTCTCATGGGTTTGCCGCCGATCGCAAGTTTTTGCGCTATCTAGCCCGCCATTTAGCCTCTTACGGACTCACAGTCGTTTCGATTGAACATCCGGGCAGTGACATCAATGCGCTGGTACAGACAGCCGTTGGCAAGAAATTAAGCGAAATTCTGCCTCCTTCTGAATTTATCGACCGCCCTCAAGATGTTAGCTTCGTTTTAAATAAACTGACTCAATTCAATCAAAGCGATCCTTACCTCAAGGGGAAATTGAACACCGAACAAGTCAGCATGATCGGCCATTCTTTTGGCGGCTATACAGCCCTAGTTTTGGCAGGGGCAAAATTAGATTTAAAAGCCTTGCGCCAGTTTTGTGAAGCCTCCTACCCCTTGGGACGCTCTCCTGCCGACTGGTTGCAATGTGCGGCGGCGGAACTTCCCTACAGTGTCCGGCAATTTAGAGATCGTCGCATCCAACAGGTCATTGCTTTCAATCCGATTATCGGCCAGTTATTTGGCAGCGATCTGTCTGGGGTTGAAGTTCCTATCACCATCCTTTCCTCTACCGATGATGGCATTACCCCCACTATTGCCCACCAACTACAGCCGTTTAAACAATTGCCTGGAGAAAAATACCTCGTCGTTGCGGTTGGCGCAACCCACATGAGCGTTACCGATATCAGTAATCTCGATAGTGCTGTCGGACAGAGTACCTTAGTACGGGAAGTGATGGGACGCGAAGCTGAACCGATGCGGCAGTTAGCGCGAGGCTATAGTTTAGCTTTTATCAAACAGTTAACCCCGGATGCTGAGCAATATCGCCCGTTTTTAACGTCTGAGTACGTACAGTCGCTGTCTAGCGAACAGATGCGGTTTCGTTTGGCGACTGATTTGCCGCTATCGGTGGAAGGATGGTTGAATGTTTTGGCATTGAGTACGCAAAAAATTACCTTGCGCCCTCTCCCTCCCTCTCAATCTCCTGTCATTGCCCAAATTCAGCAATCTTTTAATAGCGCCCGTCAAATGTTACTTCAGCCCAAATATTGCACCAGACAACTCGACGATCTTTTCACTCGCTTGTTAGATACGTATCATACTGAGTTGGATGAGTGGAGTTAATGAATTGCGATACTCTACCTTAAAATTGCACTAACTTTTTAATATGAAATACAAGAATTTAGATATTCGTCTTACAAATTTTCTAAATAACTCAGTAGATCGGCCATTTCTTGGGTACTTGGTTGAAATTTGGGCATAGGTGGGGTTTTGCCGCTAGTGACTTGATAGATAAGGCTAATTTTAGATCTTCGCTTTTGGACGTGGTGCAAATTGGGGCCGACGCTACCGTCAGCCTGGATGCCATGACAGCCAGCACAATTAATTTCAAACATGGCGTGACCTCTGCTAATATCACCTGGCAGTGCTAATACTTGCTGGACGTAGGGATCGGATATTTGCTGTAAATACCAGCCCATGAGCATGGCTAGGGCAATCATCATCATTGCCAATATTACCAACGTCAACCGTTGGGCGGCGGTCTTGGATTGAACTAACTGCTCGGTCACGGGCCACTCATACAGGTTTACCTTCTCTTTACATTTTGCAACGTTTTGGGGCCGAGACGCTATTTTTTCAATCAACAGATGTCACAGCTTAAAAGTTCAGTGCCGACTCCTCTAGATTAAACAGCCTGGGTCAGATAGGATAAGAAAACAACTGTTCGTTCAGACTAGAAGGAGAATTACTGTGATTGAACCTTTACTGTTAGGGATGACCTTGGGTCTCATCTTCATTACGTTAGCTGGCTTATTTGTGGCGGCTTTCTTAGAGTATCAGCGCGATAACAAGCTTAATAGTTGACTAAAAATAGGGGGAATGGGGAATCGGTCAGAAAATAAGGCAGGCAAAATGCCCACCCCTCATCGAAATCAGTAGAGATTTGGTACTGCCAAACCTGTATATTTATGCCTTGCCGTTATGTTGCTTTTGGTTCAACTTGCGCTTGTAGAAAGCACCCAAGCCTAACATTCCCAACCCTAGAGCAGCATTGGGTTCGGGGACACCTTTAGGCGTGACGGTGACAAATTCTTGGGTAACATCGAACGCACCCGCTAATGTCTCGACATTGCCACCGGGAAAGAAGAATTCACTACCAGCTGATGTGCCATAGCTCGTCGTACCATCGGCTGATAATATCCCGTCAATATCAAAAAAGTCGCCGATGTCGCTGCCCAGGAAATAAATTAACCCGGCTAGGTTGGGAAAGCTGTGGGAGAAGGCGGGGACGCGGGAGTTGCCAGAAAATGACACCATATAGTCCGTGACTTCATCAGCAAAGGAGGCAATGGCACCATCATTATCCAAGTCTTCTCCGGTAAACATCCCGGTAATGGAAGCACCTTCGGAGTAGCCTCCCTGGAAGAAGTTGAAAGAGGCGGCACTAGCGGCTTGGCTGGTGGCTGTCAGGGCGAGGGCGGCGGAAGTAGCCGCGATGCTAAGTTTAGTTAAGTGTTTCATAAGTCTGAATACCAGCAGAATTAAGGAAAATTTTCTCGAAAAGCATATACCCCCCATTTTGTCAATAAACATTGTTTATCTTAATTATTTGCGGTTTTATTTGGTTTTTTGGTTTGATTCTTTTAGCTTGAGGGGTAAGGGCGATGGGAAACGATATTATAGATTAGGAAGAGAAAGGGAAATTGGCTGATGATTACCGACTACATCCGAGTTGCCATGCAGAGGGCGCACTACGAACTCATTGAAGATAGCACTTTTGTTGGCACGATTCCTGAACTACCCGGAGTTTTAGCCAATGCCGAAACCCTAGAGAGTTGCCGAGAGGAACTGCAATCCGTTCTCGAAGATTGGCTTCTAGTTAGCTTAGTTCATGGGGATTTAATCCCCGTTATTGAGGGCATTGACCTCTCCATCTGCGAAGAGAAAGCCGCCTGATGCCTAATTTTGGACCAATTGCCCGCAATGAATTAATTCGCTACTTACGCCGAGTCGGTTTTACAGGTCTATTCTCTGGCAAAAGACATCAGTATCTAAGGAAGGGATCACTTAAGGTTTTCATTCCCAACCCTCACCAAGGAGATATTAGTAAAGGCTTGCTGGCTGTCATTCTCAAAGAGGCAGGGATTAGCCGTCAGGAGTGGGAAGAACTTTAGGTTTTCTGGGCTAATTCTTCTAAATTGAGTAGTAAGGACGATGGGAGAAGCAGACTTATTATTTTTTATCAGCTAAAATTAAAAATGAGATGCTCCCAACGTCATTCGCGTGTTTCCCCCTCCTCGCGTCTTGTCTGTGCTGGGCTTTCCGCTTGGTTCACCTCCTCATTAGCGGGAGGAAGTTGTTGTTGAACATAAAGCTGGTACTCCAACTGTTGCGTTGCTGATTCTAAGACGTGGGTGCTATAAGCTTGCTGTTCGAGTTGCTCGGTAAAAGAGACTAAACTACTCAATCCGTTGACCAAACGTTTCAAATTAGCCCGAAAAGCCGGATCGCCTGTGAATTCTTCCACGTCAGAGGTAATTTTTTCAGCATTTTCAAAAGTCACTCGCGCAGAATCTAGGGTTTTTTGCAGTGTCAGTAGAACGGTGGGATCGTTGATCCGTTGGCTGGCATCCCGCAAGTTGGCTGAGGTGGCTGAGGCATTGGCGATCAACACTTCTAAGTCTTTGGCCATCTGTTGCGTATTAACGCCGTCCAATCCTTCGTTCAGGCGGCGGGTTGTATAGTCGAGATTGATCGCGACTTGGCGGAGATCACTGCTAGCTTGCTCGACGCTGTTGAGAGTCTTGACCAGATTGCCCCGATTTTCCGCGACTAAACCATTAAGATTCTCAACAAGAACGGCGGTACTGGTAAAGGTTTGATTGATTTGGCCGCGACTGTCGAGGATAACGCGATCAAGGTCGCGCAAGAAGACAGAAGCATCGGTCGAGACGCGATTAATGCCATTGAGGGTTTCGGATACTCCTTGAATTTCTCGGCGGGCTGTTTTTGACAGTAAAGCAACTTCATCGGAGAGTTTGGCGAGTCTCTGTCCCGCTTGCGCCGCATTTTGAGCGGCAGCATTGAGATTGGCCACAAACTTGGGGTCGCTATAAACATTGCTCAAGCGTGTCAAACTGGACATCAATTGCGAACCCGATTCACCGACTAGACGGTCATTATGGCAGAGAATTAGCTGTTTTTCTGGACATTCATCACTATTAGGATTGATCGCTAAAGCTTGTTCAGCAAGGGTTACATTGGGGGGTGTGAGATCGACTGAGGCTTCCCCAATCAATCCAGAACGGTTAATCTGTACCGTTGTCTCGCGAGGAATTCGCAGGCTGCTCGTCAGTTCAATGACTACCTCAACCCCATTACTCGAAGGGCGCAACTGTGCAATTTTGCCGACACCCACTCCCCGATAATTCACAGAAGCGCCCACTTGCAAGCCGCTAACATCGCTAAATTCGGCAATAATTTGATAAGTATCTTGCCCCAATCCGCCACCGCGCAACCAAACGGCTAGTGCGCCTAACATAATCAGTCCCAACAGGGCAAAAAGTCCCAATGTGCCTTCCTGAAAGGTTCGCCTTCGCAGCATGGTTGTTCCTCGATCTATCTCGCCATTCCACCATAAAACATCAGTAGCGTAAATGACACAAAGGAACAAGCGTTACCGATTTACACTAACGCTTATGCCTTTACAAAAATTTACAATCCTACAGCTAGTGCCATGATACAATTGTACTATTGATATTAGCCAGATACAACTCCGCATCTAGCGTTTATTTCGAGATTTCCCGTTATGGTATTCGGACTATCTGTACTCAAAAATACATCAAAATATGCACGAAAACGTTTAAACTAGATTCAGCGATTCACCCCAAGGATGAATTTGTCTCGATATAATTCAGACAGCCTCATCACTGCGAGGGTGTAATTGTGAGATTTATCTTTAAGCAGAAAAAAATCGCTGAACTCTATACTGAAGCCAAAAATGCTCATAAATACCCTGGTGAAGTTGTCGATGCTTTCTTTGAGGTTATGTCTACCATTGACGCAGCCATCAGCGAACAGGACTTATACGCTCTCAAAGGGCTAAGATTTGAACAACTCTCTGGTCAACGAGGAACACAAAACCAGAGATCGTTACGCCTTAATAGACAATGGCGTTTAATTGTAGTCATCGAGAAGGATAAAGAGGGAAATTATCTCCTAATCATTGATATTGAAGACTACCACTAAAATAAGGAGACCTATGAGCAACAATTTAACCCCTGCACGAGTGGTAGCCCCTGGACGCATTCTCAGCAGAGAATTAGAAGCTCGTGGCTGGACTCAAAAAGACCTAGCAAATATTATCAAACGCCCTCCCCAAGCTATCAACGAAATTATTCAAGGAACAAAAAAAATTACGCCAGAGACTGCCTTAGAACTATCAGATGCTTTCGGCACGTCTGCGGATTTTTGGAATAATTTAGAGGCGAATTACCGCCTACATTTAGCAAAAAAGCAAAAAAAAGACTCCGACATTCAACGTCGGAGTCGATTATACAATCTTGTTCCCATCGACGAATTAATCAAACGGCAATGGATTCCCTTGACTGACTCCATCGATGACCTAGAGAAAGCAGTCTGTGACTTTTTAGAAATTAGTTCACCTAACGATACTCCCAAATTAGCGGTTAATTGTCGCTATAATCGTCAACTTGGGACAGAAAATACTGCCCTACTCGCTTGGATGAAACGGGTTGAATATTTAGCCAGACAACAAGAGGTAGGAACATTCAATCGAGAACAGCTAAGAGCAGCTATTCCTGATATACTCGCTTGTGCTGAATCTGAGGAAAAAATCGCTCAAATCCCTTCTCTACTACTCGATTTAGGCATCCATTTTGTCATCGTTTTTCATTTGAACAAAACCTATCTTGATGGTGCAGCATTTTACCTAGAGAACAATCCTGTAATTGCTCTTACATTGAGGCATGACCGAATTGACTGCTTTTGGTTTACTTTAATGCACGAACTCGCTCATATTGAGGCAGGACATCAAGGCGTGTATTTGGACAATATAGATTATCTAGAATCAAATCCAGAAGAAGAAGAAGCAAATCAAAAAGCTCGTGATTGGTTAATCTCTCCTGATGCTTTTGAGTCATTCATTGCTAAAACAAACCCAAAATTTTTAAGAAAAGCTATTGAAGATTTTGCTCAAGCTGACAAAAGACACCCCGGCATTATTGTAGGTCGCCTACAACACGATGATGTCATCGGTTACAATACCCTGCGGAAATATTTAGTTAAAGTACGCTCATATTTAACTAACTGGACTGATAGTTAATCCGATCCCTTTTAGACAATTAAACTGTAGGATTGCCAATCCATTCAGCCTCAATCCAAGACGCGAATTGGCCCTGATACGCTGCCGCTAAAAAATTGCCGCATGAGAGAATGGTCAGTCTTCTCAATTTCTGCCACCGGGCCTTGCCATTGAATTTTACCGCTATAGAGGAAAATCACGCGATCGGCGGTGCGGCGAATGGTGCTGTCTTGATGCGTTACCATGACGTAAGTTTCGCAGCCACCAGGGGTTCTTTGTAAGTGTCGAACTAAATCTTCGATAATGGTAGAGGAAATGGGGTCTAAACCGGCGGTTGGCTCGTCGTAGAGGACGATTTCGGGATTGTCAAGCGAATTTTCGGGGTTATTGATGAGCGCCCGTGCGAAGCTGACTCGCTTACGCATTCCCCCAGACAGTTGAGAGGGATAGCGATCGCCAATCCCTTGCAAACCAACCATCGCCAGTTTTTGGGCAACTAACTGCCGAATCGTTTCGCGGGTAAGCTGGGAGTGTTCGTAAAGAAAAAACCCGACATTTTCTTCAACAGTGAGGGAGTCAAACAAGGCCGCCTGTTGAAAGACCAAAGCAATTCGCATATTTTCCCCACCATCTTCGATCATTCCCTTACGCCGCTTCCCTTTGAGGTAAATTTCGCCAGCATCGGGTAAAAGTAATCCAGCGATAATCCGCAAAATGGTCGATTTACCCGTGCCAGACGGCCCAATAATGGCCAGAGCTTCCCCTCGATAGAGAGTCAAGTCCACTTGGTCGAGAATGACCTGATTGCCAAACGTCTTAGAAATGCCTTTCAGTTCGATCAGGGCTTCTTTCATCAATTATCAATTTTATCAATTGTCTCAAGACCAAAGACGCGATTGAAAGCC
The DNA here is from genome assembly GCA_041743025.1 of Microcystaceae cyanobacterium. GTDB lineage: Bacteria > Cyanobacteriota > Cyanobacteriia > Cyanobacteriales > Microcystaceae > JBGTNM01. Next base: position 32,236 of record JBGTNM010000272.1, read on the forward strand.
TTTTCTACCTTGTAACCAGAATCGATGGTTTCGAGGGGGTCTTTGCGTAGTCGGTGGCGCAAACAAAGGACGATGACGCGGCGGATGTCATCAGTCGTGACTAAAGAGCGCCTTTCCAAGGCGGCTATGGCTCTGGCCGCTCGATTGGTGACGATATCTCCCCGTAGTCCGTCCACATCTAACTCAGAGCAGACTTCCGAAATTTTCACCCGCGCTTCGTAGTCAATCGTCACTTCGCGCAGGAGTTGCTGAGCTTGGATGAGGCGTTGTTGAAGTTCTTCTTGCTGTTCTTGGTATTTTTCGCAGAAGTGAGGGGGATTTTGATCAAAGTCAGAGCGTTGTTCGACAATTTGCACTCGCATGGCAGGTTCTTTGACCGTGTGAATTTCGGCGTGCATGCCGAAGCGATCAAGCAACTGAGGGCGCAGTTCTCCTTCTTCGGGGTTGCCAGAACCCACCAGGACAAAACGGGCCGGGTGGCGAATAGAAATGCCTTCGCGTTCGACGGTATTCCAACCGCTAGCGGCAGAATCGAGCAGCACGTCTACCAAGTGATCGTCGAGGAGGTTGACTTCATCGACGTAGAGGATGCCACGATTGGCTTTGGCCAGCAGTCCAGGTTCAAAGGCTTTCACCCCTTCCGAGAGGGCTTTTTCGATGTCAATGGTGCCGCAAACGCGGTCTTCGGTGGCACCGAGGGGCAAATCCACCATCTGCACTTTTTTCAGGGAGGTAGGGAGGGGAAGGTTGTCTTCGAGTTGTCCTCGAACAGCATCACTCATCAAATCGGGGTCAGTGGGGTGGGAGTTAAAGGGGTCGCCTGTCACCACTTCAATGTCGGGTAATAAGTCCGCTAAGGCGCGTATCGTCGTCGATTTGCCTGTGCCGCGATCGCCCATAATCATCACACCGCCAATGTTGGGGTCAATCACGTTCAACAGCAAAGCTAGTTTCATTTCTTCTTGGCCGACAATGGCGGTGAAGGGAAAGACGAGACGGCGGGTTTTCACAGGTGCTTCGAGGGTGGCAATCATCGGATCAAGGGAGGATTAATTAGGTCAAACTGTCGGGCGATCAATGCGCGTCAGTGTTTCCCATTGTGCCACGATCGGGATTGATCCCTTTTCTTTTCCCCTTGTCTGGTGTCAACACTCTAATCTTCAACAAAGAGTGCAAGATCTGAGTTACGGGTATCCTCACTGCGCTTCTGCCGGAAGGACGCGGTAGAGTATGAATCAAAGGTGAAGAATTGTAAACCAATAGCTCCGCGAAATTATGTTTGAATATTTCAGCGACAAAGCCATCAAAGCTGTCATGCTCGCGCAAGATGAAGCTCGTCGGGCAGGACAGAATTTGGTAGGGACAGAACATTTATTATTAGGCTTAATTGGCGAAGGAACGGCGACGGCGGCTGTTGTGATGCAGGAGTTAGGCGTAACCTTAGCTAAGACCCGGCAGATCATTAGCGAGTTGGTACAAAAAGGATCAGGCTTTAGTGCGACGAATATTCCTTTCACGCCTGCTGTCAAGCAAGTTTTTGAACAAGCTCTTCAGGAAGCTCGCCAACTGGGCGATCGCGCCATCACGCCAGAACACCTGTTACTCGCCTTAATTGGCGATCCCCAGCGCATTGGGGCAAAAATTCTCATCCTGCAAGGCGTGGATCTGGTTAACTTGCGGATAACCTTGATTAAGCAAGCAGGAGAACAACAATCTGTGGCAGTCGGGGCGGAAAATTTCTCAAGCTCAAGATTTGGTGAGGATGCCAACCGTCCGGCTACTTTAGCGCAATTTGGTATCAACCTGACTCAACGCGCCAGAGAAGGCAAGATTGACCCCGTTATTGGAAGAGCTAGAGAGATTGAGCGAGTCATTCAAATATTAGGCCGCCGCACCAAAAATAACCCTGTTTTGATTGGAGAACCCGGCGTTGGCAAAACCGCGATCGCAGAAGGTCTGGCCCGGCGCATTGTTGAAGGCGACATTCCCCCATTGCTGCAAGACAAGCAAGTTATCAGCCTTGACATGGGATTGCTCATCGCTGGAACCCGCTTCCGAGGTGAATTTGAAGAACGACTCAAAGCGATTATTACTGAAGTCCAGCAATCTGACAATATCATTCTCGTCATCGACGAAATTCACACCCTCGTCGGAACAGGCGGCATGGGCGGTTCCCTCGACGCGGCTAACCTGCTCAAACCCGCTCTCGCTAGAGGTCAGTTGCAGTGTCTTGGCACGACTACCCTAGATGAATACCGCCAGTATATTGAGCGCGATGCAGCCCTAGAACGCCGCTTCCAACGTGTGCTGGTGGGGGAACCTTCTGTTGAAGAAACCATTGAAATCCTCCAAGGATTACGCCCAGAATATGAAGCTTTCCATCGCGTGAAATTCTCCCATCGCGCTTTAGAAGCCGCCGCTAAGCTGGCCGATCGCTACATCAGTGACCGCTTTCTGCCTGACAAAGCGATCGACCTCATCGACGAAGCAGGATCTCACCTCCACTTGCGCCACTCTCTACAAACTAAAACTGCGCCTGCGGAAATGGGAGAAACTCCCATTATTAACCCCGAATCACTGGTTCCGGTGGTGGATGAAGCAGAAATTGCCCAAATTGTCGCTGCTTGGACAGGCATTCCGGTCAACAAGCTCACTGAAGCCGAATCCGAAGTCCTGCTGCATCTCGAAAGCGAACTCCATCAACGCATTATCGGCCAGCAAGAAGCCGTGAGTGCTGTTTCTCGTGCTATGCGCCGCGCTAGAGTGGGTATGAAAAACCCAAACCGTCCGATTGCCAGCTTCATTTTTGCTGGGCCGACTGGGGTGGGTAAAACCGAACTGACCAAAGCGCTGGCCCGCTACCTGTTTGGCTCAGACGAAGCAATGGTGCGCCTTGATATGTCTGAATACATGGAATCGCATACGGCTTCTAAGCTGATCGGGTCACCACCCGGATTTATCGGCTACGAAGAAGGTGGGCAACTGACTGAAGCTGTGCGCCGCAAACCTTATACGGTCGTCCTGTTTGACGAAATTGAAAAGGCTCATCCTGATGTTTTTAATCTCCTACTGCAACTCCTCGATGATGGACGGTTGACAGATGCCAAAGGCCGCATCGTCGATTTCAAAAATACGCTGATCATCATGACCTCAAATGTTGGCTCGAAAGCCATTGAAAAAGGCGGTAGTGGGTTTGGGTTTGAAATGTCATCAGAGGCAATGGAGTCCCAATACCAGCGCATTCGCGATGCCGTCAACGATCAACTTAAGCAATACTTCCGTCCTGAATTCCTCAACCGCCTTGATGACATCATCGTTTTCCGTCAGCTAATACCCGCAGAAATCACCCAGATTGCTGACCTTCTCCTGCAAGAAATCGCGGCACAATTGAAGGAACAACGCCAAATCTGTCTAACGGTAACGGATGCCTTTAAGCAACGAGTAGCCAAAGAAGGCTACGATCCCAGCTATGGGGCAAGACCACTACGCCGCGTCTTAATGAGGCTGTTGGAAGACTCTCTAGCTGAGGCGATTCTCTCTGATCAAGTCAAGGATGGCGATCGCGTTACGGTAGATATTGATGAAGCTAATCAAGTAAGGGTTCTGGCTTCTCAACCAACGGCTAGACAACTGCAAGCGGTTGTCTGATCCCTGTAGGACGCTATTCGTAGGGTGGGCAATGGAGAGGGGCTGTGGGCGGAACTATTTCCGCCCTTTAAAAGCCCCGTCCCACCTTACTCTATTTTGAAAAAATCTAGGGAGCAAGATGCTCTCTAGTTGAGTGGGAGCATCTTGCTCCCTCTTCTCTAACTCTGATTGTTTTAACCCTGTAATAGCTTAACAACAGCAACTCATTCACTCTCAGCATTCATACAGAATCGTTTAGGTTAATAAGCTAAGGTTTCTAATGTTTCTCGTAAATAAGATCGAATTTGTACATCGAGATTGGAGGAAACAACAGGTTGTTCTGTCTCTTTCCCTTGCTGCCATTGCTTGAATCCAGAACTCGTCGCGATCGCCTGTTTGAGGCTTTCCCAGACTTCACGATCTTGGTCGAATTGACGGTCTACAGAAATAGTGGAACTGGGCATCTGTTTTACCTAATAAATCGACTATCGTTTATAACCTTAGCGCACGCCAGCCGATAGGTTTTGATATCTTTGACACAATTGTTAAACTTTTAGACAAGTTGTCAAGGCGTTAGAGGTTCTTCAATGGTTGGTTGGATGGGGAGAATCCGTCTCACCCGAAAGCCAGGAACAGTAAAGGCTTGGGAGATATTTTCAGGTAAATAGGGTTCTGTCTCAGACCACTGTTGAGCAGAAGTGGTCAAAACCCCCAAAACGCTAACAGGAACTTGAACGAACAGGTTACTTAGCCAAAAAGCAATCGCCGCGATCGCCAGTCCCAAAAGTCGCCATTGCGGTAAGAAAGCAGCCGCCGATGTCGCCAGGGGAGCAAGTTGGTAAAATACCCACAAAATAACCAGCATAACCGCCGCTACTAACAAGCTTAACACTTTCTGCTTGCGGGTTGTAAAGAGGGTCAAAAGCTTGCGCTGGTCAGGAGTTAAGGCATCCGATCGCAGGGCAACTAGCAGCAGGCTAAAAATATCAAAGGGACGCTTCCACTGCATCCAGAGGGGGGGGATAATCCCAACCGCTATCACAATCAATAACTCTACCCCATAGAAAGGAAGGGGATTGCCAACAGCCAACCCCAACCACACCAGTTGTAGGGTTAGCGGTACGACCGCAATCCCTGCCAGATGAATCCACAAAAATGGTTCAGAACGAAAGTTGTTCATAGTTTAGAAAATAAGGCAATAATCTTAACCAGCAATTTAAATATTTTACAGCTTATGACCTTATTCTGCTTCTAGAAAACTGCGAATGGTTTCTAGGGGAATACTCACAAAGGGAAAAAAGACTTTTAATGCTTCTGTTCCGCCTTGTTTTAAAGCGTTTATTAATCGCACTTTCAGGGTTGGATTATTATGAATCACTTGCTGAACTAATTCTGCTTCTGTTGCAGTCGGTTCACTTTGTTGAAGTTGTTTTAATAAAGCTTGAATTTCTTGGGCAGACTCAGCAGGAGTTTTAACAGGAGGATTAACCATCATATCTCCTTCAACGTTACCAGAAACGCCAGTAACAGGCGCATTAAAATTCATTTGTACTTTGGGAATATCTGACATAGGTTTAGTTGATGTTTGGCTATTAATTAAAGTTATAGCATCCATAATTTCTAAGATAACATTAATATCATTTTCCTCATTTAAAGCAGGGCTATTTCATTCTACATGGTAGAATGGCTGTGGTAACATAGAAACAAACTAAATAGATGTCTGAAATAGCAATTGTTCAAGTCTTTGAGGGAATACCAGATTATCGTCGCAAGCAGGGAAAAAGACACTCATTACC